>NZ_BAFB01000242.1 GCF_000248075.1 Gordonia otitidis NBRC 100426 | reverse complement strand
GTGGCGGCGATGATCCCGCCCGCGCTACCGGAGAGTGCGGTTCCGTGGACGAAGTCCCACAGCAGGAGGCCGATCGGCAGCAGCATCACGACGATGGTGCCGCCGACTATGGGGAAGGGGATGTCACGCTCGGTGATGTCGACGGTAACGCCCTCGCGGCGTGCGCGTGCCGACGCCATGGCGTCGACGATGCCCTTCACGATCGGTGCGATCAGCTTGAGCAGCGTCCAGATGGCGGCGATGGCGATGGCGCCTGCGCCCACGAAACGGACGTCGTCCTTGAACACGGTACTGACGACGTCGGCGACGTCGGAGTTCGCGGCGAACTGCCCCGCGGACTTGATCGGGAGAATGATCCCGTAGGAGATGATCACCCCGACGAACATGGCGATGCCCACGCTCAAGCCCACGAGATGTCCGATACCGATCAGCGAGAGTTGCAGTCCGGCACCGATCATGGTGCCCCCGGAGCCGACCCGGAACGCCGTTGAGACGTCGGTGCTGATCAGTTTGAGATTGCCGAGGAGTGCGAAGATCGCCGACGTGATGCCGCCGATGGTGATGGCGCGCAGACCGATTCGATTGCGTCTGCCCCCTTCGTCGGTGTTGCCGACCTTGAGTACCTCCGCAGCGGCGACACCCTCGGGATAGGGCAGGTCGGATCCCGTGACCAGTGCGCGACGCAGCGGGATGGAGTACATGACGCCGAGGATCCCGCCGACCAGACACACGGCGACGGTGATCCAGTACGGGAAGCCGGTCCAATACCCCACCATCACCAGGCCGGGGATCACGAAGATGATCGCCGACAGTGTGCCGGCAGCCGACGCAATCGTCTGCACGATGTTGTTCTCGACGATCGAGTGGTTGGCGAAACTGCGCAGTACCGCCATCGAGATGACCGCGGCGGGAATGGCCGTTGCGAAGGTGAGGCCGACCTTGAGGCCGAGGTAGACGTTGGCAGCGGTGAACACCAGGGTGATCACGCCACCGAGGATCACTCCGCGGATGGTGAGTTCGCGAAGACCTGTCGGGCGGTCGGGAGCCGTCACTGACATCGAGTTCCTCTCGCTTCGGAGGACACCCTCGTGCCCCGAGCCTCTCGTGATGGATCTCGTCAACTCTAGAGCCGACTACACAAGCGTGTGTGGTGTTGCACGCGCACGGCGAGATGTGGCGGGGGCGCGTTCGTGCCCAGTAGGTGTGTCTGCGTGCAATCCCGCGGCGAGGCGTACGGATTTCACTCAGGCATCACCGTGAGGTGGTAGGGCTGATGGTGGGAGATATCAACGGCGGGGGTCGATCGACCGAAAGGCAGTGTGCATGTACTACAGCAGCGGCAACTACGAGGCGTTCGCCCGGCCACGGAAACCCAAGGGAGTCGACGACAAGACGGCGTGGTTTGTCGGTGCGGGACTTGCCTCGCTGTCCGGGGCGGCATTCCTCATCCGCGACGGGCAGATGAAGGGTGACAAGATCACGGTGTTCGAGCGCCTGAAGTTGCCCGGTGGCGCGCTCGACGGCATCAAGGAACCCAAGAAGGGCTTCGTGATTCGCGGTGGCCGCGAGATGGAGAACCACTTCGAGTGTTTGTGGGACCTCTTCCACTCCATCCCGTCGATCGAGATCGAGGGAGCCAGCGTCCTCGACGAGTTCTACTGGCTCAACAAGGACGACCCCAACTATTCGTTGTGCCGCGCCACCATCAACCGCGGGCAGGACGCGCACACGGAGAACAAGTTCACTCTCAGTGACAAGGCGCAGAAGGACATCGCGCGTGTCTTCCTCGCGACGCGTGAGGAGATGGAAAACAAGCGCATCGACGAAGTCTTCAGCGACGAGTTCTTCGAGAGCAACTTCTGGCTCTACTGGACGACGATGTTCGCGTTCGAGCGCTGGCATTCGGCGCTGGAGATGAAGCTCTACATTCACCGCTTCATCCACCACATCGGTGGTCTGCCCGATTTCAGTGCGTTGAAGTTCACCAAGTACAACCAGTACGAGTCGCTCGTGCTGCCGCTCTACACCTGGCTGCTCGACCAGGGCGTGACATTCCACTTCGACACCGAGGTCACCGACGTCGATTTCGAGATCAGCGGAGATCGTAAGCAGGCCACGAAGATTCACTGGACCGCTGGCAAGGACAGCACGGTGCCGGACAGTGCGGGCAAGGACGGTGTCACCGAGCTGGGTGAGAACGACCTGCTGTTCATGACCATCGGGTCGCTGACCGAGAACTCCGACAACGGCGATCACGAGACGCCTGCGAAGCTCAACACCGGACCGGCGCCTGCCTGGGATCTGTGGCGGCGCATCGCGGTGAAGGACCCGTCGTTCGGACATCCCGACGTCTTCGGCGGCAACATCGACAAGACCAAGTGGGAGTCATGCACGGTGACCACGCTCGACCCGCGCATCCCGTCGTACATCCAGAAGATCACCAAGCGTGATCCGTTCTCGGGGCGCGTGGTGACCGGTGGCATCGTCACGGCCAAGGACTCCAACTGGCTGATGAGTTGGACGGTCAACCGGCAGCCGCACTTCAAGCAGCAGCCGTCCGACCAGATCGTGGTGTGGGTGTATGCACTGCTCGTCGACACCCCCGGCAACTACGTGAAGAAGGGCATGTCGGAGTGCACGGGTGAGGAGATCACGCAGGAGTGGCTGTACCACCTCGGAGTGCCGGAGGAACAGATCCCCGAGATGGCTGCGACCGGCGCGAAGGCGGTTCCGGTGATGATGCCGTACGTCACGTCGTTCTTCATGCCGCGGCAGGCGGGTGATCGTCCCGACGTCGTACCGAAGGGATCGGTGAACTTCGCGTTCATCGGACAGTTCGCGGAATCCAGCCGCGATTGCATCTTCACCACCGAGTACTCGGTGCGTACGCCGATGGAGGCCGCCTACACCTTGCTCGGCATCGAGCGCGCGGTGCCCGAGGTGTTCAACTCGACCTACGACGTTCGCAGCATGGTGGCGGCGACGAGTCGTCTCCGCGACGGCAAGATCGCCGACCTTCCCGGCCCCAGCAAGATCCGCGAAGCCATTCTCGGCAAGCTCGAGGGCAACGAGATCGGCCAGCTCCTCGCCGAGTACGAGTTGATTCCCGCGGCCGGCTCGAAGCGGACCATCCGCAACGATGCGATCGACCTGAACGGATCCATCGGTGATCACGCGCCTGCCGAGGCGCCCACGGGCAAGCATCCGGGGAGCAAGGAACTCGACTGAGCAGGTCGTCTGCCTCTGTGTGAGCGGCGGACGTGTCGGCGGTCGTAGTGTCGGGTCATGGCCCGAAACATTGCGACCGCCGACGCCGTCGATCACAGCGCACTCCTCGAGTTCCTCCGCCCCCGACACCGCATGTTGCTGGCGACCCAGCGACGTAACGGCTCACCTCAGCTCTCCCCGGTGACCGGTGGGGTCGACGACGAGGGACGGATAGTCATCGCGACGTACCCCGGGCGGGCGAAGACGTCGAATGCCAAGCGGCACCCCGACGTCAGTGTCTGCGTCGTCTCCGATGAATGGAACGGCCCGTGGGTGCAGGTCAACGGCACCGCCGAGGTGTTCGACATGCCTGAGGCAGAAAACGTCCTCGTCGACTACTTCCGCTCGATCTCCGGTGAGCACCCCGACTGGGAGGAGTACCGCGCCGCGATGCGGGTGCAGAAGAAGTCGCTGATCCGCATCACGCCGACGTCGTGGGGCCCGGTTGCCACCGGCGGCTTCCCTGCCGACATCGCTGCGGAGCTCGACGCTCAGGACTGACTGTGTCCTAGTTCGTCACCTTGCTCCGGCCGAACTCGGCGACCAGGGCAGCGTCGAAGACCGCGAGGTCGTCGGGCTTGCGGCTCGTGATGAGGGTGTTGGGGCCGTCGCGGTCGACGACCAACTCCTCGTCGACCCAGGTGGCGCCCGCGTTGCGGATGTCGGTCTGCAGGCTCGGCCACGAGGTGAGCGTGCGACCGCGTACGACGTCGGCTTCGACGAGCGTCCACGGGGCGTGGCAGATCGCCGCGACGGGCTTGCCCGCGTCGAAGAAACCCTTCGCGAAGGCCACCGCCGATGCGTCGGTGCGCAGGAAGTCCGGGTTGGCGACGCCGCCGGGCAACACGAGCGCGTCGAAGTCGGCTGCGCTGACCGAATCGGTTGTCGCGTCGACGCTGAACTTGTCGGCGGCGTCGAGGTGGTTGAATGCTTGCACCTCGCCGTCGCTGGTGGATACGAGTTTCGGTGTGCCGCCGGTCTCTTCGACGGCGCGCCACGGTTCGGTCAACTCGACCTGCTCGATTCCTTCCGGTGCAACCAGGAAGGCCACGGTGATTCCGTTGAGTTCGTCTGCCATGTGACACGGCTCCTCTCGTTTCGGTCCCCGCTTTCGACGGTACGCGCCGAGCGCGCGACGTCACGTGTCACGCGGACGTACGGTGGGCACATGGCACTGACGTCAGACGTTGCGGTGATCGGCGCTGGAATCATCGGGCTCTCCACCGCGTATCAACTCGCGCAGCAGGGATCGACCGTCACGGTGTACGAGACGGGCACACCGGGTTTCGGGCAGTCGGCGGGCCAGTCACGCATCTTCAGACATGCGCACGACGATCCGCGGATGGTCGAACTGGCCGTCCGTGCTCGCGCGCACTGGCGGCGATGGGAGGACGAGTTGGGGGCGCCGCTCGTCTCCGGTGACGGAGGTCTCGCGCTCGGCGACACCGCGGTGCGCAGACTTCCTGCAATGCAACAGTATTCGGAGATCGGTGCCCGCGAGATCGACTCCGGAGAACTGCGTACACTGCTGCCGCAGTTGGCCGACTACGACGGCCCTGCGGTGTTCGATCCCACCGCAGGCTCCATCCACACCCGCACCGCCATCGAGTTGCTTTCGGCTGCGCTGGGTGACCGGATCGTTCGTGAACAGGCCATTTCGGTGCGCATCGTCGACGACAGCGTGCAGGTGCGGTGTCCCACGCTTGTCGGCGATCACGGTGCGGCCGTGGTGTGTGCCGGTAGAGGCACGGCGGCGTTGGCCCGCTCGGTCGGCATCGAGATCCCGGTGCAACTCGGCGCACACGTGCGAGTGTCGTTCGCGGTGCGCGACACCAGTATCGGCCGTCTGCCGACGTTGCAGGACGGCAGCGGGGAGTTCGGCTTCAGTGGAATTTACGCGGCCGCATACCCGGATCGTTCGGCTTATGGTCTGGGACTCTCGGATACGGTCGATGCTGACCCTGACGGGACGATCGTCGACGGTGATACGCTCGCCCGCTACGCGCATGACGCTGGCGCGTACGTCTCCCGCGCGCTGCCGGGACTCGATCCGACGCCGACCGGAATCGTCCACTGCTGGGTGACCACTCTGCCGTGGGGCGACGACGGTGTCGCCATCTGGCAGAACGGACCGGTACTGGCAGTCGCCGGACACAACCTGTTCAAGCACGCACCGACGATTGGCGAAACGCTCGCGTTGTCGGTCGACGTCGGTTCGGTTCCGGACCCGTTCACTCCGGCCAGTCGGCTGGGATCGGCCGCGGACTGAGTTCAGGCGAACTCAGAAGGGCGGGGGATTTTCCGAGTTCCACTTCTCGACGACGCGCATGACCTGTGCGCGACGGGTGTCGTGGATGGAATCGATTGCGCGGCGCGCAGGGTGACCTGGGGGTTTGTCGGGGATGAGTCCTCGGAACAGGTCGAGTCCACTGAACGAGTTGCCGACGAAGGTGTGGCCGGTCGGCGAGACGAAGAGCGCGGTCTTGAGATCGGGCCGATAGTCGCGCCAACGGCCGAAGGTTTTGATGCGGTGGTGAAATCTGCAGACAGGCTTCAGATTTCGCCGTGTTGTCGCCCCACCGTCATGCGGGTTCCGGTGATTGAATGGTTCGCCGTGGTCGACATCGGCGGTCCACACCGGGTTGGTGCAGCCGGGGAACGTGCAGCACAATTCGCCCGACCGAACCAGCGCCAGGAGTTTCTTGCTGGGGACATAGCGCAGCGCGGCACGCGCGGCCGCCTCGTGGTCGGGGCTGCCGGGGTCGACGTCACCTGCGCTGCTGTCGAGATGATCGAAATGAGCGTCTGTCGCGAGTTCGCGGACCGTGTCGGCGTCGATGATCCCGTATCCGTCGAGGTAGCCGGGTGTGTCATCGTCGCCGTCGAGGGTGGACTGGTTAGCCACCACGTGGATGATCGCTCGAGAGCCACCGGGCAGCGGTGCCGGTGCCGCCGTGGTGCCGTCGGGGCCCGTGGGTTCTGGCCGAAAGGCTTCGCGGTCGCCCTCCTCGCGCCCCACACACGCCTCGCATCGGCAGTCGAGGGTGGTCTGCCCATCGGCGAACGCGGTGAGGGCGTCGGCTCGACGCTGCGCGCGGGTGCGCGGGTCGGCGTCGTGAACGCTGCCGGCGAGCATGTTCAGCCGCTGGTTGATCAGCGCGCCGGACGCCGCGGGGACGGTTCCGGTCAATCGTGACTGACCGGGAGTGAACCTGTCCGGTCGGACCTCAACATTGCGGTCGGCATCGACGCGGGCGCGGCGACGTTTGACGGCCTCTACATCGACCCGGGCGACAATTGAGTCGACGAGAGTAGCGAATCGCGTCGTCGACATGTGGTCGCGTGCGGAGAGTGCTGCCGCGAGTAGCGCGTCGACTTCGTCGATCGTCTCCGGACCGCAGAGGCTGGTGCGTGCGACGGCGATGTGGAAGCGCTGCAGATCGATTCGACCGGATGCGAGCAACGACGACGTGTACGGGAGCCGATAGCGCAGTGCATGAGCGTCGATGATCAGCTCACGCGCCCGGCCGGGCGGCACCGTCAGCACAGCGCCGACGTCGGCGATGGTGCGTTCGAGTCCGGTGGGTCCGTACTGTGCGCGTGGATTCTCTCCGGCCCGTCCGCGAAGCGTGAACTCGTCCAAAGCGTCTGCTGACCCTGCTTCACCGCTGGTGAGCTCGCCGAGCTCGGCGCCGTAGTCCTCCTCGTGCTCTTCGTGGATGAGACTGATGGCCTGCAGCATTCGAAACTGTGCGGTGGACACGGTCGATGCACAATGCGCGATGACCTCGACGAGGTCGGTCTTCGACAGCGCTTCGTCCTCGGCGACACGTGCGAGCACCGGCGGCGAGACGGGTGCACCCGCCGCGTCGCCGACCGGGCGAGAGTGGTTCTCTAAGGACATATCTCGAACATACAGGCGAGGTCTGACAGTTCTGATCCGTCCATCGGTCCGACAGGGTCGTGGTGTGGACAACACCGATCCGCCTTGTGGACAACGACGTTCGCAGCCAAAACGAGTAACCCGATCCCGACGACCGTACGCACTATCTGTCACGGTCTTCGTGCGCCCCGCACTCGACCACACCCCATCACTTCGCGGCGACGTGATCGGCCGACGCCCTGGTCGCTAACCGGGCGGCGTCGAGAAGTGTTGTCCCACCGGCGAGATGGGCGGCGAGAGTCCCCGCGAAGACGTCGCCTGCGCCGGTCGTGTCCACCACGTCGACCTTCGGCACGTCAAGGATGTCGATCGACTCACGAGTGGCCACGACCACGTCGTCGCCACCGCGCGTGATGATCGCGGATCGACTCATGCTCAACAGCGCTCGCGCCAGCTCCGTGGGTTCGGCGTCCTCCGACGCCTCGGCGTAGTACGCCGCCTCGATCTGATTGACGATCAGCGGGTCGGCGCCGGAGAGGATCGACGGGCCGAGGTGCGCTGTGGGGCTGGGATTGAGTAGGAACCGAATCCCATTGGCGTGGCACCACTTCGCAGTCGCTTCGGTGACCTCCCGGGGCGATTCGAGCTGGGTCATCACAACAGTCGGCCGGAGGGCATCGAGTGCCGATACGACGTCGTCGGCGGTCAGCCGGCCGTTGGCCCCGGAGATCACGATGATGCTGTTGTCGCCACTGTCGTCAACCTCGATCACGGCATGTCCGCTGGTATCAGACGCCCTGCGTACATACGTCACGTCGACACCCGCAGCGGCGAGGTCGGAGACCATCCGGTCGCCTGCGGCGTCGGTGCCCGTGGCGCCGACGAGTGCGGTGGTGCACACCGCGGCAGCCGCGCGCGCCTGGTTGGCGCCCTTGCCGCCCGGTCGTTCGGTGAGTGTTCGCCCGAGTACGGTCTCACCAACGGCCGGTCTGCGGGCGAGCGTGACCACCAGGTCGAGATTCAACGTTCCCACGACGGCCACGACGCCTGATTCTGTTGCCTCCACACCGACGAGTATGCCGTCAGCGCCGTCACGTAGATTGCTCTTCGATCATCGGAACGAAGGAGAGCAGATGGCCGCGTCGCGGTGGAAGCGGGTGCAGACACTGGCGCGCCTGTTGGCCGGGCATCAGGTCGCGCCCGACGTCCAGACACCACACGTCGTCCTCTTTGACGACCCGCAGCGCACGCTGCGCCGCTACGGGTCGCACGAACAGCTGCAGGCCGCGCGCGCCTCGGGAAAGCCCCCGATCTTGCTCGTCCCGCCACTGGCGGTGCCCGCACGCTGCTACGACCTCGGACCGGGACAGTCGGCCGTCGAGTACCTGCTCTCGATCGGACGTGTTCCGTACGTCGTCGATTTCGGCGACGTGGGTCAGCAACACAGGCACGTCGGCTTCGAGACCTACTTCGACGACATCGTCCCGCAGGCTCTCGACCGTGTGCTCGTCGATTACGCCCACTCGCAGGCGGACATCGCGGCGTGGAGTCTCGGCGGCACGGTCTCGTTGCTGATGGCGGCTGCGCACCCGGAACTCCCGATACGCTCGATCACCGCAATCGGCACGCCCCTCGACTACGACGCCGTGACGCCCTACCCCCTCGTCAAGCAGGTCATGAAACCTGTCGGCGGGGTACCGGTCACGGCTGCGCTGTCGGTGATGGGCGGTATCCCGGCACCTTTGGTGCGCGTCGCCTACCGTGCGTTGGCCGCCGACCGCGAGCTCAAGAAACCCGCGTACATCATGCGCAACGCCGACGACACCGAAGCGCTCGCCCGCATGCAGGTCATCGATCGCTTCCAGAACTCCATGCCCGGATACGCGGGCAAGGTGTCGATGCAGATGTGGCGCAACTTCGTCTACCGCGACGAATTGGCTTCGGGTGCGGTTGATTTCGACGGCCGCATCGTCGACATCACGACGATCGCGAAACCCGTTCAGCTCTTCGGTAGTCATCGCGACGCGATCGCGAGCTGGCAGTCGACGCACCACGGCGTCGAATTGCTCAGTGGCTCCGCCGATGTCCACTTCATGACCGTGGAGGCGAGTCACCTCGGTCTGATCGCGGGCGACGCCGCAGCCACGCAGACCTGGCCACGTGTCGCGGAGTTCCTGGACGACCTGGACGACAGCAACCAACGATCGGTTTAGTCGCCGGGGCCGGCTGCGGGCGTCCTCTTCGCTGCGAGCCATGCGTGCACCATCGGGACAGCACTCGCGCCTTCCCCGCTGGCCGCGGCGACGCGCTTCATCGACTGCGCTCGGATGTCACCCGCGGCGAAAACCCCTGGCGCGCTGGTCGCGAGGTTCGCGGGCGGCAGCTCACCGTGCCACCGGTCCCTGGGCACGTCACGACCGGTCAATACGAATCCGCGCTCGTCGCGTGCCACGGCGTCGGGCAGCCACTCGCAATGCGGCTCAGCCCCGATGAGCAGGAAGAGCCCACCTGCGCTGACTCGCTCTGTTGCGTGAGAAACGGTGTCGCACAACTCGAGCCATTCGAGTTGTCCGTCACCACCACCGTCGGCGACTTCGGTGGTACCGCGCACGCTGATGCGTGGATGGTAGGCGATCTCGCCGATCAGGTACTGCGACATCGTCTCTGAGAGGTTCGCGCGACGCACGATGATCGTGACCGAGCGTGCGTAGCGTGCGAGGTGAATCGCAGCTTGTCCAGCCGAGTTGCCGCCACCGACGACGAAGATGTCGCGTCCGTCCATCTCCCGAGCTGCCGACAGCGCAGCACCGTAGTTCACGCCCGCGCCGACCAGTTGCTCCAACGACTCGACCCCGAGTCGTCGATAGGCGACACCGCTTGCGACCAGGACGCTCCTGGCCAGCACGTCGCCACCCTCCGTGCGGATCCGGTGCGGGGCATCGTCGATGCCGAGTTCGAGCTTCTCGACCGGCCACCCGGAGTAGAACCGCGCCCCGAACCGGACCGCCTGCGTACGTGCGCGCTGCGCCAGTCGCATACCGGAGATCCCGCGTGGAAAGCCGAGGTAGTTCCGGATCATCGAGCTCGTACCAGCCTGTCCGCCAACGACATCCGACTCCACCACCACCGTCGACAGGCCTTCCGATGCGCCGTACACGGCGGCGGCCAGACCCGCGGGTCCGGCTCCGACGATCGCGAGGTCGACGATCTCGTCCTCGTCGACATCCGACGGCCGACCGAAGATCAAGCCCGAGACGTCGCGCACACCGGCCGGAGCGATGACACGATCATGGAGCTTCGGCGCCATCGAGTGGACGAGCGGGAACGGCGTCGGCTCATCGTGGGAGTCGTACAGCGCGATCGCCGCTCGCCCCTCCGGGCTGTCCGGCGAGTACATGCGGTTGGGCATGCCCATTCGGTCGAGAAGATCCCGGATACCGAGCGTCAGCGCCGACGGCGAGTCGGTGATGATCCGGATCGAGTCGACGACGGGCGTCGCGACCGTCGCGCCCCAATCCGAGAGCATCTCGGTGATCGCGTAGTGGAACTCCTCGTCGCGCGCACCGCGTGGCATGAGTAGAAATGTGTCGAATTTGCCCTTCTGCAGTGCCGGTCGCAGGCTCGCGGAGTGCGCACCGAAGTTCTCCCACGAGATGACCACGACTCGTTTTGCCGTCGGGACGATGCTGCGGAACGTGCCGAGCGCTTCCAACACCGACATGTCCGGCAACTCGGACTCGACGACGATCTGCGCGATCGGAACGCCGTCGCCGACCAGGCTTCCGAGCAGCACGATCGCACCGACCGCCGACTCTGCGCACTCGACGCGGTAGTCGCGGAGGTAGCGGCCGAACTCGCCACGTAACTGGTCGGTGTGGCCGGATGACACGAGGACGATTGCGGGTTGATCACCCATGCAATCCAGTGTGGCAGCAAATCGTGATGGGCGGCGTTTCGGCCGCACACGTTGCACGTCGTCGATTGGTACGCTGACCGGCATGCGTGTGGATCCCACGGTCGGTGTCGCAAGTGTCGGTTTGATCGGCGGGTATGCCACTGCTCGCTACACCGGACAGCGTCCACTCGGCGGGGTCGTGCTCGGCCTCGCGGGCGCGTGGTGCACGCAGCAGTGGCTTCGTAGGGGCCCTGGTCCCGCGGCGGGCCTGCTGGCGGGGTATCTCGCCGCGTTCGGCCTCTCGCACCCGCTGGCCAAGAAGATCGGGGCCTGGCGGTCGGTCTTCGCGGTGACCGGCGCGTTCGGCGCCGCGACCTACGCTGTCACCTCCCGGACATCGGAGAACTGAGATGGCGACCAAGCCCCGTGTGGTGATCGTCGGTGCGGGGTTCGCGGGGGTTCACGCGGCGCGTCGGCTCAAGAAGGAACCCGTCCAGGTGACCGTCGTCGACCGCGGTACAAGTCACCTTTTCCAACCGCTGCTCTACCAGTGCGCGACCGGCGTGCTGTCCGAAGGTGCCATCACCAGCCCCGTGCGTCACCTCCTGCGGCGCCAGCGCAACGTCAACGTTCTGCTCGGCGAGGCCGACGACATCGACGTCTCGGCAAAGGTTCTCACCGTGCTCGGAGCCGACGGCAACCCGATCCGCCTCGACTACGACTATCTCGTCGTAGGGACCGGGATGCGTACGGCCTACCACGGGTGCGACGACGCCATCGAGAACGCGATCGGGATGAAGACCCTCGACGACGCACTCGCGATTCGGCGACAGGTATTGGGGGCCTTCGAGATAGCGGAAGCGCTCGACGACCCGGAGGATCGCCGGGGCTGGCTCACCTTCGCTGTGGCCGGTGCGGGTCCGACCGGCGTCGAAATCGCCGGGCAGATACGCGAACTGGCGACCCTGGCGCTCGGCCGTGAGTTCGACTCGATCGACCCGACCGAAGCACGGGTGCTGTTGTTCCACGGTTCCGACAGGGTGCTGCCCTCGTTCAGTCCGTCACTGTCGCGTCGCGCGCAGCGCACTCTCGACAAGATCGGCGTCGAGACACATCTCGGCGTCCACGTCGTCGACGTCGGTGAGGACACCGTGCAGACCAAGGACAAGAAGTCGGGGGAGCTCACCACCTACGAGGCGCGCACGACCCTGTGGACCGCAGGTGTCGAGGCCGTTCCATTCGCTCGAACGCTCGCCAAGGCGCTCGGCGTGCAGCAGGACCACGGCGGTCGTATCCCCGTCCGCGACGACCTCTCGGTGGAAGGACATCCCGAGGTGTTCATCGCTGGCGACACCTCGTCGCTGCGCGACCTGCCCGGCGTCGCAGAGGTGGCGATGCAGGGTGGCCGCCACGTCGGGGCGGTGATCGCAGATCTCGTTGCAGGACAAACGGAACGCAAGCCGTTCAAGTACCACGATCTCGGCAACGCCGCCTACATCGCGCGGCGGAATGCGATCGTGCAGAGCGGACGACTGGAACTGTCGGGAACCCTCGGCTGGCTCGCGTGGGGAGTGATCCACGTGGCGTTCCTCGCCGGTGTGCGCAATCGTATGGGAGCTGTGGTGACATGGTCGGCCACACTGATCACCGGTACGCGTGGCGAGCGGGCCATCACCTACGGCGATCCGAGGAGAGCGCACCAGCCCTACCCCGATGAGTGACATGTTCGTCATCGGTATCGTCGCGGCCTGTCTCGCCGCGGTGGCATACGGGCTCTCGACCGTGCTGCGCGCCATGGGTGCACAGGACGCTGCCCGAGCATCCGGCAACAGCGGATCAGCGGGCGGTGCGCTCGCGGCCTTCGCCAATCCGACGTTCCTGCTCGGCACGCTCACCGTCATGCTCGGTTTCATCGGAGGCGCAGTGGCTGCGCGATTCCTGCCGTTGTTCCTCGCGCAGTCGATCGTCGCGGGCAACCTCATCGTGACAGCCCTCCTGGGCACCGTCATGCTGCACACGTCGCTGCGCGCGCGGGACTGGGCAGCGATGCTGCTGGTGATGTTCGCGCTCTGCGTGCTCGGGGCGTCGGCGTCCAAACAGGCGACAACGAACGCGGACAGGGGATTTCACTGGGCGCTCTTCCTCATCACGACGGCGGTGGCGGTTCTCGGGGTCGCCGTCATGCGCGCGCTCGGCACCCGCGGAGCCATCTTCGGTGGCGCCCTCGCAGGCATCATGTACGGGGCGCTCGCCGTCGCAGTGCGTGTGCTCGACGGCGTCAGCCCGTTCGACCTCGTCACGTTGCTGACTGACCCCGCGGCCTGGACCATCGCGATCGCCGGTGCGATCGCGTTCTATGTGCAGACCCTCGCGCTACAACTCGGCCCGGTCAACGCGGTGACGGCGGTGCTCGTCGTCGGCGAGACCGGACTGCCCGCCATCGTGGGTGTGGTGTTCCTCGGCGACAGAGCGGTCGACGGACTGCAGTGGCTCGCCGTCGTCGGCTTCGTGTGCGCGATCGTCGGAGCGTCGCTCGTGGCGTGGCTGACCAACGACGCGGGCAACGCGAATGCCGCCGACGGGCAAACCCCGCACACCGGGCATCCCTACACTGGACCGGCATGAGCACTGACGATGTGGCCGCCGAGATTCTGAGTACCTTCGACACGATCACGGTGGTCGGCGCGAGCGCGAACCCCGCGAAGCCCTCGAATGAGGTCCCGGCCATCATGAAGGCGTTGGGCTGGCGCATCATTCCCGTCAACCCGACCGCGACGACCATCGTCGACGAGACCGTCTACCCGAGCATCGCCGACGTGCCCGAGCAGGTCGGATTCGTCGACGTCTTCCGTCCGTCTGCCGACTGCCCGGAGATCGCCCGCCAGGCCGTCGCTGCGGGCGCCAGGGCACTCTGGCTGCAGTTGGGCATCACCTCGCCGGAAGCCCGCGCGATCGCCGAGGATGCGGGCCTGCTCTACGTCGAGGATCGCTGCCTCAAGATCGAGCAACGACGCACCGGGATCATCCCGAAGCGATGAGCCACGGTCCGGCGGGACTGCCACTTGCGTTGTTGTTCGTCGCGTTCCTGCTGACGTTCGTCATCACCCGCACGATCACGCGACTCATCCGCGCGGGCAAGGGCCCGTTTCGCAACAACGTCTCCGGCGGGGTGCACATCCATCACGCGGTCCCCGGCATCATCCTGCTGATCATCGGGGCGGTCACCTCCGTTGCGGCCGACGGCTCGTCACCCGCGGGTGAGATCGCGGCAATCCTGATCGGCATCGGGGCGTCGTTGGTGCTCGACGAGTTCGCGCTGATCCTGCACATGCAGGACGTCTACTGGTCCGCGGAGGGACAACTCTCGGTACAGGTGGTGTCGTTGACGGTTGCGGCGCTGGGACTCCTCGCGCTGGGATTGACTCCGCTCACCTCCGACGAGGGGGGTACGCGGATCGGCTTCGGACACGTCGCATTGCTCGCGATCCTCGTCGTCCACGTCTGGGCGTTGCTGATCTGCGTGGCGAAAGGCAAGTACTCGACCGCCGTGATCGGCGCCTACATCGCGCCCATCGCGTGGATCGGTGCTGTTCGCCTCGCACGGCCGGGATCGCGCTGGGCGCGCCGACACTACTCGAGCGACAAACAGCACCATGCCGAATACCGGGCCGCGCACTTCGACGCCCGATTCGGCAGATACGGTCTCGAACTCGCCGACCTGGTTGCCGGTAAACCGTCGAAACCCGACCCCGGTGGGGCCGCGGCCGCAGGCTGAGACAGCCGACCGACCAATCGATCGCGAACGATTGAATATGACACACTGGATGGGTGACGTCGCAGGACACAGACATCAATCCGCTACTCCTCGAGCGGCAGGTCTGTTTCGCGTTGGCTGTCGCCAATCGATCCGTGCTCCGTATCTATCGCAGACTCCTCGAGCCCCTCGGGCTCACCCATCCGCAGTATCTGGTGATGCTCGCGCTCTGGGAATCCGAGCCGATGGCGGTCAAGGACATCGGCGCCGCGCTGCAACTCGACTCCGCGACACTTTCTCCTCTGCTCAAAAGACTCGAGACCGCCGAGCTGATCGTGCGGTGTCGACGTGGAGACGATGAGCGCAACGTCGACGTCGCACTCACCGAGGCGGGGCGCGCCCTTCGGGAGAAGGCGCTGACGATTCCGGGCTCGGTCGTCGACGCACTGGGCGTCGAGGTGACCGATCTCGAGGAGCTACATCGTGCACTCACGCGCGTCAACTCTGCCGCGGTGGCGGCGGTCGGCGGACACAGCGCGAAGGGATAGCTTCCGGGGTCCGATTGTGCCAGGTAGATAATGGTGTGATGGGCCTTCCGATCATCGACCTCTCGACGGCAGCCTCCGATCCCGTCGAGTTCGAATCAGCACTTCTCGACGCGACACACCGGGTCGGCTTCTTCTACCTCGTCGGACACGGTGTGCCGCAGCAACAGATCGACGAGATCCTGGTCCTGGCACGACGGTTCTTCGCACTGCCGGCCGCTGCGAAGGACGAGATAAGCCAGCTGAAGAGTCCACAGTTCCGCGGTTACTCGCGACTCGGTGGCGAATTCACCAACTCCGAGATCGACTGGCGAGAGCAGATCGACATCGGACCCGAACGCGAGGTCATCGACGACGCCGAGGGCTATTGGAATCTGCAGGGTCCGAACCTGTGGCCATCGGCGCTGCCCGAACTGCGACCCGCATTCGAGAAGTGGGACGCGGCGCTGTCGGAGGTCGGACTGCGACTGTTGCGGCACTGGGCGCATGCCCTCACCGGTGCGCGCGACATCTTCGACGACGCGTTTGCCGCGGCGCCTGCCACCCTGATCAAGGTCGTGCGCTACCCCGGCACCGACACGACCGCGCAAGGTGTTGGTGCACACAAGGATTCGGGAGTGCTGACGCTCCTCCTCGTCGAGCCCGGTTCCGCAGGGCTGCAGGTGGAATCGGGACCGGACGAGTGGATCGATGCCCCGCCGCTCGACGGAGCGTTCATCGTGAACATCGGCGAGTTGCTCGAGGTGGCGACGGGCGGATTCCTCCGGGCCACACGGCACCGAGTCCTTGCGCCTGCACCGGGAACCGACAGGATCTCGATCCCCTACTTCCTCAACCCCGCACTCGACGCCACGGTCCCGACACTCGCGTTGCCGCCGGACCTCGCGCAGCTCGCGCGCGGCGTCGCAGACGATCCCGCCAACCCGCTGTACTCGACATACGGCGAGAACGCCTGGAAGTCGAGGACCCGCGCGCACCCCGACGTCGCCGCGCGGCATCACGGTATCGGTGTCGAGAGCGCAGGCCCGGGCTCCGCGTACTGACCTCGCGGTGCCCCGACGCCGGGTGCCACACTGGCAGCCGAAGGTGCCTGAGCGGAACCGTCGAGCGGCTACAGTCGAGGTATGTCCGTATCGGGTGAGATGTGGGTGCAGGGAGTGGGTTCATGAGCGCGGTCGCGTGGATAGTCATCATCGTGACCATCGCGGTGGCGCTGATCATTCTGGCGGGAGCCGCGTGGTTCGCGTTCGATTCCGACAAGCGGGTCCGACGCTTCGCCCGCTCCAACGACCTCATTCCCGGACAGCCGAGTCACGCTCCTG
This sequence comes from Gordonia otitidis NBRC 100426, assembly GCF_000248075.1. Lineage (GTDB taxonomy): Bacteria > Actinomycetota > Actinomycetes > Mycobacteriales > Mycobacteriaceae > Gordonia > Gordonia otitidis. Next base: position 42,223 of record NZ_BAFB01000242.1, on the reverse strand, counting down.
ACGACTGGACGACGTCGACGTCGCGCGAGGCAAGGATGCATCGCCGAATCCGATATGCCATTGCCGATATCCACCAAAACCCATGGATCGCTGATGATTCCGGACTCGTCGCCGAACGCGATCGGTTGGACGCCGCGGTCTTCGATCTCGACGACAAATTGATCAAGGCGTCGACGTTGCCCGAGGAGGAGCGTGATCGTTCACTCGAGGCGATCGACGCCGCGATCGCCGAGCTCGAGGAGCTTCCCAAGAAGCTGTGGGAGACCCCTGCCGACCAGCAGCGCACCGACATCGACTCGATGATCAGCACCATCGGGAGGGTGTGAGCTGCCTGGCGTGAGCTACGCGGTCATCTCGATCAGCTTGCGCACCGTCCGCAGGTTGCGTCCTGTGCCCTGGACGCCGAGCCCTCGCGCGATCACGGGTGCGGTCAGCTTCGAGGTACCCGCACCCTCGGCGTAGCGGATGTGGAGATCGGAGCCGATGACCTGGCACACGTCGTCGCCGAAGGTTTTGTCCGAGAACGCTTTCAGTCGGTCGTCCGGTGGGGAGTCGACAAGGAAGTAGACATAGGAGAACTTGTCGTCGACGATGTCGAACGGGTGCCTGTCCAGTGCTTCGATCAACTCGGCACGGGAGCGACTGATCACTTCGCGGAAGAACCCGTAGCGCTGCTCGATCGCTGCTTCGAGTGCGCGGTCGAAATGGTGCGACGACGCCGGTGGCGTACAGATCAGGTTGCCCGAAGCGATGTACGTCGCCACGTCGGTGGCTCCGAGATCACGTGCGATGGAGCGCAACTCCTTCATCGGGACCTGCGCACCACCGACGTTGATGGCTCTGATCATCACTGCTCGGCGTGTCATCTCTTCAGTCTCGCACCGACTTTGACGCTCAGGTAAGCATCTTTGGTCCCGACTGAGCGGGTTCGAGTCGGGTCAGATGACCACGGGTCGTTCCGGAGGTTGCGGTGACGGCGGGGCCGGGCCGGGATCGGGGGCGGGCGGGGTCGGCGCAGGTCCCGGGAACGGGTCCGGCGTCGGATTCGGGAACGGATCCGGCGAGGGATCCGGGCCCGGCCCCGGCATCGGTTCGGGCTCAGGCACCGGAATCGGCGGTTCGGGTGGCGGCTCGGGAATCGGCTCGGGCGCAGGTGTCGGCGTCGGCGGTGTGGGCGGAGGTGTCACGGGCTGGCTCATGCTGCGATCCTTCCGCGGACCCGTGGGGAGTGGGCCCACTGTCTCTCGACGGTACGCGCTCGACGCTCACATGCGTGGAGCCCGGCTGCGCGCCGACGCGTCAGAGCGCAGCCGGCGGCGGCCCGACGTAGCGCGCGGCGGGGCGGATGAGCTTGCGGCTCTTGGCTTGCTCCAGAATGTTGGCGCACCAGCCGACCGTCCGGCTCACGGCGAAGGTCGGGGTGAACATCGAACGTGGGATGCCGCAGGCGTCCATCACCACACCCGCGTAGAACTCGACATTGGCATACCGGGGGTGGTCGGGATGTGCCTCGCGCAGCGCGTCGACGATGGCCTGCTCGGCGCCGATCGCTGCGTCGACAGTCGGTCCGCCGAGGCCCTGCGCGACCTCGCGCAACAGCAACGATCGGGGATCCTCGGTGCGGTAGACGGCGTGCCCGAACCCCATGATCCGACGACGCTGAGCCACCTGCTCACGGGCCCACTCGAGGGCATCGCCGTGCGCGACGATCTCGTCGAGGGAATCAAGCGCACGGTCGGGGGCGCCGCCGTGCAGCGGACCGGAGAATGCGCCGAGTGCTCCGCACAGCGCTGCGTGGACGTCGGCACCGGTGGACGCGATCACTCGCGCAGCGAAGGTCGAGGCGTTGAACCCGTGGTCCATCGTCAGGATCAGGTACTGCTCGACGGCCCGCGCGTGCGCGGCCGACGGTACCTCCCCGGTGATCATGAAGAGCCAGTTCGCGGCGACGCCGAGGTCGGCGCGTGGGGTAACCGGGGACTCGCCGGATCGCACGCGGTACAGCGCGGCGAGCAGCGTGGGGGTGAGCGCCGTCGCGCGCAACGTATCGGCGCGACGCGTCTCGTCGTCGGAATCCCACAGTGGCGCAACGCCCAATGCGGGCCCGAGTGCAGACATGACGGTACGCAGACCGATCAGCAGTTGCCGCTCGCCGCCGAGTACCGCCGACGTCTCGAGGATGCCCACGACCTCGTCCGGGATCGCCTGTAGTTGCCGGGTCCGGGCGACGAAGCGGTCGAGTTCGGCCCGGTCGGGGAGATGCCCGTGCACGAACAGGAACCACACCTCTTCGAAGGTGTGGGCCCGCGCGAGCTCGACGGCGGAGTACTCCCGGTAGTGGTAGAAACCCTCGTCACCCCGGACATCACCGATCTCGGTGTCGGCGACGACGACGTTCGCGAGGCCGGGCGGCGCGATCAACACAGCAGTCATGGCTGCAACGATCACCCCTTGATTGACCCTCGTCAATGTTGATTCAATCAATATGTGGAGCGCATCCATCGCCGCCGGTGGCCGACGCCGATCCAGCACGACGGCCGCGACTATCTGACCACCGAGCAGGTCGCAAAAGTGTTGGGAGTCAAGGTGTCCACCGTGTATGCCTATGTCAGTCGCGGTCGATTGCAGAGTGCACGTATCGACGGCGTCGCGGGAAGCGTCTTCGGGGTGGACGAGATCGAGAAGCTGCTCTCGACCGGCCGCGCGCGACCACCGGCGGGCGTCGTCGAACGGATCCGGACTCAACTCACGTACCTGCACGACGACCGCCTGTACTACCGCGGTCGTGACGTCGCCGAGCTCGCGCGCACCACGTCGTTCGAACGGGTCGCAGAACTGCTGTGGGAGCAGCCCTGGCGCACGGCATCACGCTCGCCGGAACCTGCCGACATCAAAGCACGTGTCGACGCCGCGCTGCCGCGGACGGCCCGGGGCGTCGACCGCATCCGGCTGACCGTCGACCTGCTCGGCGCACTTGACCCGCTCCGCCACCGGATCGACGCCGCGACGGTCGCGAGCACGACGTCGTCGATCCTCGAGGTCGTCGTCGGGGCACCCGCCGGGGAGCCCGACGACGTAGGGTTCGCCGAGCGGTTGTGGCCGACACTGACCGACGAACCGCCGACCCGAGAGCGGATCTCACTTCTCGACGCCGCTCTCGTGCTGCTCGCCGACCACGATCTGGCCGCCGGTACGGTCGCGGCGCGCGTGGCGGCGAGTGCGCGAGGCAGCATCTACGCCGTCATCGGCGCGGGGCTGGGCGCGTTCGACGGGCCGATGCACGGCGGCGCGACCACCCTCGCGCACCGGTTTCTCGCAGAGGCGCTCGACGACCCGAACACGGCGATCGCCGAACACCTACGCGCCGACGACACCGTGCCAGGTACGGGTCACGTGGTGTACCGGCACCGTGACCCCCGCGCCGCGACTCTGCTGGAGTTGATGTGCGAGCGTGACGCGCGCGATCCGGATGACGCCGCCGACGCGCGGGTGATGCCCGCCGTCGCCGCGTTGATCGAAGCGGTCGAACCCGGCACGTTTCTCAACTCCGACCTTGCACTGGCCGCCCTCGCACTGCGGTATCGCATGCGCCGAGACGCCGCAGAGACGATCTTCGCGCTTGCACGCATCGTCGGCTGGACCGCGCACGCACTCGAGGAATACGGCGAGAAACGGTTGAGGTTCCGGCCGGAGGGCGTCTACAGCGGCGTACGACCGACGAGCGGGTGACCGTGGGTCGCTCGATCAGCGGGGCAGGACGGCGACGGCGAAGGTGCGGCGGTAGGGCAGCACGGTGCCCCACTCGCGGGCGGGGTAGGCCGCGCGCAGACGACGCTTGAGCTCCTGACCGAATTCGTCGCGCAATTCATCGGGCAGGGCTTCGAGGAAGGGGCGGGCGCCGGTTCCGGAGATCCAGTCGAACACCGGGTCCTCGCCCTTGTCCTTGAGGACGTGCAGGTACGTCGATTCCCAGGCGTTGACCTCGTAGCCGCGCTCGGCGAAGAAATTGAGGTAGAAGTCGGGTGCGAGCCACGGCAACCGCCGGACGTCGCCGCAGTACTTCGCGTACGGCTCCTCCTCGGCGAGTTCGTTGAGGCTGCGGTAGGTGGCGGCACCGGTGTTGTTGGGGACCTGGATGGCGAACGCGCCACCGTCGTTGAGGTGGGGGAGCAGTCGCTCGATCGCGACCTCCTGGTCGGGAACCCACTGGAAAACCGCATTCGACAGGAACAGGTCGACGGGTTCTGGTGGTGTCCACTCGGTGAGGTCGGCGACGTCGTAATTGGCCAGCCCATCCATGTTCTCGCGGATCGCCTCGGCGATCATCTCGGTCGACGCGTCGATACCGAGGACCAGCGCTTCAGGCCATCGCTCGCGGAGATGCTTGGTGTGCTGCCCCGGGCCACACCCGAGGTCGACGATGGTCGACGGATTCGTTGGCACTTCGGCGATCAGATCGAGGAAGGGGCGGGCACGAGCGTCGGAGAATTGTAGGTATCGACTCGGATCCCAAACCGGCATACCTCAACTCTATGCAATTCACACCGATCATGGCAGTGGGTAACCTCAGAGGAGTGTCAGAGACTCTCGTGAACGACGGTGACAGTGCACTGGTGACGCCCACATCGCCCGCGGCGGAGGTCGTCGAGATCTCCACCGACGGCGCGTGCCTCGGCAACCCCGGGCCGGGTGGTTGGGGTGCTGTGCTGCGCTACCGCGGGCACGAGAAGCAGATCTCCGGCGCCGAGGCCGACACCACGAACAACAAGATGGAGCTGACCGCAGCCATCGAGGGGCTCGCCGCCCTCACGAAGCCATCGACAGTCGTGCTCTACACCGATTCGAGCTACGTCCGCAACGGGATCACCAAATGGGTGAGTGGCTGGCAGCGCAACGGATGGAAAACCGCAGACAAGAAACCCGTCAAGAATGCCGACCTGTGGCGCCGCCTGATCGAGGAGGAGAAGGTGCATCAGGTGACCTGGAAATGGGTGAAGGGCCATGCGGGAGACCACTACAACGAGATCGCGGACACGCTGGCGACATCTGCGGCGAAGAAGCTGGCTGGACGTGAGTGATGACTTCGACGCAGACACATGATGATTCGGCTCTTGCCGTTGCCGTCCTTCCCGAGCCGGATCGATACATCACCGACGCGCTCGAGGATGCGGGCGCAACGCTGACCGACCTGGACGACGCACGGGTGCTCGTCTGGCTCGGCGGTGCCGCTGGGTTTCCCGACCTCCCCGACGCCATCGAGTGGGTGGCGCTCAAGACCGCGGGGATCGAAGAGTTCGTGTCCGCGGGCGTTCTCGACGACAAGCGTGTGTGGACCAACGCCTCCGGCTTCTATGCGGAGAACGTCGCCGAGCACGCTCTTGCCCTGCTGCTCGCAGGACTGCGCCAGATCAACACCTCGGTGCGGTGGGGTTGGGACAAGGACCACATCGATCCCGCCGTGCGCACACTGCGTGGCTCCACCGTCGCCATCATCGGCGCGGGCGGTATCGGGCGATCACTGATTCCGCGCCTGAAGGCCTGCGGCGCTTCGGTTCTCGCGGTCAACCACTCGGGCCGCGAGGTCGACGGCGCCGAGCGTACGCTGCCGTCGAAGCGGATGGATGAGGTGTGGTCGGCGTGTGATCACGTGATCCTCGCCGCACCGTCGACGCCGGAGACCCATCACCTGATCAACGGGAAGGTGTTGGCGCAGTTGCCTTCTCATTCCTGGGTGGTCAATGTCGCGCGTGGGCCGCTCGTCGACCAGCAGGCGCTGTACTGGGCGCTGAAGGGGCATGAGATCGCAGGTGCGGCACTCGATGTGACCGATCCCGAACCGCCCGCTCGGAACGATCCGCTGTGGTCGCTCTCGAATGTGATCATCACGCCGCACATCGCCAACCCGGCGTCGGGCCTGACGCGTGAACTCGCACCGTGGATCGCGGAGAACATCCGCAGGTTCCGCGACGGGGACGAGCTCGTGTCGACCGTTGCGGCGGGTCGCGATTACTGAGCGGGACGCACCACCGCCGGGGCGTCGGACACCGATCGTCGTGTGCGGGGTGTCGGGGTGTGGCAAGAGTACGGTCGGCGCGGCACTCGCGGCACGTCTCGACGTTCCGTTCGTCGACGCCGACGACCTGCACCCGCCCGCGAACATCGCCAAGATGGCCGCGGGACATCCACTGACCGACAGCGATCGAATGCCCTGGCTCGACACGGTGGGTGTATGGCTCGAACACCACGAGGGCGGTGTGTGCGCGTGCTCTGCGCTGCGCCGCAGCTACCGGGACCGGTTGCGCGCCTTCGCTTCCGACGTCCGCTTCGTGATGCTATCCGTCGAGCACGACGTCGTCGCCGCCCGTGTACGGGCACGACACGGACACTTCATGCCTGCCACGCTCGTCGATTCGCAGTTCGCCGACCTCGAGCCGCTGGGACCGGACGAGCCGGGGATCACGGTCGACGCGACGATGCCGCTGGAGGCGATCGTCGAAGAGATCGTGGATCGGGTCTTGCGTTAGAGCGCGCTCGAAGGCCTAGCGTTGCTGGCATGAGTACCGATCACCTCATGGGCAAGGCGTTGGCTGCGCTCAACGAACTCGACGGACCGCTGTCGGTCGAGGTCATCCACCGACTTGTCGAGCTCGACGAGATCGATGAGCCGCTGACGGTGGCGCAGGCCGCAGACATGCTCGACGTCTCGGCCCACACGCTGCGCTACTACGAGCGGATAGGACTGGTCACGGTGCCGCGGGACGGCGCGGGCAACCGGGTCTACGACGACGAGACAATGCGCCGCCTTGTGTTCCTCACACGGATGCGACTGTCGGGCATGGCCATTCGAGATCTACAGCACTACGTTGCGTTGGTCGACGAAGGTGACGAGACCGTTCCCGAACGGCTCGAGATGCTCCTCGAGCACCGCGACACGATACGACGGCAGATCGCCGAGCTCACACTCTCCCTCGCAGCAACCGAGTACAAGATCGCCACCTACGGCGGAAGGACACAACCATGACTGCACCCACCGACCCCGTCATCACCGGCCATGCCGCTCGTCGACGAATCGGCTCGCTGGAGGTCTCGCCTCTCGGATTGGGCTGCATGGGGATGAGTTTCGCTTACGGCGAGGCAGACCAGGACGAGGCCACCGCGACGCTGCACCACGCACTCGACGTCGGGGTCAACCTGCTCGACACCGCCGACATCTACGGCAGCGGCGCGAACGAACGACTGCTGTCCACAGTGCTCGCCGATCGGCGCGACGAGATCGTGCTGGCCACCAAGTTCGGCATCGTCGTCGACCCCGAGACGGGTTATCCGACAGGGCGGGTCGACGGATCGCCGGAGTACGTCCGCGCAGCGGTTGACGCGTCGTTGCTGCGGCTGGGCGTCGACGTCATCGATCTCTACTACCTGCATCGAGTCGACCCGACGCGCCCGATCGAGGAGACCGTCGGTGCGATGGCCGAGTTGGTTGCGGCAGGAAAGGTGCGCGAGATCGGACTCAGTGAAGCCAACGCCGACACACTGCGGCGTGCTGCCGCAGTGCATCCGATCGCCGCATTGCAGTCGGAGTGGTCGCTGTTCAGCCGGGATGTCGAGGATTCCGACGTGCCCGCTGCGCGCGAGGTCGGAGCGGCCGTTGTGCCGTACAGTCCGCTCGGTCGCGGGATGCTGACAGGGTCTGCAGCAGCGGTCCGGGTAGGCGCTGACGATTTCCGTTCGACACTACCCCGCTGGCAGGCCGACAACCTCGAGCACAATCTGACACTCGTCGACGAGATCCGCTCAGTGGCAACCGAAGTCGATGCCAGTCCGGGGCAGGTGGCGCTGGCGTGGTTGCTGGCGCAAGGCGACGACGTGGTACCGATTCCCGGCACAAAGCGGGTCAGGTACCTCGACGAGAACCTGGGTGCGCTACAGATCGCACTCTCGGACGATCAACTCCGCCGGTTGTCCGCACTGCGACCCGCGGGTAACCGCTACCCGGACATGGACTGGGTCGCGGGCCGATCGTCGTGAGACGTCGGCTGCGGCGAAAACACTAGAACGTGTTGCAGTTCTGTGGCATCGTCTGCAGGCGTGATCCTGGACAGATTTCGTCTCGACGGTATGGTCGCCGTCATCACCGGTGCCGGACGCGGTCTCGGGGCTGCGACGGCGGTCGCGTTCGCTGAGGCCGGCGCCGACGTGGTGGTGTCGGCGCGCAGTGAGCCCGAACTCGAGAAGGTGGCCGCCGAGGTCGCGGACCGGGGGCGCCGCGCGCACGTCGTCGTCGCCGATCTGTCCGAGTCGTCGGCTGCTGCGTCGCTCGCGCAGACCGCCGTCGACACCTTCGGTCGACTCGACATCGTCGTGAACAACGTCGGCGGCGCCATGCCGCGACCGCTGCTCGACACGTCACCCGAGCAGCTGGCGGACGCATTCGCCTTCAACGTCGCGAACGCACACGCCCTGATCACGGCGTCCGTGCCACACATTCTCGGCACGTCCGGTACGGGCTCGATCATCAACGTGACCTCGGCGATGGGACGCCTGCCGGGCCGTGCGTACGCCGCATACGGGACGGCCAAGGCCGCGCTCGCGCACTACACGCGGCTCGCAGCGATGGACCTGAATCCGCGGATCCGCGTCAATGCGATCGCTCCCGGCGCGATCCTGACCTCGGCACTCGACATCGTCGCGTCCGACACCGGCATGCGCACCGCGATCGAGGAGGCGACACCGATGCGTCGGCTCGGCGAACCCGACGACATCGCCGCCGCGGCCGTCTACCTGGCATCACCTGCGAGTGGATACGTGACCGGCAAAGTCCTCGAGGTCGACGGCGGGATCATCGCACCGAACCTCGATCTCCCCATCCCGGATCTCTGAGAGTGTGCTGATCGGCGAGGGTGAATTGGTGACGCCTCGGTAGAGTTGTGACGTGGATCAGTTCCTGCATTTCGCGGGCGACTACTGGTGGCTGATTTTCCCGGTTGGCGGTGTCGTCGGCGGTTGGTTCGGTTCCCTCGCGCGCTACAACGAGAAGCGGCGTCGGGACAAGATCGAACTGGCGCGTGTGAAGGCGAGCGCGCAAACGGAACAGTTGCGACTCACCCAGGCCGACAAGGCAGCTGTGACCAAGGCGATGGGGAAACACGACGCCATCGACCAGCGCTGGTTCGGCTACGAACTCGATCTGGCCACACTCATCGAATTCCCCATGATGACCGACATGCGGGAACCGATGACACTGGCCTTCCACCGCGCGAAGATCCGTGCGGACGATCTGCGACCGACGTCGGCCGACCAGAAGCTCGACCCGCTCGAGTTCGAACGCTACCGCGACGCCGTCGGCGACTACGCGGCCGCCTTCGACGCCGCCGAACGAGAAGCGCGGCGTCGGAAGCAATCCGACTTCTCGCCCGTCGAGCGCGAGTCACTCGACCGTGCGCGCAAGTTGATCGGCATCGCCGCCGACGCCGCGGCCACACCCGCAGAGCGTCAGGCCGCCTACCGCAAGGCCCGCCAGGAGCTCGATGGTTTGATCGACGTGCCGAACGCCGCGGCTGCGCAGATCGAACAACGCATCGCGGGGGAGTTGGAGCGCTGAGCCGGACGTCGTGAAAACACGTGTTTCTGACAGAAGCGAGCGAAACATCGCGTGCAGGTGTCAGAAACACGTGTCCCTGCGCGGGGCCTGAGCCCGGTCACATCGGATGGATCTGAATCGACGTTGTCGACGTCCAACGAGGATGGTCACTTTCCCGGTCAACGAACACGGACTGATACTGCGTCGCGTCGCCCTCGATGCGGGCGCCACGGACAGGCAGCTCACGCGCGCCGTCGACGCGGGTGCGCTCGTGCGGGTGTGGCCCGGCGCCTATGCGCCGCCCGACGCGAGTCGCACGCCCGAGGAGCTGCACAGGCTGAAGTCGTTCGCAGCCATGCTGGTATCGGAGACCGACTCCCCGCTCAGTCATCAGTCGGCGGGCGTGCTGCACGGGATGTCACTGCTGTTTCCCGATCTCGCCCGCGTGCATCTGACGACAGGCCATAAGAACGGCGGCCGCATCGAAACCCAGCGACATCTGCACTCCGGTCGTCTGGAGCCAGCGGACATCACAGTGGTCGACGGGATCGCGGTGACGTCGCTGGAGGTCACCGCCGTCGACATCGCGTGCAGCGGCAACTTCTTCCAGGGGCTTGCGGTGTTCGATTCGGCGCTGCGACTCGGTGCTGACCGCGCGAAGATGTCGACGCTACTCGATCGTCGACGCCGCGGTGTTGCCGTCGCCCGCAAGGCCCTTGCGTTCGCGGACCCGCTCGCGGACAACGCGGGCGAATCGTGGGGACGTGGTCAGATGATCCTCGCCGAGCTCCCGATACCACGACTGCAGCGTGAGTACGTCGACGCCGACGGCGAGTTCGTCGCCAAGGTCGACTACGACTGGGAGGGAAAGCTCGTCGGTGAGTTCGACGGGATGCGGAAGTACACCAAGGACCTGCGCGACGGCGAAACAGCGTTCGCGGCAATGAAGCGCGAGAAGACCCGCGAAGACGGCGTCCGACGTCTCGGACCCATGATGATCCGGTGGGTGTGGGCCGACCTGCGGAAGAACCGCATGGTGCCGATGGTGCGAGAGTGGGTGGAGCGGTTGAAGATTCGCGGCGACGACAGCGCGGCGTCGTGAATACACGGGGTTCTGACAGAAGCGAGCGAAACTTCGCGTGCAGGTGTCAGAAACACGTGTATTTGCCAGTCGAGCCCCGAGCGCTCACGCCTCCGAGTCGACGGCCCCGGCGAACTGGCTGCGGTAGAGCCGACAGTAGGCGCCCTGCGCCGCGAGCAGTTCGTCGTGGTTGCCCTGCTCGACGATGTGTCCGTCCTCCATCACGACGATGACGTCGGCGTCGCGGATCGTCGACAGCCGGTGGGCGATGACAAAACTCGTGCGGTCGGTGCGCAGCGCAGCCATCGCCTTCTGGATGAGCAGCTCGGTGCGGGTGTCGACGGAGCTGGTCGCCTCGTCGAGGATCAGGATGGTGGGACGCGCGAGGAATGCGCGTGCGATCGTGATGAGTTGTCGCTCACCGGCACTCACGCCACCGCCCTCGTCGTCAAGCATCGTCTCGTAGCCGTCGGGCAGGATGCGGACGAAGTGGTCGACGTGGCTCAGTCGCGCGGCCTCGAGGACCTCCTCGCGCGAGGCCGTGGGGTCGCCGTAGGCGATGTTGTCGTAGATCGTCCCGCCGAACAGCCACGAGTCCTGCAGCACCATGCCGGTGCGCTCACGCAGGTCGTCTCGCGTCATCTTGCGCGACTCGACACCGTCGACAGTGATGGTGCCGGAGTCGACGTCGTAGAAACGCATGATCAGGTTGACCAGTGTGGTCTTACCCGCACCGGTTGGTCCGACGATGGCGACCATGTGGCCGGGACGTGCGACGAGTGAGAGGTGCTCGATCAGCGGTTTGTCCTCGACGTAGCGGAACGAGACGTCGTCGAATTCGATGAGTCCGTTGTCGTGCTCGGGCGTCTCGGGATGTGCGGGGTCGGGGGTCTGCTCGTCGGCATCGAGGATGTCGAAGATGCGCTCGGCCGACGCAACGCCGCTCTGCAGCAGATTGACCATCGAGCCGATCTGCGTGAGCGGCTGTGTGAACTGTCGCGAGTACTGGATGAACGCCTGCACCTCGCCGAGGCTCAGCGCGCCGGAGGCGACCCGCAGCCCGCCGACCACGGCGACCGCCACGTAGTTGAGGTTGCCGAGGAACATGATGGTCGGCATCACCGTGCTCGAGATGAACTGTGCGCGCCAACTCGACTGGTAGAGCTTCTCGTTGCGCTCGTCGAACTCGGCCTCGACGTCGGCCTGGCGGTTGAATGCCGTCACCAGCTCGTGTCCGGTGAAGGCCTCTTCGACCTGGGCGTTGAGCTTCCCGGTCGACGACCACTGCGCGAGGAAGTGCGGTTTGGAACGGCGGGCGATCAGAGCGGTCGCACCAGCGGCGAGCGGCACGGTGATGAGCGCGATGAGCGCCAGGAGCGGCGAGATCCACAGCATCATCACGAGGATCGCGATCACCATCAGGATCGAGTTCAGAAGCTGAGAGATGGTCTGCTGCAACGTCTGCGACAGATTGTCGAGGTCGTTGGTGACGCGACTGAGCAGATCGCCACGGGCAGTCGTGTCGTAGTAGCTCAGCGGCAGGCGGTGGATCTTGGCCTCGACCTCGCCGCGCAGATGTCGGACGGTGCCGACGACCACCTTGTTCAGCAGGTACGCACCGAGCCACGAGAGCACCGCCGAACCGACGTAGAGCGCCAGCACGATCAGCAGTACCCGCCCCACGTCGCCGAAATCGATGCCGACGCCCGGCGTCACATCCATCGAGTTCACCATGTCGGCGAAGGTGCCCTGACCGCGCTCACGCAGCCCCTCGACGGCTTGTGCCTTGGTCATCCCGGCGGGCAGCATCCTGCCGACGACGCCGTCGAAGATGATGTTGGTGGCGTCGCCGAGCACGCGCGGTGCGAGGGCGGTGAGAATGACCGAGCCGACGATCGACGCCACGACGACGCTCATGAAGGTGCGGTAGGAGAACAGCAACCCGATGAGCCGCTTGATCGACGGGCCGAACGAACGGGCCTTCGCGACCACGGGCCCGGCAGCCATCGGGCCGCGACCGGGGCCGGGCGATGCCGGAGCCGACGCCCCGCCGCCGCGTGTCATGCGTTCTCTCCGATGGCCAGCTGCGACTCCGCGATCTCGCGGTACGTCTCGCAGGTCGCGAGGAGTTCGTCGTGCCTGCCGATCCCGACGATCCGCCCCCGATCGAGCACGACGATCTGCTCGGCGTCGACGATCGTCGTGATGCGCTGCGCAACGATGATGACCGCGGCATCGGATGTCGCGGGTCTCAGCGCTGCGCGCAGGCGCGCGTCGGTCGCGACGTCGAGAGCCGAGAACGCGTCGTCGAAGAGGTAGACCGACGGCTTGCGGACCAGCGCGCGAGCGATTGCGAGGCGTTGCCTCTGACCACCGGAGACCGTCGTGCCACCCTGCGATATCGGGGTGTCGAGACCGTCGGGCATGCGTTCGACGAAGTCGGCTGCCTGTGCGATACGCAGCGCATCCCAGATCTCGTCGTCGGTCGCGTCGGGTTTGCCGTTGCGGATGTTCGACGCGACGGTGCCCGAGAACAGGTACGGCCGCTGCGGGACGAGTCCGATCGCGTCGCGCAGTGCTGCGGGGTCGAGGCGTCGAACGTCGGTGTCGCCGACGCGGACCTCGCCCGCGGTCACGTCGATGAGGCGCGGTACCAGCCCGACCAGCGTGGTCTTACCGGAACCGGTCGACCCGACGATGGCTGTCGTCGTGCCCGGCTCGACACGGAAGCTGATGTCGCACAGCACCGGATCATCGGCTCCGGGATAGCGGAACTGGGCGTCGCGGAACTCGACGCTCGACGGGTCGGAGGCGAACGGCATCGGGTCGTCGGGTGCGCCGACGGACGTCTCGGTGTCGAGTACCTCGCAGATCCGCTCGGCGCACACGGTCGCGCGTGGCGCCATCATCGCGATGAACGACGCCATCATCACCGACATCAGGATCTGCATGACATAGGTGATCATGGCCGTCAGCGCGCCGATCTCGATGCTGCCGTCGGAGACGAGATGACCGCCGAACCAGATGATCGCGACAATCGTGACGTTCGTGATCAGCATGACGGTCGGGAACATCAGCGCCTGCATGCGGCCGACCCGCAGGGTCGCCTCCGCCAGTCGGTCGTTCGCGCCGGAGAAACGGTCGATCTCGTAGCGCTCACGGACAAAGGCGCGCACCACTCGGATGCCGGTGATCTGTTCGCGCAGAACCCGATTGACCGCGTCGATGCGCTCCTGCATGGCGCGGAAGCCGGGGATCATCTTCGCGATCAGAAAACCCATCGCCACTGCGAGCACCGGCACGGCGACGACGAGCACCCACGACAACTGTGCGCCCACCTTGATGCCCATGATGATGCCGCCGACGCACATGATCGGGGCCATGATGAGGATCGTGGTGCTCATGACGATCAGCAACTGCACCTGCTGGACGTCGTTGGTGGTGCGCGTGATCAGCGACGGCGCACCGAAGGTGCCCATCTCTTTCGCGGAGTAGGTGTTGATCCGGTGCAGCAGATCGTGCCGGATGTCGCGGCCGGTCGCCAGGGCGGCGCGTGCACCGAAGTACTGGGCGCAGATCGTGCATATGACCTGCGCGATCGTGATCGCGAGCATTACCCCGCCGATACGCAGGATGTATGCGGTGTCGCCCTTGGCCACGCCGTTGTCGATGATGTCGGCGTTGAGCGTGGGCAGGTACAACATGGCGACCGTCGCGACGAGCTGCAGTATCACGACGGCGAGCATGTGCCAGGGATACCGCGAGAGGTATGTCCTGATCAGACGGATCAGCATGTGGCGCTCACTCACACGACGCTAGCAAGCCGTGCCGACACCGTGCGAGGCGTTTTCGGGCCGACCCGCCAGACGGTGGGCGCAACCCGTCAGACGGTCGTCAGGGCGATGGCGGCCTCACCGGTGTAGGTGAGGTAGGTGAAGGACTCCTGGAAGTAGAGGTTCACCACGTCGGCGTCGTGTGAGTCGTAACCGATCGAGACGTCCTGTCCGATAGTCAGTTCGAAATCTCCGCCGCGCGTGGACAACACGAACGCCCCGGAGATCGCGGGCGCCCAGACGATCTCGCCGTCGATGAGTCGCTGGATGTGCTGGCGGACCGGATAACCGTGATTCGACGTCTCGTTGACGAGGTTGTAGACCTCGGCGGAGAGCGCTATCGAGTACGGGCCGTCGATCGACGCCAGCTTCAGCGTGGACAGTGCCTGACTGAACGCCTCGGGGTAGTCGCGCACATCTTCGGGAAGCGGAATGGGCGTGGCCGTTGTCTCTGCTCGGATACCGGTGATGCCCGCGGCGGAGTAGCCCTCGAAGATCGCGCGGTCCTCGGCGAGGGCGAGCTGACGGGCGGCGTCGACAACCGGATCCCAATCGGAATCCTCGGCGCCACGATCGACGTCGTCGATGGCCTCACGCGTGACCGTGAACGGCACCTTCAGCTCGATGAGTGGCTGCACGCTGCGCTTGTACGCCTGGATGCCGTCTGCCGGTGAGTCGATCTTGGTGCGGTGGCCGCGCGTGACCGACGACGCCTCGAGCCCGAGCGGACCCTTGACGTCGACGAGTCGACGGCCCGCGATGTTGCGCTTGAACGAGCGTGCGGCCTCCTCCTCGATGGCCTCCCAGGCCGACGCGGAGATGGGGGCGAGTTCGCGATGCAGATTGTTCATGGTGCGTCTCCTGGTGTCGTCGGGGGTGTGGGGCCGGGTGTGTGGTCAGGGGGATCGTCAGCGGAGCGAGCCGATACCGAGTGATCCGTCGCCCGGGTCGGTCGGCTCGGGGGGCGGCACCGGCGACGCGGCGTCGAGTGTGACCGGTGCCGGTGTCGGGGTGTCATGCGGCGCGTCGTCGTCGGAATCCGCGTGCGACGGCGCAGGCGCGTCGGGAAGGTCGTCGAAGAAGTCGACGGTCGGGGTGAAGAACTGCGCACCGGTCACGGCGGTGGTGAAGTCGAGAAGCCTGTCGTAGTTGCCCGGCGGGTCGCCGATGAACATCTTGCGCAGCATCTCCTCGGTCACATCGGGTGCCGACGAGTATGCGATGTAGAACGTCCCGGAGTCGCCGAGACCCGACGCCTCGCCGTAGGGCATGTTGTCGCGGACGACGTCGATCTGCTCACCGTTGACGTCGTTGACCACGTTCAGTGCGATGTGTGAATTGACGGGTTTCACGTCGTCGGACATCTCGATGTTGTCGAGCTTGGTCCGTCCGATCGCAGCCTCCTGGTCTTCGACCGAGATGGAGTCCCATTCCTTCAGATCGGTGACGTAACGCTGGATGGCGACGTAGCTACCGCCCGCGTACGCGGGGTCCTCGTCGCCGACGGTGATCGCGTCGATAGCGGCCTGGCCCACGGGATTCTCGGTGCCGTCGACGAAGCCGATGAGATCGCGCAGGTCGAAGTATCGGAAGCCGTGGACCTCGTCGACGACCGTCACGGCGTCGCCGAGTTCGTTCATGAGCATGCGGCCGAGTTCATAGCAGAGGTCCATCGCGTCGGCCTTGATGTGCAGCAGCAGATCGCCGGGGGTGGCCGGCGCGGTGTGGACGTCGCCCGCGTACTCGACGAAGGGCCGCAGCGACTTGGGACGATTACCCGCGAACAGGCGGTCCCATGCGTCCGAGCCGATGGACACGATGCCCGCGAGCGCTTGTTCCGGCGCGCGCGAGGACACCGAGTTGATGCGCGAGCCGAGGACGTCGAACATGTCCCGGACAGCGTCTTCTCCACCTTCGTTGATCGTCAGGACGAGGAACAACGCATGCTTGGTCTTGCGTGTCAGAATCGTCTGCGGCACCGGCACGGTTTCACTCTAGTGCAGAGGAGGAACCGTCTAGGGCAAAGTGTGTCCTCACCTGGCGCCTGCCGGTACAGGTTCTCGACGACGCGCTCGGGTCAACCTCGCGCGACGGCCCGCCCGGCAACCCTGCCGGAGAAGATGCAGCCGCCGAGGAACGTACCCTCGAGCGCGTTGTACCCGTGTACGCCGCCGCCACCGAAGCCCGCCACCTCGCCCGCTGCGTAGAGGCCGTCGAAAACCGAACCGTCGGGACGCATCACAGCCGAATCGAGGTTGGTTTCCAAGCCGCCCAATGTCTTCCGGGTCAGGATGTTCAGGCGTACGCCGATCAGCGGTCCGTGGGCGGGATCGAGGAGCTTGTGAGGCTTGGCGACCCGGACGATCTTGTCGCCGAGGAACTGCCGCGCGTTGGTGATGGCCATCAACTGCGCGTCCTTGGAGAACTTGTTGTCGATCTCGTTGTCGCGGGCCGAGACGATCCGTTCGGTCTGCTGCAGGTCGAGCTTCGGGCCGCGGCTGATCTCGTTCATGCCCGCGACGAGATCGGCGAGGTTGTCGGCTACGACGAAGTCGCTGCCGTTGCGGAGGAACGCCTCGACAGGGCCGGGCGCGCCCTTCGCGAAGCGACTCTTCGCCGCGAACTTGAGGTCTTTGTCGGTGATGTCGGGATTCTGCTCGGAACCCGACAGTGCGAACTCCTTCTCGACGATCGACTGCGTGAGGATGAACCACGAGTAGTCGTAGCCGGTCGCGAGGATCTCGCGCATCGTCGAATTGGTGTCGAAACCCGGAAAGTTCGGCGGTGCCAGGCGGTTGCCGTTGGCGTCGAGCCACAACGACGACGGGCCCGGGATGATGCGGATGGCGTGGTCGGGCCAGATCGGATCCCAGTTGTGGATGCCCTCGGTGTAGTGCCACATGCGGTCGCGGTTGACCAGGCTGGCGCCCGCATCCTCGGCGATGCCGAGCATGCGGCCGTCGACGTAGGCCGGCACTCCCGAGATCATCGTCTTCGGCGCGGGTCCGAGACGCTCCGTCGGCCAGTTCTTGCGGATCAGTTCGTGGTTGTGGCCGATGCCGCCGGTCGTCACGATGACCGCACCCCCGCGGATCTCGAACTCGCCGACCACGTCGCGGTTCGATGCTTCGCCACGCCCGACCGCCGTCGGCGCCAGCTTCGCTCCCCGCACACCGACGGCCGTGCCGTCCTCGACGACGATCTCGTCGACGCGGTGCCGGAACCGGAACTCGACGAGTCCGCGTCGCTCGGCGTCGAGCACAGGCTCGGCGAAGACCCGGACCACTTCGGGGCCGGTGCCCCAGGTCAGGTGGAAACGCGGCACGGAGTTTCCGTGGCCGTCGGCGAAGCCGCCGCCGCGTTCGGCCCATCCGACGACCGGGGTGATGCGTAGACCGAGGTCGTGGAGGTACTGCCGCTTCTCCGTCGCGGCGAAGTCGACGTAGGCGCGTGCCCACTGCCGCGGCCAGTAGTCCTCGTCGTCGCGGTCGAAGCCCGCAGAACCCATCCAGTCCTGCAGTGCGAGCTCTGCGGAGTCGTGGATGCCGAGTCGACGCTGCTCTGGGGTGTCGACGAGGAAGAGTCCGCCGAGCGACCAGAACGCCTGGCCGCCGAGATTGTTGCGGTTCTCCTGATCGACGACGATCACCCGACGGCCCGCCTTGGTGAGCTCGTAGGTGGCGACGAGCCCGGCAAGCCCGGACCCGACGACTATGGCGTCGGCGTGTTGCTGCGACAACTGGCATCCTCCTGCGCGAATCGACTTCGACAGTAGCGCTCGTGCTTCGGCGTGGGAATGACAACGGCATGGCCGGCTCCTGTGACCGACTTGACGCCGCCCCGATATCGACCACGCCGAGCGCGGTAGGCGATGATCGTCAGGATGTTGTCTCAAGTCGTGGTCGAGAGTGAATCCTGCTTTTGCCGGTGTGTTATCGAGCCGTTACACTCTGTCGCGTTGGGGACCAACTCAGTCGGCGTCGCCGCTGACCCCATTTCCTGCCCGTATGAACGAGGCCCGTCCGGGTCAAGATCGTAAGGACTCTTCACATATGTTGACTCGTGCGCGCAAGCGCCTCGTTGCCGCTGTGGGCGCCATGGCGGCGCTCGGCGGCCTGACCATGGCTGTCGCTCCTGAAGCCCATGCAGCCGGCCAGACCGAATACGTGTACTCCGCGTCGATGCACAAGAACATCCCGGTGCGCATCGTCGACGGAGGCGGCGGTGGCCCCAAGCCCACGCTGTACCTGCTCGACGGTCTGCGTGCCCCGAACAACACCAGCGGCTGGCTGCAGAACAACACCGGCGCCGACCGGTTCATGGTCGGCAAGGGCACCAACCTTGTGATCCCCTTCGGTGGAGGCGGCAGCTTCTACACCGACTGGGAGCGAACAGATCCCAAACTCGGCGTGAACAAGTGGGAAACCTTCCTCACCCGCGAACTGCCCGCGTACATGAAGAGCAAGCACAACTCCGACAATCGCCGCAACGGCATCGCCGGACTGTCGATGTCGGGAACCTCGGCGCTCAACCTCGCGTCGCGCCATCCGGGCTTCTACAAGGCTGTCGCTTCCTACAGCGGCTACCCGACCGTCACGTTCCCCGGCTTCACGCAGGGCATCCAGGCGTCGGTCGCGACGATGGGCGGCGACCCCAACAACATGTGGGGCTTCTACCCGGCCGGTGAGTGGTTCCAGAACGATCCGTTCCTGAGCGCGAACAACCTCGCCAACCACCACGTGTACCTGTCCGCCGGCAGTGGCCTCGGCAGCAAGTTCGACAGCTCGGTGAACCCGACCAGCGGAAACTTCAACCCGGTCAAGTTCTCGCAGATGGTTCCGCTCGAGGTGGCCGCATCGGTCAGCACGCAGCTCTACATCCCGCGCGTCGCCGTGGTTCCGGGCGTCAAGCTCACCACCCACATCACCCCCGACGGTGACCACTGGTGGGACTACTGGCAGGAGAACTTCCGCCAGTCGTGGGACACCACCTTCCGCCCCGCGTTCTTCTGAGCGCTCGGGCCGGAGACGGTCCACAACTGAACAGCTGAACACGACGAGGGCCGGCGATCTACGCAGATCGCCGGCCCTCGTCGTCGTGCTGGGGTGGTGGTCTAAAGGACGCGGCGTCGGCGTCCAGCGCCGGGGCCCGAGACCGACCGCTCAGCAACGGCGGGTGATCACTCGCCTGTGTCGTCGTGCGTACCGCGGCGGCGGAAAGCGCGGGCCTCGTCGAGCGCAGAGCGCGGGGAGCCGTCAGATGCGGAGCCGTCAGATGCGGTGTCGTCGTCGACTGCGGGCACCTGGCGGGTCGGTTGATCGTCGCCGTCCGGGGTGTCGGAGGCGGCAGGGCCCTCGACACGCGGAATGCGCTGGGTGGGACGGTCCCACATGTAGGCGTTGTCGTGCTCGGCGTCGTATGCGGCCGCCGTGGGCACCTCGTCGATTGTCGTCGTCTCGGCGTCGTCGCCCTCGACCGCGGCATGGCGATTACGACCCGCGACGCCTGCTCCCACCGCGGTACCGGCGAGCGCCGTCGTGGTCGCGGTGTCCGGGTCACTTCCGGATTCGTGCTCGTCGAGGTACCGCGGATCGCTGTCGTAGAGGTCAGGATCGTCCTGTGGCTTGTCGGTCTTGCGCGTGCGCCACACGATCAGAGCCCACGCCAACAGGAGCAGCGCTCCCACGACACCGAGGATGATGGGCAGCCAGAAGCCGCCCATCTTGAGCAGATTCATGTAGTGCTGGGCACGATCGGCCTGTGCGGTGACCGTGCTGTCGGACCACTGGAAGGTGCCCTTGAGAGCATCCAGTCTGAAATCCCGCACGGGGGCAGGTGTTCCGTCGCTCTGGTCGGGGGACTTGAAGTACTGGTGCTGATCCTCCCGGCCGTTGACGATCGTTCCGGTCTCGGGTTCGACGAAGACGTGCCGGGTCGCCGACGCGTAGCGATGCATCGTGATCTTGTCGTCGGCCTTGACCCCACGGCCCGAGATGCCCCACCACTTGGCGGGCATCGTCAGCATCGTGCCCAGTGCCGCTTCGCCCTGTGCGTTCGGCAGCGACGACAGATCGGTCTCGGGAACCTCCGAGACGAATTCGTAGGTCTTGACCCCGTTGAAGGTCTTCTCGCCGACGTACTTGGCCGGCTCGTCCTGGCGGGTGTTGAGGTCGTAGTAGAGGTAGTCGCGCTTCTTGACGTTGAAGCCGAACTTGTACTGGAAGCCCTTGCGATCGGGCAGCTGCACCGACACGTCCTTGACGTTGACACCCTCGGGAGCTGCTTCGAGCTGCAGCGAGCTCACGGTCCCGTTGGGCACCGACGTCTTCCGGTTGACCGAGACGCGGTCGATGGTTGCGGTGAGCAGTCCGTCGTCGCATTTGAGGTCGCCGTCCGAGCGCGGGGCAGGTGGCTGTGTCTCCTTGCCGTCTGCGTCGCGGAATCGATCGATCTGCACGGTCTGCGCCGACTGCACCGTCGCCTGCCGCCTGTCCGATGGGTTGACGATCACGCTGCGTCGCTGCTGCGTCAGGTGTGCGTCGAGCGTGCGTGCCTTGTCCTGAGAGACAGAGCAGCGGTCGAAGATCACCGCGGGGAAGCGTTCACCCGCAGAGCCGTCGGCGGGCACCGTTGTCGCATCCGACGTGATGTCGAGGTCCAACGGGACGACGCGCAACTGGGGCACGAGGAACGCCGGGATGGCGATGGCCGCGGTGATGCAGGCAACACCGAGGAATGCCAGCAACGCCAGCCAAACTCGTCTCATTCTCGACTCCTGGTCGGTTCGGGCCCGGCGCATGGTCAAAGTCGAGCGGGCCGCAGTCAACGCTCTCACCCTAATGGGCGGTGCGTGGGTATCAGCTCATGCCGGCACGATCGGCACGCCGATCCCGTTCGGTTTCCTTCATGATCCCGGCCATGTAGCCGTAGATCTCCCGGTCCGACATCGCCTTCCAGCGGGGTGCCAGCAGTTTCATGTACTTCTCGACGTAGAGCAGCTGTTTGCCGACGAGCACCAGTTCGCGGGGGAGTCGGGCGTCGTGGGCGCGTGCGACCGCCGCGAGTTGGCGTCCGAGATCGGTGTAGCTCATGTCGCCGAGATCGGTGCTCGACAGCGGGGTCGTCACCTTCTGGATGTCGGCGCCGCCCTGTGCGGATGAACCCGGTTTGCGTACCGCCCCGAGCAGGAAGATGGCACGGCCGGCGGATTCGTAGTCGTTACGGACGATCAAGTCGACGACGAGTTGGCGCAGAATGCGCCGGGTGCGCGGTGTGAAGCGTCCGACGATGCCGAAATCGAGCAGGACCAGGCGGCCCTGAGCGTCGACGAGCACGTTGCCCGCATGCAGGTCGCCGTGGAACAGCCCGCCGTGGAACGCCGACTCGAGCAGCGACAACAGCAGGGTGCGGCACAGCGCTACGCCGTCGTGACCTGCGGCGCGCACGGCCGCGGCGTCGTCGATCCGTGTGGCGTAGATGCGCTCCATCGTCATGACGCGTGCGGTGGTGAGGTCGTCGTGGACCCGCGGCACTCGCACGCGATCACCGAACGGTCCCGGCCGTAGACACTCGTACCACTCGCGCATGGCGGCGGCCTCGTTGCGGAAGTCGAGTTCTGCATCGAGTCCGTCGGCGAAATCCTCGACGACGTGCCGGGCCGACAACATCCGTCCGTACTCCGAGATCTCGGCGAGCCCCGCGAGCCGTTCGAGGATCGCGACGTCGGGCGCGAGTCGTTCGGCGATCCCCGGACGTTGGATCTTCACGACGACCTCCTCCCCGTCGTGCAGCGTCGCAGTGTGAACCTGCGCGATGGAGGCCGATGCGATCGGCGTCGGGTCGAACTTCGCGAACACGTCTTCTGGCGGACTACCGATCTCGTCGACGAAGACCCGTCGGATCGCGGCCGGATCGGCAGGCGGGACACGGTCGAGCAGCGATTCGAACTCGGCGGCCAGCGTCTCGGTGAATACGCCGGGACTCGACGCGATGAGCTGCCCGAGCTTCACGTACGTGGGTCCGAGATGCTCGAACGTCGCACGCACCTCGGCTGCCGCACGTTTGCCGCTCGGGGCACGC
The DNA here is from genome assembly GCF_000248075.1 of Gordonia otitidis NBRC 100426. Lineage (GTDB taxonomy): Bacteria > Actinomycetota > Actinomycetes > Mycobacteriales > Mycobacteriaceae > Gordonia > Gordonia otitidis. The sequence goes on along the minus strand of NZ_BAFB01000242.1, from coordinate 19,650 downwards.
AGATGCGCAGCGTCGACTGCGGTGTGCAGGAGGAATCTTCCGACGCCCAGCGTCGCGTGGGCCGTGGTCGTGCCGAGACGCGCGATCTCGGCAATGGACGACGCCGGGCGCAGACGCGCGCGGCGGCCGTCGTCGACCGTGCTGTCCATCGTCGGCCTGTTCGTCATCGCTGCGGCCTGTTCGTCGTCGTTGCAAGCTGTCGCATCGCGCCCAGTGTAGGAGGTCGGCCGTCGAATCAGGCAAAGCGTGCGTCCGCCGGTGAGCAGGCGGGCCGGCTCAGCCGTGCGTCGGCTCGCCGGACATCTGATGGTCGGCGTGATTGAGCGCCTCTGCGATGACCCTGCCGACGTGGCCGTCACGCAGCCGGTAGATGATTCGACGTCCCTCGCGTCTCGTGTCGACGAGACCGGTGAAGCGCAGTTTCGCGAGGTGCTGACTGACCGCGGTCCGCGACGCTCCGACAGCGTCGGTGAGCGCTCCGACGTCGAGCTCCTCCTCGCGCAACGACCACAGGATGTGCAGCCTGGTCGGGTCCGAGAGCATCGTGAACAGGGCCGTCGCTGTGCCGAGAAGTGCGGGGTCGGGGCTGACGCGGTGCTCGAGGCTCGGGACGGATGCCGTGACGGCCGACGATCGCTTGCCGCCGGTGCGCTCGTGCTCGGCTGCCTGTTTCATCCGCTGTGGTCACCGTTCGTTCGCTGTGGCGGTCGCTCGGTTCATCGTAAGGGAGAGAGCAGGGCGTATTCGCCTGATCACGGGTGAGCTGCGCCAACTGAGCGTCGCGCCGAGCAGTCCGACGAGTGCGAGCACGGCCAGCCCGGCGGTGCATGCGGCCCGGCCATCCGTCGACGCGGCGAGACCTGCCAGCGGATAGGTGACGAGAAACGCGGCGTGGGACAGCGAGAACTGCGCGGTGAACACATCGTCGCGGTCGGCGTCGGTGGTGTCATCGCGCAGGAGACGCGCGGTGCCGGTCGAGATGGTCGACGTCGCGGCGCCGAGCGCCGACCACAGGGCGAGCAACGGAATGAGCAGTAACGGGACCGACGATGACGCCGCCAACCATGCCGCGACGACGGCGACGCCGAACACGCAGGTCGACGCGCCGATCACCATCGGTACGAACGTTCCGAATCGACGGAAGACCGCCGGTCCCACGACCGCCGCGACGATCGATCCCGCGCCGAATGCGCCGAGCGCCACGGCGACCCAGGATGCCGAGCGTCCGAGGTCGCCACGCACGATCACGACCGTGCCGACCATGACGAGCGCAGTCGCCGCGGCAACCGCCACGTTGATCCACAGGACTCCGCGCAACGGTCGGCGTATCAGCATGATTCGTGCACCCGACGAGGTCCGGCGGACGAAGGTGTCGCGGCTGCGCGTACCTGTGTTGTCGACACCGCGGAGCCGATGCAAGCCGCAGGACACCACGAGCAGCGCCGACGCCGCGAAGCCCACCGCGGTGCCGACGAACAGCGTCGAATACGAGACGACGGTCAGTAGTGCGGCGGCAATCAGCGGCGAGCCGATGGATTCGAGGTCGTAGGCGACGCGCGACGCGGCCACGGCCGACGAGTAGTCGTCCCGGTCGTCGACCACGCGTGCGATGGTCGACGAAAATGTCGGCGTGAACGTCGCCGACGCGGTCTGCAGAGCGAACACGAGGAGATAGACCTGCCACACGTGACCGACCCAGGGCAGACAGCAGGCCATGGCGAATCGCACGAGATCGGCGCCGACGAGTACGCGGGCCGCGGGTAGTCCTGCGACCAGCGTGCGCATCACCGGGGCCATGACCACGTACGCGACCATCTTCACCGCGAGCGCCGTGCCGAGTACGCGTCCGGCGTCGGGGCCTGCGAGATCGTAGGCGAGCAGACCCAACGCGACGGTGAGCAGACCGGTGCCGAGAAGCGACGCCACCTGCGCACCGAACAGCCGACGGAACGTCGGATAGGTGAGTGCACGCACGGAAATATTGTAAGTCACATGTGCGCATCTGCGCACATGTGCGTTGGTCCTTTATACCCTAGGGGGGTATAAAGGGACGCATGGACCACAAAGCTATGGATCACGGGAGTGCGGATCACGCAGCCATGGGTCACGGATCTATGGACCACGGCAGCATGGGTCACGGATCTATGGACCACGGCGGACACGGGCACATGGATCACGTGGCCATGTTCCGTCGCCTCTTCTGGATCATGTGTGTGATCGCGATCCCGGTGGTGCTGGCGTCGCCCATGTTCGGGTCCATCGTGGGCTACACCGTCCCCGACAACTGGGTGCGCTGGATCTCGCCGGTGCTCGGCACGGTGATGTACGTGTGGGGTGGACGTCCGTTCCTGACCGGAGCGGTCAGCGAATTGCGTTTGCGCGCACCGGGAATGATGACACTCATCGCGCTCGCGATCACCGTCGCGTTCGTGTCGTCATGGGGTGCGTCTGTGCATCTGCTGCCCCACGACCTCGAATTCTGGTGGGAGCTGGCACTTCTCATCGTGATCATGCTTCTCGGGCATTGGATCGAGATGAAATCCATCGCGCAGACGACGTCGGCGCTCGATTCGCTCGCCTCGCTCATGCCCGACGAGGCCGAGCGCGTCGTCGACGAGGACGGTGGTGAGCGTATCGAATCGGTGACGCCTTCCGACCTCGCCAGGGGTGACGTGGTGATCGTCCGTCCAGGTGGTCGGGTCCCCGCTGACGGCGTGATCGTCGACGGCACGGCAGAACTCGACGAATCGATGATCACCGGAGAATCGGATCTGGTCAGTCACACCGTCGGCGACAAGGTCGTCGCGGGAACCGTCACCGCCGACTCCGCGATCAGGGTGCGCGTCAGCGCTGTCGGCGACGACACGACGCTTGCGGGCATTCAACGCCTGGTTGCCGAGGCACAGAACTCGACCTCGCGTGCCCAGCGGCTCGCCGACCGCGCCGCGGGATGGCTCTTCTGGTTCGCGCTCGGTGCCGCGGTGCTCACCGCCGTCATCTGGACGGCCATCGGACGACCCGAGGACGCGGTCGTCCGCACGATCACCGTCCTGGTGATCGCATGTCCGCACGCGCTGGGTCTGGCGATTCCGCTCGTCGTGTCGATCGCGACCGAGCGTGCGGCCAAGATGGGTGTGTTGGTGACCAACAGACTCGCACTGGAGAAGCTCCGTCAGGTCGACGTGGTCTGCTTCGACAAGACCGGCACGCTCACGCGGGGACGCCCCGAGGTGACCGAGGTCGTCGTGCGGGAGGGTTCGACGCAGAACGACGTCCTCCGACTTGCGGCCTCGGCCGAGATGCCCAGTGAGCACCCGCTCGCCAGAGCCATCGTTCGCGCCGCCCGCGACCGTGACCTCGACGTCGCGTCGCCGACGGACTTCACCACGCACGCGGCGACGGGTGTCACAGCCCGGGTCGACGGCCACTCGGTGTCGGTCGGCGGTCCACGGCTCGTGGAGAATGTCGCCGTTCCCGAGCGTCTCGCATCGGCAGCGAACGACCTACGCGGGAACACCGTCCTGTACGTGATCTCCGGCGAAGAGGTCGTCGGCGTGATCGCACTCGCCGACGAGCCGCGTCCGGAGTCCGCGCAAGCGGTCGCCGACCTGCGGGACCGTGGCATCGAATCGGTCATGATCACCGGCGATGCACCCGACGTCGCCGAGCGTGTGGCCAAGGCCGTCGGCATCACCGAGGTGCATGCGCAGGTGCGCCCCGAGGACAAGGAGCGGATCGTCTCCGACCTGCAGCAGAAGGGCCACGTCGTCGCCTTCGTCGGTGACGGTGTCAACGACGCGCCCGCCCTTGCGCGTGCCGATGTCGGTATCGCGATCGGTGCGGGCACGGACGTCGCGATCGGTTCGGCGGGAGTGGTGCTCGCGGGCGACGATCCGAGGACCGTGGTGTCGGCCATCGAGTTGTCGCGCAAGGCCTACCGCAAGATGACACAGAACCTCTGGTGGGCTGCCGGGTACAACCTGATCTCGGTCCCGTTGGCGGCGGGGATCCTGGCGCCGATCGGCTTCGTGCTGCCGATGGCTGTCGGAGCGCTGTTGATGTCGTTGTCGACGATCATCGTCGCGCTCAACGCCCAACTGCTGCGTCGCGCCGATCTCCACGAACCGCGCTGATCCTCCGCTCCGACACAGCAGACGCCGCGCACTGGTCAGAGTCACAGAAGTCGGCGTACTCTCCGAGGAGAGGTTTTCGACTGATGGTCGAAAACAGTGCTCGGGTGAGGAAAGGGCATGCGTATGGGGCTCGATCAGGTCCACGCCGACCTCGTGGTGGTCGGCGCGGGCGTCGCCGGACTGACCGCGGCGCTCTCCGCTGTCGAGCAGGGACTGCGCGTCCTGGTCTGCAGCAAAGGGATCGTCCGTGAACCCGGTGGAGTGGGCGGTCCGGAACCGAGTACGTCGACGTACTACGCCCAGGGCGGCGTCGCGGTCGTGGCGCCCGACAGCGCCGACGACACCGTCGACCTCCACGTGCGCGACACCCTGGCCGCCGGAGCGGGGCTCAGCGACCCTGACATCACCCGGGAGATCGTGGCTGACGGATGGTCGGCGGTCTCGCGGCTGCTCGGCTGGGGCGCCCGGTTCGACCGGGACGCGACCGGGCGATTGATCCGGACACGCGAGGGCGGTCACAGCGTGCGACGGATCATCCACGCGGGTGGGGACGCGACGGGTGCGCAGATACAACAGACGCTGTCCACGGCAGTCGGCGCTGCGAGCCGACACGGCCATCTGCGCGTCGTGGACGACTGCACGGTCACCCGGGTGTTGACGGCCGATGGACGAGCGGTCGGTGTCGCCTATCGGTCAGCGGACGGATTGGGGGTCGCCCACGCCCCGACGGTGCTGCTGGCGACCGGCGGCAGCGGCCACCTGTACGCCGCCACGACCAACCCGTCCGGCGCCACAGCCGACGGCCTGGCCCTGGCGCTGCGCGCGGGTGCGGAAGTCGCCGACCTCGAGTTCGTCCAGTTCCATCCGACGATGCTGTACACGCCGGGAGCACGAGGTCGGCGAACGCTGATCACGGAGGCGATCCGCGGAGAAGGCGGATGTCTCGTCGACGTCGCCGGGCGGTCGGTGACCGCTGACGTCCATCCGCTCGGCGATCTCGCGCCGCGCGACGTCGTCGCCAACGCGGTGACCAAGGCCATCGACCGTACCGGCCATCCGTGTGTCTACCTCGACGTCGCGGCGATCGACCACTTCGACACCCGGTTCCCCACCGTCACCGCGGGGCTACACGCCGCCGGTCTCGATCCCGCTGACGGTCGCATTCCGGTCGTGCCGGGCGCGCACTATCAGTGTGGTGGCGTCGTCACGGATGCCGACGGGCGGACCACCGTGCCGGGCTTGCTCGCCGCGGGAGAGGTCGCGCGTACCGGACTGCACGGCGGCAACAGGCTCGCATCGAACTCGCTGCTCGAGGGCCTGGTGATGGGCGTGCGTGCCGCGCGGGTCGCGCACTCGCAGAGGACTCACGTCGTCGACGACGCGCTCGCCGTCGGCTCCGTGGCCGACGCGAACGACCAGGTCGCGCAGGCGTTGGACCGAACGACCCTCCAGGACGCGATGTCGCGATTCGTGGGATTGCGCCGTGACTCTGCCGGCCTCGCACACGTCGCCGCCATGCTCGATGCTGCCGCTCCGCGTGTCCTCACCACGCGAGCAGATGTCGAGGATGCCGCATTGACGCTCACCGCACGGTTCGTCGTCGCGGCAGCCGCCGCGCGACGTCGGTCGCGTGGATGCCACGTCCGCACCGACGAGTCGGCGACCACCGACCCGGCGACCATCGACACGGCGACCATCGACACGGCGACCATCGGCTCGGGGTATCGCAGCTTCGACGACGACACGACCCGACGCTTCCGGATGGAGGGCAACGAGATCTGCGTGGCGGGGGTAGAAGTGCCAGTACTCACTTCCGTAGACTGACGCCCGGGGAGTGGGATGATCGACGCACCGGTCGCCGAGGCGGCAGCCGATCGGGCTGTGACGAGCCGTGACATCGCGGGTAGCGTCGTCGTCATATGACAGCGTGCTCGTATCGGGCCGATGGGAGGACCGTATGGACGGCCAGGGTTGCTGGTCAACGGTTGTGTGCTCCGCGGAGGAACGTCGCGCACTCGGCTTGAGTGGGTCGTCGGAGTGGTTGTTGCAGTGCAGGCTGGCGGCAGGCCACGCGGGGAATCACGCCACGGATGCAAGTACTCGACCGCGCAGCGACAGGCGCCTCTGGCTCGAATGGAATGACTTCGACGACCGCGCGCAATCGCTGATCGAACGCAATCCGTGCCCGGTGCTGTCTCCCGAGGGCGCACGCTGTGTCTTCTTCAACGGGCACGGCGGACCACACTTCTATGCGCGGACAAACGGGCACGTCCCCGCGGTGAACAACGGCGCCAGACGTCCAGCGGCCTCCGGCCGGATGCCCGTACAGGGCAACACACCGCCGCCCCCGCAGGCCCGTCGCCCCGAACGGAGTGGTCCCTCGACCGGCGATCTGCCGGTCGCGGCAGCCAACGCGGGATCGCACCGACTCGACGAGCCCCGCGGGCAGTCGGTTCGGGAGGTCCCGCCTGCGCAGCATTCCCTCGCGTCCCAGCCGACACCGTCGCATGCGTACCGGGGTGGTCGTCGGTCGACCAATGCCGAACCGCCGGCCACGCCGATGCCCATCGTCAACAGGCACCAGGCCGTCGACACCGAGAGCGCACAGGTCGTCGGTCAACCACCGGTACCGCCGTCGCCGCCACGTGCCGACCCATTGTCAGGTCCGGTGAGCGCACCTCCTGTGAACCCCCGCACCGATGAGGTGAGCGAAGCCCTGCGCGACGTCGCGGCGGCGTTGGCAAAACTCGCGGACGCGCTCGAGCGCCCGCGTTCCTGATCACGCACGACTGTTCGTCGTCGGCACAACATGCCGTGTCCCATACCCTAGGGGGGTACCGTTTCCGGACTCATTCTGGTATACCGGTAAGGGGTATATGAGGAGAGTGACCATGGGGATCGACGCGACTGTCGAGCACGAGCCGAGTGGGGCCGGGCGCACCGACATCGAGCATGCCGAGCACGGCTACATCACACGCAAGGACGACTATCTCAAGCGGTTGCGCCGTATCGAGGGTCAAGCGCGTGGGCTGCAACGCATGGTCGACGACGAGGAGTACTGCATCGACATCCTCACTCAGTTGTCGGCGATGACCAAGGCGCTGCAGGCCGTCGGACTCGGTTTGCTCGAAGACCACATGAACCACTGCGTGGTGCACGCCGCGCAGGAGAGTGACGCCGCTGGTCAGGCCAAGGTCGACGAGGCGATGGCCGCGATCACACGGCTCGTCAAGTCCTGACACGCCGCCGTCTCGCCGGCGTACCCGGCCCCTGAGGCCGCCCAACAGAAAGGTTGACAGCACATGAGCACGAGCACCTACACCGTCACAGGCATGACCTGCGGCCACTGCGTCGCGTCGGTACGCGAGGAGATCGGCGAGATCCCGGGCGTGAACACTGTCGACGTGACCCTCGAGACCGGCGTCGTCGAGATCGAAAGTGATCGCGAACTCGGTCGCGACGAGGTCTCCGAGGCCGTGTCCGAAGCCGGTTACGAGCTGGTCTGAGATGTCCACGACGTTCACGACGCACGGTGAGGGGTCGACCGCCGTCGTCGACCTCGACATCACCGGCATGACGTGTGCGTCGTGTGCGAACCGGATCGAGCGCAAACTCAACAAGATCGACGGCGTGCAGGCGTCGGTGAACTTTGCGACCGAGCGGGCGACCGTTGGCGGCACGGCAGATGTCGACACGCTCGTCGCAGCAGTCCGCGACGCCGGGTACTCGGCCACTCCGGTGCGCCCGAGAGACCCCGTCGAATCCACTGATCCGGGGTCGGCGGCCGACGCCGTCGCGACTCCGGCAACACTCGAGCTCCGAGGTCTACGTCAGCGTCTCGTCATCTCGGCATTGCTGTCGATCCCGGTCATCATCCTGGCGATGGTGCCCGCCGCCCAGTTCACCAACTGGCAGTGGTTGTCGCTGACACTCGCTGCGCCGGTGATCATCTGGGGCGGTTATCCATTCCATCTCGCCGCGTGGCGCAATCTGCGTCACGGCGCGCTGACCATGGACACGCTGGTGTCGATCGGAACGCTCGCCGCGTTCGGATGGTCACTGTATGCGCTGTTCTTCGGCATGGCCGGGATGCCGGGAATGACACACGGATTCGATCTGCTTCCCGCTCGTGGTGCCGGGGCGTCGTATATCTATCTGGAGGCCGCAGCCGGGGTCACGACCTTCATCCTGGCCGGACGATACGCGGAGAAGCGCGCGAAAATCCGTGCCGGAGATGCACTTCGGGCGCTGATGGATCTCGGCGCGAAGGACGTCGTGATCCGACGGGCCGGCAGCGAAGTGAGGGTCCCGATCGGCGAGCTCGGCGTCGGTGACGAGTTCGTCGTCCGACCAGGTGAGAAGATTGCCACCGACGGGGTGGTCGTCGACGGCGCCTCTGCGGTCGACATGTCCATGCTCACAGGTGAATCCGTGCCCATCGAAGTGACGGTCGACGACGACGTCGTGGGTGCGACGATCAACACCAGCGGTCGCCTCGTGGTGCGTGCGACGCATGTCGGCGCCGATACGGCACTCGCACAGATGGCGCGTCTGGTCGAGGCGGCGCAGGCTGGTAAGGCCCGTGTGCAGCGACTCGCCGACAGGATTTCGGGTGTGTTCGTCCCCGTCGTGATGCTGATCGCCGTTGCCGCGCTGATCTTCTGGTGGGTCGACGGCTCCGTGCTCACCGCGTTCACCGCAGCGGTGTCGGTCCTCATCATCGCCTGCCCGTGCGCGCTCGGGCTCGCGACCCCAACCGCGCTCATGGTCGGCACCGGACGCGGCGCACAGCTCGGAATCCTTTTGTCCGGACGGGAGGTGCTGGAGAAGACGCGACGTGTCGACACCGTCGTGTTGGACAAGACCGGCACGGTCACCACCGGTGAGATGCGCGTCGACGTCGTGTACGGCGCCTCCGGTGTGACACGTGACGACGTTCTGACCCTGGCCGCCGCCGTCGAGACGGGCTCGGAACATCCGATCGGGCGGGCGATCGTCGTTGCCGCACATGATCTCACCGTTCCCGAGGCGGACGAGTTCGACGCCGATCACGGTGTCGGGGTATCCGGAAACGTCGGGTCGAGCAGGATCGTCGTCAGTGGACCGGCCCGACTCGACGTCGAGCTCGACCCGGGTCTGCGCGTCGCCGTCGACGAGGCTCAGGCCGCTGGTGCGACTCCCGTCGTCGTGCTCCGCGACGGCGAACCGATCGGCGTGATCGTGGTGTCAGACACTGTGAAACCCGCTGCTGCCGAAGCGGTCTCGCGCATGAAGAAGGCTGGATTGCGCCCGATTCTGCTGACCGGCGACAACGCGGGTGCCGCGCGGCACGTCGCCGACGCCGTCGGTATCGACACGGTGATCTCGGACGTGCGGCCGCAGGACAAGGTCGCCGAGGTGGTGCGGTTGCAGCAGGCGGGCGCGACCGTGGCCATGGTCGGCGACGGAATCAACGACGCACCGGCACTCGCGCAGGCCGACCTCGGCATCGCCATGGGCACCGGCACCGACGTCGCAATCGCTGCGAGCGACGTGACCATCGTCGACGGCGACGTCAACAAGGTGCTCGACGCGATCGAGTTGTCGCGCGCGACCTTACGGACGATCAAGCAGAACCTGTTCTGGGCGTTCGGCTACAACGTCGCCGCGATTCCGCTCGCGGCAGCGGCGCTGCTCAACCCGATGATCGCGGGAGCTGCCATGGCGTTCTCGTCGGTGTTCGTGGTGCTGAACAGCTTGCGACTGCGCCGGTTCTCACCGCGGCGGTAGATCGCGAGGTCGTGCCGCGGGGGCTCTACTCGGCGGCAGCGCGGCGAGCCGCATGGCGTCCCGCGCGCCGCCCGAAATACGACCCCTCGCCGAGTTGTGTGCCGCTGGAGTAGCCCTTGCTGTCCTGGGCGATGTTCGCGGCACATGCGCCCGCCGCGTACAGCCCGGCGATCGCCGAGCCGGAGGTATCGAGCACCTCACCGTCGACCGATGTCGCCATTCCGCCGAGCGTGAATCCCGCGTACATCGCCTTGCCGAGGCTCATGTCGAAGGCCGCCCACGGGCCTTTGTCCTGCGGCGCAAGGTATTCGGGGGCTTTGTGGAAGTCGGGATCCTCGCCGCGGGCTGCGTTCTCGTTGTAGCGGTCGAGACTCGCCTGCAATCGGCCCGCCGGTATGCCCAGGGCCTCCTCCGCCTCCGCGATCGTCTCGTATCCGTCGACGAACGGCACGAGCGGCATGCGCGGCCGCTTCATGTGCGCTTCGTCGACGATGAGGTATGCGGTCGAATCCGGTTGATCGAGAACGAAACTCGAGGTCCGGGAGTGGTAGGAGTCCTCCGCGACGAACCGGTCGCCGTTGTTGTTCACCGCGATCCCGGTGAGCAGGATGGCGGGCGGATACACGGGTGCGGTGCAGAACGCCTGGTCCATGTGCTTGAGCGCTGCGCCGACGGAGACGCCCATCCGGAGTCCGAGACCGTCGTCGTAGGTGTTGCCGAGAACGTAGGGTTTCTCGGCGAGCCACGGAACGTTTTCGGCGACCATCTCGGAGTTCATCACGAATCCGCCGGCAGCGATGACCACGCTCGATGCGCTGATGACGCCGTCTCCGTTGCCCGGGCTGCGCCAGGCGACTCCGGCGACGGCACCGTCCTCGTCGACGACGAGTCGTCGTGCTCCGGTTTCGTAGCGGACCTCGACTCCCAGGTCGGCGAGACGTTTGACGAGTAGTTCGACGATCATCGCAGCTCCGCCCGTGTCGCCGGGGACGGGAACCTTGTGGCCGCGGGGCGCGGGCGTGGCGATCGTGTTGAACGGCCACACCTTCTCGTTGCCGGTGTACATCAGGCCCTGCGTCTCGGGTTGGACGACGGCCTTCTCCGGGTAGTAGCTGCGCTCGAACTGGAACCCGAGCGCTTCGAGCCAGTCGAAGTGCTCGACGCTGTCGACGCAATAGGCGTGGATCTTGTCGGGCTCGGGGTCGCTGGAGACCGCGGTGATGTAGCGCTCCATCTCCTCGGCCGAATCCTCGTGTCCCGTCGCCTTCTGGACCGCGGTTCCGCCACCGAGATAAAAGTGTCCACCCGCCAGCGCGGTCGTGCCGCCGGCCGCTGCGGCGCGTTCGAGCACCAAAACTCGCGCCCCGTTCGTCGCCGCCTCGACCGCTGCGCAACCGCCCGCGATGCCCAATCCGATCACGACGACGTCGACCTCGTCGCTGAACTCCGTCACCGAGCCCAGCGCAAGGGGATCGGGAATCTGTGTGCCGTCAGCCATGCGGACAAGAGTAGACGACAAACTAGAACGTGTTCTAGTGGTTGGTGGTCTCGACCCGAGGTATCAAGGAGTGTGTCCTCAGGACGAACCCTCACCAGACCTCGCGCCGACGACGAGCAAGCTCCGGCGTCGCATGACGGACCTGCCGCACTTGCGGGAGTGATCGCCGTCGGCGCAGGTCTCGCGGTGGGCGAATTGTGCGCAGTGCCGATATCGGAGAACAGTTCACCCTTCTTCGCGGTCGGTTCGACAGTGGTCGACCACACACCGCAGGCCGTTCGGGAGTGGGCGATCAGCACGTTCGGTACGTCGGACAAGACGGCATTGTTCACGGGGATGGCCCTGGTGATCGTGCTCCTCGCGGCAGCAACCGGGATTGTCGAGCGTCGTCGCGGAGGCTTCGGCTGCGCGGTCATCGGGGTGTTCGCGGTGCTGGGCGTGGTCGCGGCGCTGAACAGGTCGGGGGCCGGCGGTACCTATGCCATCCCCTCGCTGCTCGCGGGAGTCGTCGGCATCGCGGTCCTGCGCATCCTGATGCACCAACTGGACGCCGGCGCGGCATCGACCGACGACGGGCGAGCCGGGGTGTCGCGACGATTCGTACTCACGGCGGCGGGGATCGCGGTGGCCGCGGTCGCGGTCGGAGCGGTCGGCCGCAAACTCCTCGCCGACGCCGCACGTACCGTCGCAGACCGCGCGGGCATCCGGCTACCGGTGCCCGCCTCTCCCACACCGCCGATCCCGGCCGGCGTCGACATCGGTGTGCCGGGCGCGACGTCGTACATCACCGACTCCGCGTCGTTCTACCGCATCGACACCGCGCTCCAAGTACCCCAGCTGACCACAACCGACTGGTCACTTCGGGTGCACGGGCTCGTCGACGAGGAGTTCACGATCACCTGGGACGAGCTCCTCGCGATGCCGATGACGGAACGGGTCGTGACACTGACCTGCGTGTCCAACGAGATCGGCGGAGACCTGATCGGCAACGCGCGGTGGCTCGGCGTACCGATGAAGACCATCCTCGACCGTGCCGGTGTGCGTCCCGGCGCCGACATGCTGCTCTCGACGAGCTCGGATGGCTGGACCGCGGGCACCCCGGTGTCGGCGATCACCGACAAGCGCGACGCACTGTTGGTCGTCGCCATGAATGGTGAGCCGCTACCCATCGAACACGGCTTTCCCGTCCGACAGGTGATCCCGGGACTCTACGGCTATGTGTCGGCGACCAAGTGGGTGACCGACTGGGAGCTCACGCGCTTCTCCGACGCCCAGGCGTACTGGACGACGCGAGGATGGTCGGCACTCGGACCGATCAAGCTCGCGTCGCGGATCGATCGTCCGGCGAGCGGCTCGGTCTCGGCGGGGACCGTGATCGTGGCGGGTACCGCATGGGCGCAGCACACCGGTGTCTCCGCGGTACAGGTGCGTGTCGACGGCGGGCGCTGGCAGGACGCCCAACTGGCGACCGAGTACAGCATCGACACCTGGCGTCAGTGGAAGTTCACCTGGCAGGCCACCCGTGGGGAGCACACCGTCGAGTGCCGCGCCATCGACAAGAACGGGACAGCGCAGGTGGAAGCTCTGGCCGACCCCGTTCCCGACGGTGCAACCGGTCTCGATTCGCGGACCTACACCGTCAACTGACCTCGGCTGCCGGGGTGGCGCCCGCGCGCGTCGCCGGGGGTGGCGCTACCCTTCGACGCAGCACGCGTGGAGGGGGTCGAATGCACAAGGTCGTCACGTCCGGGCTCGCGATGTGCGCCGCGGCCACTCTGCTCCTGAACCCTGCCACGGCGGACGCGGCGTCGACTTCCGGATCGAGTTCGGTGCAGTTCCCGTCCTCCTGGTACGAGCCGACCCCCGTCCGCGAGAAGCCCACCTGGCTACCGGACAGCCTGGGCGAGAACGCGACGGTGATCCTCGTTCCCGGCACCAGCGACTTCACCCCCATCAGTGCATCGGACATCGGCGGGTCGGGTTCGCCGATGGGCGGCGACCAATACGGACGAACTGTCGATGTGGGGTTCTACGACGCACCAGGCGGCGGGGCGTCGTTCGGACCGAAAGTCGTTGTCGTGCAATACCCTGCGGCGTTCGGGATCATCGTCGGCGGTAAAGAGTACGACCTGAGTGGAACGGGTACCTACAACAGCTCGGTCGATATCGGTACCGCAGAAGGTGTTGCCGACGCCGAGCAGGCCTGGGCCGACCGCGGCGGATCGGGCACGATCATTCTCAACGGCTACTCGCAGAGCGGCCCGATCGCGATGAACGTGGCGTATCTGCTGCACCAGAAGTACGCGTCCGGCGACCCCGACGCGATTCCGGACTCCGACATCGTGGTGGTCGTCGGCGCCGACTCCCGGTTCCCGAACACGGGCATCGAGACGATCATCCCCAGCTTCGTCCCCGGCGCGTACACCAACGGCGCGCGCGACGAGTCCGACACCGGCGACATTCACGTGATCTCCTACTGCGTGCGTGGAGATTCCGTGTGCGGCATGGGAAATCCACTCGCCCATCCTCTCGCCACCGCGTTCTACTTCCTGCCCGGTGCCACCATCCACGGGCAGAAGGGCAACCTGGTGAACCAGTACGAGGTGGCGTCGACCAGGGAGGTCGGCAACACCACCTACGTCGTCCTCGACGGCGGTAACCCGTGGGGAATCTTCCTGCGCAGCTTGGGAATCGCCGTCCCACCGGAATTCGACGACGCGCTCGACGCCCTGGTGCCGGTGCCCGAACCCGGCGAGGCGTCGACCATCGCGGGAGTTCGGGTTCCGACGCCGCGCGACATCCAGGTCGCGCTCGCAGACGCTCTGGGACTGCAGGTTCCGGTCACCGACCCCGACGCGCTCGCCGCGCAGGGGAGAACATGGCAGGCGCCGGATGCTGCCGGTGAATCGAACAGCGAGTCCGTCTCGAACGAATCCCTTCCACGCGCGGCCACGACGAGTGGTGCCCACGAGACCTTCGAGAACTACCTCGCGGGGGCAGAAGCAGGGAACGGCGTGAGCAAGGCCGCCCCGGAGAGCGACGCGACGTCGCCGCGAGCACACGACGGCTCGACGGGCGGCACGACTGGGTCCACCACGGGCACGCCGACCTCGACTCCCCAGACCTCGACGACCCAGATCCCGACGACCCAGACCGCGACGGCCCCGAGCACTTCCGCCGCTCCCGTCGCCGAGCCCTCCGTGTCCTCCGCCCCCGAGGGCGACGGTGCACCCACCACGTCGTCGACCGGGCCGACAAGCGCCCGATAGTCGGACACCAGCCTAGACACCTGTCCACCCGTGTGGTTTCATGGCGAAGTCAAGGAAAAGTGAGCAATTCAACGGCGTGATCTGCGTCTGTTGAGGTCATGCTATGTTCGTCGCACCGAATTTCGAGCGGGCGCGACGTGCGGATGACCACCTCATTGACGATCTGCGCCCCGACGTGGCGCAGAACGACAGTGGCCGGAGGAGTAAACCCGCGGATCATCGTGCGCCCGTACCCGTACAAGTTCCAGTACCCGTAGAAGACAGAGAAGAAACAAACAATCATGAGCGTGGGAGTCGTGCGCGAAACGGCCGAGGGTGAGCGTCGTGTGGCGCTCGTCCCGAAGGTCGTTGCGACGCTGGTAGGTAAGGGAGTGCCGGTCACCGTCGAATCGGGGGCAGGCGTCGAGGCATTGATCCCCGACGACGCATACGTCGAGGCGGGCGCGACGATCGGGGATCCGTACGCCGCCGACGTCGTGCTTCGGGTGTCACCGCCCAGCGATGCCGAGATCGCGAGACTGCGCAGGGGGCAGAAGCTGATCGGTTTCCTGGCGCCGCGCAACGCCGACACCAAGATCGGTGCGCTCAAGGATGCGGGCGTCGAGGCCTACGCGGTCGAGGCCATTCCGCGCATCTCGCGTGCGCAGGTCATGGACGCGTTGAGTTCGCAGGCCAACGTGAGCGGGTACAAGTCGGTCATCGTGGCGGCCGACAAGTCGACTCGCTTCTTCCCGATGCTCACCACGGCGGCGGGCACTGTGAAGCCCGCAACGGTATTGGTGCTGGGAGTGGGTGTCGCCGGTCTGCAGGCGCTGGCCACGGCCAAGCGTCTCGGCGCCCGCACCACCGGATACGACGTGCGACCCGAGGTCGCCGAGCAGGTCCGTTCGGTCGGCGCGCAATGGCTCGATCTCGGGATCGACGCAGCGGGCGAGGGCGGATATGCCCGTGAGCTGACCGACGAGGAGCGCGCCAAGCAGCAGCAGGCACTCGAGGATGCGATCAAGGGTTTCGACATCGTCATCACCACGGCGCTGGTGCCGGGACGCCCGGCGCCGCGCCTGGTCACCGCCGCAGCCGTCGAGGGCATGAAGCCCGGCAGCGTCGTCGTCGACCTGGCGGGCGAGACCGGTGGCAACTGCGAGCTGACCGAACCGGGTCAGACCGTCGTCAAGCACGACGTCACCATCACGTCCCCGTTGAACCTGCCCGCGACGATGCCGGAGCATGCCAGCGAGTTGTACTCGAAGAATTTGCAGGCGCTGATCGAGTTGATGCTCGACGAGAACGGCGCGATCGCACCCGATTTCGACGACGAGGTCATCGCAGCAGCCTGCGTGACGGGGTCGCCGACCACCAACTCGGAGGTGAAGGCCTGATGTACACCGGTCTCATGGCGAACATCGCCATCCTGGTCCTCGCGGGATTCGTCGGCTTCGCGGTCATCTCGAAGGTGCCCAACACGCTGCACACCCCGCTCATGTCCGGTACCAACGCCATTCACGGCATCGTCGTGCTGGGTGCGCTGGTGGTGCTGGGTTCTCTTCCGGCCGATGCCAATTGGGGCACCCGGATCATCGCGTTCGTCGCACTGATCTTCGGCACGCTCAACGTGGTCGGCGGCTTCCTGGTCACCGATCGCATGCTCGGAATGTTCAAGGGTAAGAAGGAGTCTGCCAAGTGAGCGCCATCCTCGCCCCGACGGTGTTGGCGAGCGAGTCGACCGGACAGGTCTCCGAAGGCCTCGGTTACGGCGTCACGGCTCTCTACATCGTCTCCTTCTCGCTGTTCATCTACGGCTTGATGGGACTGACCGGACCCAAGACCGCGGTCCGCGGAAACTGGATCGCCGCAACCGGTATGGGCATCGCGATCATCGCGACACTGCTCAGCGTCTACAACAACGCAGGCGATACGGGCGTCCCGACTGTCAACTGGGTGCTGATCGCCATCGGTCTGCTCATCGGTGTCGTACTCGGTATCCCGCCGGCGCTGAAGACCAAGATGACGGCGATGCCGCAGTTGGTCGCGCTGTTCAACGGCGTCGGCGGCGGGACCGTCGCCCTCATCGCGTGGGCTGAGTACATCGAGTACGACGGCTTCACCCGGGTGCCGCACGAGCCGAACGTCGCGGTGATCGTCGGATCGCTCTTCGCCGCGATCATCGGGTCGATCTCCTTCTGGGGATCACTGGTGGCGTTCGCCAAGCTGCAGGAGCTGCTCAACAAGAATCTCGAGAAGAAGCTGGTCGCCGCGGCCAAGCTGTTCCAACTCGCCAACGTCGTACTCGCGATCGTCGCGGTCGCGGTCGCGGTGGTCATCGGGGTCAAGGCGAGTTCGACCAACGCGACCCCGTGGTACTGGATCGTCATCCTGCTGGTGGTCGCGGGTCTGATGGGACTGTTCGTGGTGTTCCCCATCGGCGGCGCCGACATGCCGGTGGTCATCTCGTTGCTCAATGCGCTCACCGGATTGTCCGCAGCCGCTGCGGGTCTCGCCCTCAACAATCAGGCGATGATCGTGGCGGGCATGATCGTCGGTGCGTCGGGTTCGATCCTGACGATGCTGATGGCCAAGGCGATGAACCGCTCGATCCCGGCGATCGTGTTCGGCTCCTTCGGTGGCGGAGATGCCGGGGCCGCAGGTGTTGCGGGCGCCGCGGGTGGCACGGTGAAGGCGACGTCGGCATCCGATGCCGCGATCCAAATGGCGTATGCCAACCAGGTCGTCGTCGTGCCCGGCTACGGTCTGGCCGTCGCGCAGGCACAGCACACGGTCAAGGAGATGGCAGATCTTCTCGAAGACAAGGGCGTCGAGGTCAAGTACGCGATCCACCCGGTCGCGGGACGTATGCCCGGCCATATGAACGTGCTGCTCGCCGAGGCCGACGTGCCGTATGACTCGATGAAGGAGATGGACGACATCAACGGCGAGTTCTCGCGCACCGACGTCACCATCGTCATCGGCGCCAACGACGTGACCAATCCGGCTGCGCGCAACGATCCGTCGTCGCCGATCCACGGCATGCCGATCCTCAACGTCGACCAATCACGTTCGGTCATCGTGCTCAAGCGCTCGATGAGTTCGGGCTACGCGGGCATCGACAACCCACTGTTCACCGCCGAGCAGACGTCGATGCTGTTCGGCGATGCCAAGAAGTCGGTCAGCGAGGTCATCGAGGAGCTCAAGGCGCTGTAGGCGAGCATCGAGCACTTTCCGATTCTGTAGCAGCGGGCGACACGACGGTCGTCCGCTGCTACATCTATGTGGTGGCTGCCGAACACTCGCGGGCGCGCGTCGTCGTCTCGCGTGTCCTGCTGATCGTGGGCGTGCTGTGCCTCACTGCAGGCCTCGTCGCAGGCCTGGTCAATCGAGAGGCCGTGAACAGTGACCGGTTCGCCGGGCACGTCGACTCGGTGCGGCAGAATCAGGCGGTCGCACGACAACTCGGGCTGCTCGTGTCTCAGAAGATCCTCTCGGCGTCACCGGAGTTGATCGCACTGAGGCCGCTGGTGGAGTCCGTCTCGATCTCTGCGGTGTCGAGCCCCGCGGCCACTCCGGCGGTCCGTTCGTTGACGGCGACGCTGCACAGGTCTCTCACCACCGACGACGGACGGGCCGTGGTGCTGCGCCTCGCCGATCTGGGCGCGGTCACCGTGGCAGCACTGCGCACCGTTGCGCCGAACGCGGCAGCGAGGCTCCCCGACGACATGGACGTCACGCTGTCGCAGGTCGGCGCCGGTGAATGGGGCCGGGGCATCATCGGTTACGTCCACTGGGTGCGCGTGCTCTCGTGGCTCCTGCCGTTGCTCGCGCTGCTCCTGATCCTGGCCGCGGCCTTCATCCGACCTCCGCCTGCACGCGGTCGCGGTGTCGGCAGAATCTCCGTGGTCGCAGACACTGTCGGCGACGCGTTGATCTGGTTCGCCATCGTGCTCGCGGCAATCGTGCTCGCGTGCACGATCATTGCCGCGTTCACCGCCACCGACACGCTGGGCGGTGCGCTCACGGTCGCGGTCTGGAACGAGGTCGACGGCAGGTTGTGGATCGTCGCAGCGGTGGCGGCGTTGATCGGCGTGGCCGTGCGAGTGGCGTCGAGTCTTGCGGCGCCGGGCGGTCTCGGCGTCGCCTGTGTCGACTCAACGGGCGAACGTGTGCGCGCGTGGTCGCCGCTGCGCCCGTCGACGCCCCTGGGGATCGCGGCCCGCGGTGGGGTTCTGGTGCTCGCCGGTGTCCTGGGTGTCCTACGGCCGCAGACTCTGGTCACGATCATCGCGGTGCTGGCGGGGACGTGCGCGATCATCATCGGTGTCGCCGAGATGCTCAGGGCGGCACACCGCGCATCGGGAGGTACGGCTCGCCGGATGCTCGGACGACTGGTCCTGCCTGTTGTCGCGGTCGTGGGGATCGTCGTCGTTGTGGTCACGGTCGTCGTACTGGCCCTGCCGCAGCCGACGCCGACGCTGAGTTCGTTGACGGCGAGCAGGGACCCGAACGCCTGCAATGGTCATGTCGAACTGTGCGACAGGCCTTACAACGAGATCGCCTACCCCGCGACCCACAACTCCATGTCGGCACAGGACGGCGACCGGTGGTTCATCGCCGAGCAGCAGACCGGCGTCATGGGTCAACTCGACGACGGCATCCGGGTGTTCCTCGTCGACAGCTGGTACGGCCAGATGTCCAACAAGCCGCCGATCATCGCCAACACCCAGGAGAGTCGCGCACAGGCTCTCGCCGCTGCGGAGAATCTGTACGGCGTGCAGACAGTACAGAGTGCGCTGCGCGTCCGTGACGCGCTCAACCTGACGCCGGTGGGACCGGTGAAACCGTATCTGTGCCACGAACTCTGCGAATTGGGCTCGACGGAGTGGCTTCCGCTCATGGTCAAGGTCCGTGAATGGATGGACCGCCACCCGCGCGAGGTCGTCACGTTCTTCGTGCAGGACATGGTGGCACCCGCCGACGTCGAGACACTTCT
>NZ_BAFB01000243.1 GCF_000248075.1 Gordonia otitidis NBRC 100426 | reverse complement strand
GTTCGCGCGCCCGCACCGCGGCCGGATCACCGTGTTTCTCGTCTTGTCGGTGTGCACCGCGGTCCTGACCGTCGTCACCCCGATTCTCGCGGGGCGCGTCGTGAATCTGATCAGCGACGGCGGAGCAGGCGGGACCATCGTCGGTCTGGCCGTGCTGATCGCGCTGATCGCCGTCGCAGAGGCGGCCGCGGCGATCGGCACACGCTGGCTCTCCGCGCACATCGGAGAGGGACTCATCCTGGACCTGCGACGGTCGGTCTTCGACCATGTCCAGAAGATGCCGGTCGCCTTCTTCACACGAACCCGCACAGGCGCGTTGGTCAGTCGCCTCAACAACGACGTCATCGGCGCACAGCGTGCGTTCAGCGACACGCTCTCGGGAGTCGTGTCCAACATCGTGACGCTCGCACTGACGCTCGGCGTGATGTTCGCGATCAGTTGGCAGATCACACTGCTCGCCTTGATCCTGTTGCCGCTCTTCGTCATACCCGCCCGACGGATGGCCCGACGAATGGCGGCACTCTCCCGGGAAGCCGCGGAACACAACGCGCGCATGTCGACACAGATGACCGAGCGATTCTCTGCGCCCGGCGCCACCTTGATCAAACTCTTCGGCAGCCCGGCACTGGAGAGCCGCGCGTTCGCCACGCGCGCAGACCGGGTCCGCGACATCGGGGTGCGCCGCGCCATGCTGCAGGGCATCTTCATCACGGCACTGACCCTGGTCTCGGCATTGGCGCTCGCACTCGTCTACGGCCTCGGCGGATGGCTCGCGGTACACCAGCATCTGTCGGCGGGAGCCGTTGTGGCACTGGCGTTACTGCTGACCCGCATGTACGCACCGCTGACGGCGCTCGCCAATGCACGCGTCGAGATCATGAGCGCACTGGTCAGTTTCGAGCGTGTCTTCGAGGTACTCGACCTCACACCCCTGATCGCC
>NZ_BAFB01000244.1 GCF_000248075.1 Gordonia otitidis NBRC 100426 | reverse complement strand
CACCCTGCGCGCGCAATTCGCGTCGGATGGTCGCGTGGTTGGAGAACGACCCGTTGTGGACGAGGCACTGTTCGGGGCCTACGGCGAAGGGGTGTGCACCCGACGGGGTCACGGCGGACTCGGTCGCCATGCGGGTGTGTCCGACGCCCTGCCAGCCCTGCGCGGACGCGAGGCCCCACTGCTGTGCGAGGTCGCGCGGCGCACCCACGCCCTTGAGGACTGTCAGATCCGAACCGAAGCCTGCGACGAGCGCCAAGGGGAATGCGGCCCGCGCGGCGTCGAGGAGGTCGCCGGCGTCGATCGGTGCCGAGAGGACGAGGGTGTCATCGACCAGCTGCGCTGCGACGTCGGTGCCGAGCGCATTGGTCAATTGCGTTGCAGCCTCAGCGGGTTCGACGTCGATCTCGAGCAGACTGACGCAACCGTGACCTGCCGGCGCCCATGCCTCGTTGCCGTAGACGGCCATTCCGGCGGAGTCGGCTCCGCGGTCTTGCATCTCGCCGAGCATGCCCGTGAGCAACTGGCCGAGTTGGGGATACAGCTCTGGGTTGCGCAGGTGCAACCCGACGATTCCGCACATGATGTGTGCCTTTCCGTGTAGTGGGATGATCTCGACGAGCTCGATCTCGGCAAGCTCGATCAGGTGGGGGTGGGGGTCAGAACGCCGTGAGGTACTGCTCGACCTCCCAGGGCGAGACGGCCGAGTGCCAGGCGAAGAACTCCTCGCGCTTGAGGTGCGAGAAATACTGCGAGACGCGCTGTGCGTCGTCGGGCCACTCGTCGGGGATCGCGGCGTCGAGTGTTGCGGTGACCACCGCGTCGGCCTCGAGTGCCTCGACAGCGTGCAGCAGTGTCAGCGGGAGGGACGAGATGTGGCCCGGGCAGGTGCCGAGGGCGCCGGGGTCGAGGCTGCGCTTGATGCCGTCAAGACCAGCTCCGAGTGCCGCAGCGATCGCGAGGTACGGATTGGCCGAACCGTCGCCGCCACGGAGTTCGACGCGCTGCTCGTCGGGGATGCGGACGTAGTGGGTACGGTCGTTGCCGCCGTAGGTCGGAACACGTGGCGCCCAGGATGCCCCGGAACGGGTGGCAGTTGCGCCGGTTCGCTTGTAGGAGTTGACCGTCGGTGCCATCACAGCCTGCAGCGCGGGGGCATGCTCGAGAATGCCGCCGACGAATCCGTATGCGGCGGGCGAGAGCCCGAGGCCGCGTTCGTCCTCGTCGGTCGAGCTCGGGAAGACCGGATTGCCCGCCGAGGTCAGCGAAAGATGCAGGTGCAGACCGGAACCGGTGCGTTCGGCGAACGGCTTGGGCATGAACGTCGCGACCATGCCGCGCTCGGACGCGAAGGTGGAGAGCAGGTAGCGCAGGGTGATGACGCGGTCGGCGGTGGTCAGGGCGTCAGAGTAGGCGAAGTTCTGCTCGAACTGTCCGTTGCCGTCCTCGTGGTCGTTGGCGTAGTTGCTCCAACCGAGCTGATTCATCGCCGTCGACACGGTGGTGAGATGGTCGTACATACGGGTGAGCCCGCGGACGTCGTAGCAGGGCCGGTCGGAATCGTCGGCCGCGTCGGCGGTGATGAGCGCGCCGTTGGCGTCTCGCTTGAGCAAGAAGTACTCGACCTCCGCGCCGACCCACGGTTCGAACCCGGCGTCGGCGGTCTGCGCGATCAGCGACTTGAGGATGTTCCGCGGGGCGAACGGCCACGGCTTGCCCTCGACGTGGGGATCGCAGTGGACGATCGCCAGGCCCTCCTTGATGAAGGGAACCGGCAGGAACGACGAGACGTCGGGGATGGCGACGAGGTCGGGGTCCTTGGGCTCCTGCCCGATCGCGCCGACCGCGTAGCCGGCGAAACCGACTCCGTCGTCGGCCAGTTCGTCGACGGCTTCGACCGGTACGAGTTTCGCGCACGGCTTGCCACGCAGGTCGACGAACATGGCGAGGATGAACTTGGTGTCGTTGATCTCGCAGAGTTCCGCGAGGGTCTTGGTGTCAGTCATGGGTTGCTCCGGGGTGTTCGAGGGAGTGAGTCCAGTATGTCTACTCGTATGATCCTTTGTCTAGTATTAGTAGACGCTCGATTTATTGCGGTTCCGTTAAGCGCGCGTGAGGTGGTGGTATCGGCCGCATCGGCTGCACGGTCGGCGGCAGGGGGTGCACGGTCGACAGCAGGGGGTGCACGGTCGGCGGCAGCAGACGCACGGTCGACAGCAGGAGGCGCACAGTCGGCCGCAGGAGACGCACAGTCGGCGGCTTGAATACAGAACGCCCGTGAGTGCGCGGGGGTCGGTGCGTACTCACGGGCGTTCTGTGGACAGGTAGCGGATTCTGCAGGACTACGTCGTCGTGGCGGGAGCTGCCGCAGGGGCAGCCGTGCTCGCTCCTGCTGCCGCTGTGCTGGAGGGCAATTCGTGTTCGAGGTTCTCTGCGGCGCGCTCCGGGTGCAGGCCGGAGAAGCCGCCTGGCGCATGTCCGACGCCTGCTGCGGGGATCTCGTAGGCGGTCTCGGCGTGGATCGTGGAGTCGAGTCCGAGCGTCTCGGTCTCGGCGTCGACACGCAGACCCATCGTCTTGTCGATCGCTGTCGCGATGAGCCACGTCATGACGAACGAGAAGACGCACGTGATCACGATGCCCGCCAGTTCGCGCCACAGGACATCGATGTCTCCGCCGAACAGGATTCCCTGGACGCCGGCCGGTGCCGACGACGCCGCGAACAACACGATGCACAGGGTGCCGACGATGCCTCCGATGCCGTGGACGATGAACGCGTCGAGGCTGTCGTCCACCTTGAAACGGGCCTTGATGCTCATCAGGAACGCCACGACCGCCGACGACAGAAGCCCGACGCCGAGCGCGCCCAGCGAGCTGACCGCGTTGGCGGACGGCGTGATACCGACCAGACCCGCAACGACGCCGGTGATGACGCCGAGCGAGGTGACGTGGCCTTCACGGATCTTCTCTATGACGGCGAAGCCGATCATGCCCGCGCTGCCGGCGAGCAGCGTGTTGAGAATGACGAACTGGGTGAGAAAGGTGGCACCGAACGCACAGCTACCGTTGAACCCGAACCAGCCGAACCAGAGGATTCCGCCGCCAAGCAGCACCATCGGCAGATTGTGCGGGCGCTCCATGCGCTTGCGTCGTGCACCGAGCACCAGCGCGAGGGCGAGCGCTGCGACACCTGCATTCATGTGCACCGCAGTGCCTCCCGCGAAATCATGGATGCCGATCCTGTTGAGCAGGAAGCCGCCCTTGGCGTCGTCGGTGTCGGCGGTGAAGACCCAGTGCGCGACGGGGAAGTACACGAGCGTCAGCCAGATCGGCACGAAGACGAGCCACGCAGAGAACTTCATCCGACTGGCAGCACCACTCGCGACGATCGCGACGGTGATGGCGGCGAACAGAATGAACCATGCTGCGTAGTACAGGACCTGGGTGCCGCCCGATCCGTCGTCGGTCTGATGGTTGATGAGTCCGATGTAATCGGTCGGATTACCGATCAGCCCCCAGCCCTTGACCGACGGGCCCGAGACGAGTCCGTATCCGTACAGAACGTAGAGCACGCTGGTGATGCCGAGAGTGATGAGCACCATCGTCATCATGTTGAGTACATTGCGCGACCCCAGCATGCCCCCGTAGTAGAAGGCGAGTCCGGGGAACATGAGCAGAACGAAGACGAATGCGGCGAGCATCCACGACAGATCCGCATGTGCGGCGAGTTGTTCCATGGGTGTTCCTTGAGTTGGTGACGAGTTCGATCAGCGGGACGGACAGGGCAGACGGAGACGAAGGCTGGAAGCGTGGACGAGGACTGGAAACGTGGGCTAGTCGGAAATGGGTTGGCGGAGATATGCGACGACGTCGTCGCGGTAGTCGAAGAACCCCTTGTACGTGGCGATGCGTTCGTCGAGGGTCTCGATGACCGTGGCCAGCTGGGCCGACCACTCGGGGATTCGTCGCACCTCGTTGAGCGACGCCATGAACGTGCGGATGTTGAAGGTGACGGCCCCCGACATCGGTAGGCGGATGAAATGCTCGAGTTCGATCCGCAGACGGGCGGAGCCGAAGTCGTTGTCCCGCACCATGGCCGGGATGTCGCGGCCCCACTCGGGAAGCTCTTCGAGGCTGACGTCGAGTTTGTGCGAGTCCGACGCCGAGAGCGTCCAGTTCACGCGTCGGTAGACCTGATCGGCCGGGAGTCTACGCAAGAACTGCTCGGCGCGCGCCACGATCCCGTCGCGGATGAGACCTGGGACCGGGGCGTGGATCTCGTACATGTCCATGCCGACGTCGAACGACACCGACCACGCGGCGGCGAAGGTCACCACACCGGCGTCGAAATAGAGTCTGCCGTCGCGTTCGACGACAAGGAGCAGATCGTCGGGAACCTCACGCGCAAGGAACTCCATGGGGCCACCGGGCAGCGTGTCGCCGTCGCCGAGTGTGAACGCGGCATCGGTGCCGAGAAGGTCGTTACGCCAATGGAATCGGCCGGCGCCTAGTTCGTCGAGTCGCATGAAATGCGGGTAGGCCAGCGCGAGGTCGCGCAGGTAGTAGAGCAGCAGATCCCAGCATGCGATCTCCATGCCGGGGCGGATCCGCACGCGGGAGGGATCGGCGTCGAGAATCCGCCTGCGCTCGGCCATGATCGACGGGTACTCGGCTCCGCCGAGGTCGACGAGGTTGCGGCCCCACTCGCCGCCCCGGGTGCGGTGGGGAACCCGGGCCGGTTCGACGTTGACGGAGTAGCTGAATTCTGCGAGCTCGTCGGGGAACGGCCATGGGATGTTCGACAGATGGTCGACGGGCTGGGCGAGGAATTCGGCGGCCGCACCTGTCGGTGTGTGCGCGGCTGACTGGTCGGTGGTGAGTGTCATGTGGTCACCTCGAAAGCGTTCGGATGTCGTCGGTCGGGGTTGGATCAGCGGTGGGAGCGGTTGGTTCAGTCAGCGGAGAGGTCGAGCACGAGGTCGCCTGCGCCGCGGGAGACGCAGCAGAGCATGCTGTCGCCGGATGCTCTCTCCTCGTCGGACAGGACGTAGTCGCGGTGCGTTATCTGCCCGGCACGCACCGGGATTCGGCACTCTCCGCAGACCCCCTGACGGCACATGTTGGTGACCTCGACGCCGTTGTCGACGAGTCGTTCGAGCAGCGAGACACCGGGCGGCACGTCGATGACCGTTCCATCGGCAAGACTCACCGAGAACGGATCTCCCGGATCCTGTTCTGGCGCGGTGAACCTCTCGAGGTGTACCCGCGCCGACGGCCAGCCCGCCGATGCAGCGATCCGCTGGTAGGTGTCGAGCAGCGGCGCCGGGCCACATGCGTAGGCGTGCGTGCCGAGTGGTTGCGCTGCAAACCGCTCCGCGAGCAGAGCAATCGTCTCGTCGACTCCGGTCACCTCGTGCAGCGTGACGTCGGGCTGTTCGGCCAGTGCCCGGAGATCCTCCACATGCGCACTCTGACCTGGACGGTAGGAGTACACGATCTCGACGGTCAGACCGTCACGTGCCGCGGCGCGTGCATGCGACAGGATCGGGGTCACCCCGATACCTCCGGCGACCAGCAGGGCGTGCCGCTGGTCGAGGACAGGTGCGAACATCGGTCGTGGACCCTCGACCTCGATCAGCTCGCCTTCCGCGACGTTGGCGTGCAACCACTCCGACCCTCCGCCGGTGTCTTTGCGCAACACCGAGATCCCGTACGAGTCGGGATACATGCCGTCGTCGACCAACGAATAGGCGTTACGGGTGGCGCCTGCCTGCACGATGAGGTGACTGCCGGGTTGGTAGGGGGTCAGGGCGCCGTCGAGTGGCGCGAACCGGAAATGCGTGATCGCGTCCGTGAGTGGGCGGACCGCCACGACTCGCATGGTGCGCGACCCCGTCCGATAGCCGTCGTGCAGGTGTCCGCCGACCTGCGCTGCGGCCGTCATGACAGTTCCTCGAGGGTGCGCGCGTCCACGGCGGAGGCCAGGAAGCTGCCGCGCGAGGCCGAATGATGCTCGTGGATCTCCAGACGCCGGGTGCAGCCGGGACATTCGACGATCCCGCCGGGGGCGCCCACGGCGCGGAAGGTGTCGCGGCAGTGGGCGCAGTACACCGGCAGGTCGGCCGTGTCGGTCACGAACGCCGACAGTTCGTCGGCGATCGCTCCTGCCGAGCGGGCAGCACCGAGAGCAGTCAGCACGTCGTACTGGCCCCCGGTAACCAGAATCCTTGCCCCGGTGTGCGTTGCCGTGAGCGCTTCGTCGAGTAAGGCCCGGTCGTCGTCGTGTGTCAGTGAGTCGAGGACGAGCAGGCGCGTGGGGCCGACACTCTCCGCGACACGTACCCACGCGCGCGCGACGTGTGCGGTCTCGTCATGTGCACCCACTGCGACGATGAGGAACTCCGATCCGTCGGCGTCGACCTCGGGGGGCCGTGCCGGCCAGTCAGGCAGTCCGTGCACGGGTTCGGTTGGTGCAGTGCCGGTGTCGATCTGCGGTTCGGTGATCGGTGATTGCGGCGCCTCGTACGAACGCAACCACTGCGCGGCGCGCGTGCGGTACTTGATGATGCCCTTGTAGTCGGCCATGTCGTCGGGTAGCTCGGCGAAGACCTCTGCTGCACGTGCACGCCATGGGTCGATGGTCGCCACCGCTTCCAACGGCAGGAGGTAGGTGCGAATCAGGAACATCACCGCGCCGGAATCGGGCAACCGGATCAGATGCTGGACCTCGACCCGCAGATGGACGAGCCGCCCGAACTCGGCGTCGTCGACGTGTTGGATCATCTCCCTGTCGGGTCCCCATTCGGGGTAGCGCTCGGTGGAGACATCGAGTCGGCGTCCGATGGTCATCGTCCAGTTGGTACGACGGTAGGGCTCATGTGGTTGGAGCCGCTTGAGGAACTCGTGTGCGCGGGTGATGACACCCATCTTGCGCACACGCGGAACAGGCCCGTGGATCTCGAGAAAGCTCATCCCGACGTCGAATCCGAAACTCCAGTCGGCTGCGAAGGAGATGATGCCGGCATCGACGAACAGCTGCTCGTCGCGTTGGTCGAGCAGTGCGATGTCTTCTTGCACCTGGGTGGAAATGTAGTGCAGTGGGTCGTCGCCGAGGCTCGACTCGTCACCGTAGCGAAAGGTACGTTCTTCATCGAGAAGGTCGTTGCGCCAGCGCCATTCGTCGCCACCGAGTGAGGTGAGGTGCATCGTCTCGGGATACGCCTGGGCTAGCTCGCGCAGGATGGTGAGCATGGCGTCCCATGCTGCGGGCCGCATGTGCGGCAGTACTGCTCGACGTGTCGGATCGGCGTCGAGGATCGCAGCACGCTCGGCAACCTCTGCGTGGTATTCGGAGTCGACGACGACCACCGAATCCCCCCATTGACCGGCAGGTGTGCTCACCTGTGCTCCGGCGGGTTCGACGTTGGTGCTGTACCGGTAGAAGTCGTCGACGAAGGGAAAGGGGAAGTGCGCGATCAGATCTGGTCGCGTGGCTGCCGTGGTCACAGCGGTACCTCCAGGGTGCATCCGTCGCCTGCGCGTGAGACGCAGGGCATGATCGCGGTGCGCGACTGCTTTTCCTCCTCGGTGAGGAACAGATCGCGATGAATGGGTTCGTCACCGCCGCACAGGTCGATACGGCATTCGCCGCACACGCCCTGTCGGCAGAGATTGGGCACTGCTATCCCGTTGGTCTCCAGCGCTTCGAGCAGGCTGGTTCCCGACGGGACGTCGAGGGTTCGACCACTGCGCGTGAGTGTCACCCGGAACGGGTCGCCCGCGTCGAGGGCGTCGATGCCGAAGCGCTCGGAATGCAACCTCGACGCCGGCCAACCGGCGATACTCGCGGACTCGAGAACGTGGTCGATGAAACCTGCTGGGCCGCAGACATAGAGATGGGTGCCTACGGGTTGCTCGAGCAGGGTGTCGGCGAGGCGTATGGCGAACTCGTCCCTGGTGGTGAACAGCTCCGCATTGCCGCCGGCCAGGCGCGAGACCTCGTCGACGTGCGCGGCGTATCCGGGCCGAAACGCATAGAGCACCTGCACGTTTCGCTGCCATCGTGCTGCTGCTCGCAGATGCGAGACGATGGGTGTCACCCCGATACCGCCCGCGATCAGCAGGTGTTTTCCGGCCCTAGCCGCCGGCGCGAACGCGCTTCGAGGTGGCCGCACCTCGAGCTGGTCACCTTCGGCGAGGACGTCGTGCAACCACCGTGACCCCCCGTTGCCGTCGGTCGCCCGCAGAACCGAGATCGTGTACTCGGTGGGGTGCGCTCCGTCGGAGACAAGGCTGTAGGCATTCGAGTACTCGCCCGCCTGGACGACGAGGTGGCTGCCCGGCACGAACCCGGGTAGCGGAGCGCCGTCGGGCGCTGACAGCGTGATGGTTCGTATTCCGTTGGCACTGTTGACTATCGACGTGACAGTCAGTACCAGCGTTGTCGGCCGCCGAGGTACGGGCGTCCTCGGGACGCCGGTGTCGGCCAGTGCGGTCATCGCGTTGCTCCTCCGGAGGGGGCCGTCTCGGCGTCGACCATGAAGCCGAGGAAGGCGCCGGTACGTCGGGATACGTGGTAGTAGACGAGGAGGTCACGGTCGCAGCCGTCGCAGCAGATCACATCGTCGACAGCCGCGACGGCGTGCGTCGTGGTGCGACAGTGTGAGCAGAAGACATCGACGGGACCGGTACCGACGGGGACAACGCTGATCTCGTCGTCCTCGAGTCCAGCGTCGATCGCGGTGGCTCGCAACCGCAGGCACGATCCGACCGGTCCGGCAAGCACCACACGCACACCGACTGCACTGCTGCGCAACGTGTCTCGTAGTTGCGCGGCGAGAGTGTCGACTTGATCACCGAGCAACACCGATCGCCCCACACCGGGGCCCAGGGTCTGCGTCCAGCCGCGGACAAGATCGACTGCCGAGGGGGCGTCGGACATTGACTGCGGGGCGTGGGGGTCGCCCACGCCGACGAGCACATAGGAGCGACCCGTCGTGTCCGGGAGAGCGGTGGTGGTCGGTGTGGGCCGGCCCGGCGTACGTGCCCACGCCGGCACGCTCGAATATGCGAGCTGCGACATCGGATCTACAGGAGCGTCGAGTCGCGGTGGCCGGCGTAGAACGCGAGAGCGTAGTCAGGGGTGCTGAAGTAGATCTTGGAACCCTTGGGGAAGAAGATCGCGTCCTTAGCCTTGGCGACGGTCTTCTGTCCCGTTTCTTTGTTCTCGAGAAGGAACTCGCCCTCGAGGACGACCTTCATCTCGTCGTACTCGTACTCGTAGTAGAGCGGGGCGTCGGTGTGGCGGAGTTCGAAGTAGCCGCTGCACATCTCGCTGCCGTCCGGGTTCTCGTAGACGTCACCGATGAAGCCCTCGGTACCGGGATATTCGGCATCGGGCATCTTCGGAAGGCTCTCCCAGGCACCGGGCGTGACGCGGAATTCGAGGGCACTCGTGCTGTCGATCGACATGTTTTCTCCTATTCTGGTGAGAGAAAGTCCGTTTCACCCCGTTCGCCCCGAGTGGGCCGATCCGGTGAATCGTGTTGGTGATTCATGGGAGTGGACTTCGTTCCCTTATATGAGACCGCTCGAGTGTTTCGGCCGGATGACATCAACGTTGACGTGTGTGACACTTTGTCTACTGCAGTGAAACTTCGATCGGGGGCGTCTCGTCGGGAGCGTCGGAGCGCAGCCCGAGCGGCCATTTTCTGCTGTTCGGCTCCGTTGTAGTGAGAGCCGCAGCACGACAAGATGTTTGCTCGTCGTCGACCGGTTTACGACGACCGTCGAGTAGCTGACAATCGCTGCATGACCCGGGGGTTGTGCTGACACGTACACGCAGTCTCTGCGCCGCAGTCCGTGACAGTGAGGCCCTGCGGTCGTCACGATCAACACCTGAGTCGCCCCACTCCAGGCGAACGCTGGCGCGATATCCGTTCGCGACGCGCCCGACGGCGTCCCAGATTCTTCCCAGGTTGTCTCGATACGGTGAGTCGGTGAGTTTTCCGTCCGCAGCGCGCCAGGCACGTGGCCACCGACCCGTCGGGTATGTGGTGGCCGCCGTCCTCGCGGCGCTGCTGGCGTTCGCCGCCGCCGGCGGCATCTTCGTCTTCGCTGTCAGGACATCGGTCGGGCAGGTCATCGATCAGCGTCTGCTGGAATACGGACGCGAACTACCTGCCGCGTCGCAGGTGCCCCACTGGTTGTCGATGAGTGTTGTGTCGAACCCACTGACCTGGATCGTCGGAGCGGCGATCGTCGTGGGATTCGTTCTTCTCGGCGCGGTCCTACCGTCGGAGCGCGGTACGCGCGGCGTCGGATCGCGGATTGCCACGACTGCTGCCCTGCTGCTGTTTCCGCCGGTGACCATCATCATCGTCCGTGCGCTTCGTGACGGTACGTATCGTCCGCACTTCCACGACTGGATCGAGGAGACCAACAACTCGGCGCCGAGTGGGCACGCCGCCGCCATCGCCGCACTGGTCGTCGCGGTCACGCTCGCCGCTCCCCCGCTGCTGCGTCCGTGGATCGCTGCGGTTGGAGGTACGTGGGCGGCGATCATCGACTTCGGCCTCGTGGCCGCCGGCTGGCATCGACCCAGTGACGTGGCCATCTCGACGTTGCTGATCGTCGGTGCGGGGATACTGCTCCCCGATCCACACCGCGGGTCGACGACCGTCATTCCGCGGATCGCCGGCCTCGGCGTGAGTGCGCTGATCGTCGTCGCGGCATCCGTCACGGTTGCCGTGTACTACCCGCGGATCGAGCAGGTCGTGATCGCCGCGCTCGTCGCCGCTGTGGTGGGAGTCTGTGTCGGGATCCTGGTGGCGTTCAAATCGGGAGACCGTGCTGCCGCCGCACGCAGCCTTGACGGCGACCGGTGGGACGTCGAACAGCGTCGCGACCACCACCTCGTCGGCTGACACTTCGCGCACGGTCGGCGACAGGACGCGCACGGTCGACAGCAGGAAGCGCACAGTCGGCAGCAGGAGACGCACAGTCGGCAGCAGGACGCGCACGGTCGGCAGCAGACAGCGCACAGTCGGCGGTCAGGCCTGAGCCAGGACCTCCGCGCCCAGGAATGCGCACACGGTCAGGGCGAGCGCGAGGTCGAGGCGATCGGTGGTGCGGGTGTCGCGCATCGCCTTGTCGACGCGATATTTGACCGTGTTGCGATGCAGGTTGAGTCGTTCCGCAGTGTGCAGGTGACTCTCGCCCGTGGCGAAGTACACCGACAACGTCTCGCGCAGGACTGCCGCGTTCGCTGAATCCTCGGCGAGCGGGCCCAGGATCTCGTGCACCCACGCGCGGGTGAACTCCAGGTCGCGGGCCAGCCGAGAGACCACGGCCACTCCCCGATCCCCGAAGCCGACGACATCCGCGACCAGACTGCCCGGCATCGTCGCGAGGCCCCAGGCGGCGAGTGCCTGCTCGTGGGAGCGTCGAAAACCTGCGATGCCAGAACCGTTGAGTCCTAGTGTCCTGAGTCATTAATTGTCATTCGGTTGTTAGGCTGGGGAATGGCAACCCGGGGTCCGCGAGCAGTGGATATTGTTCTGACCGATGACGAGCGCCGTGAGCTCGAAGGGTGGGCGCGTCGGCGAACGACGGCCTCGGGTTTGGCGATGCGCTCACGAATCGTTCTCGCCGCCGCTGATGGCGGTTCGAATACT
>NZ_BAFB01000245.1 GCF_000248075.1 Gordonia otitidis NBRC 100426 | reverse complement strand
CTGAGCGAGCCGACGATTCCAGCCGCCCCAGCAACGCAGCGAGCTCCTCGGCGTCATCAGCCGCGAGCTCGGCGAGCATCTCGTGAAGTCTGGCGAAGTGCTCGTCGGCAACTCGATCGACCAGCGCAGCCCCCTCGGGGGTCAGTTCGACGTAGACCACCCGCGCATCGGTGGAATCCTTGGTGCGCGTCACCAAGCCCGCGTCTTCCAGACGCCGCACCCGGAGCGAGAGTCCACCTGTCGTGACGAGGGTCTGCTCGGCGAGTTGACCCGCGGTCAGGCGATGATCAGGGACGGTTCGGCGCAAGCACGCCAACACGTCGAAGCCCGATTCCGTAATGTCGTACTCCTCGAACGTCGAGGCGATGCGCGCCTTGTACACGAGGAAACTGCGGTGCAGGCGGCCGAACACCTTGAGTGCAGACACGTCCAGTTCCGGGCGCGCAACGGCCCAGTGCGACACAATGACATCGACTCCGTCCATGATGTGTCGAGCGTACCCACCCACCTATGCGAACCGCGCGAGGAGACCGGAGTGTCGGCGCACGTCACGCGTGTCCCGTTCGATGAAAAGGTCCGTCAACCGGTGACAATTCGTTGGGAGCTCTCGTCCACACACTCATCCGCGACTCACGACCGGTGTGCCAGGCACCATGACGGCGGCTGTAGCTCGTATCATCTACTGTCACCGAAGGATTCATCCAGCGCACACTCTCGACCGGCGTCGGGGCCATCCCGAGCCCGCGCGCTTCGGCGTCAGACCGTGGTGTCGAGCCATTGTTTGACACTCAGCGGACGGCGCCTTGAGTTACCTCGATACGAGGGCGAACTGAAATCACGTCTGACGTTGGCGCAATAGCCGCTCCGACACGACGATAGCCCACCGGGCTATACGATCGCCGTTGTGGCCGTCGGAAATTGGGCACGCGTTCGGGTGGCGGTCATCGCGGTAACCGTCGCTGCTGCCCCTCACCCTGGTTGCACTCTTGAACCCCTTTACCTGTGTCTCCAGGCGCTAATCCCGTACATATTGCCCGTGAGCGCGGCTCTAGCCGCGAGCACTGATCAGTGCAAGCATCCACGCGCCACGATCCCCATCACCAACATATCGGCATGAATGAGCATGCGCGTACACGGTGAAGCTTGGGTGACGATGCGGAGGAGACCGCTTTGCCAAGGAAGGACATGCCCCGCCGCGGTTGGGCCTGTTTACGTGAGCCGCGCTACCCTGGTTGCAGATTTGCAGCCTCTTACAGGCACGTTCACAACGGCAACCTCAAGCGATTCAATGCGCCTCACACGTTATCCCGGACATAACCGGGGGTTGCTCCTCAGGGACGCGGTGACGCTCAAATCGTATGCGGCCGGGACGAGAACGATAACCCGAACCCGACACAGAAAATCCGATCCGGGCATCGGTGCTTCCGATCTCCGGCACCGAGCAAGCGCAGCGCGGTCGATCGACCACTCTCACGATGTACCGGCTCACCGTGACCGATCCGCGCATCGAGCAGGTGCCCGCCGTCGTCTGCCGAACGCAGACGTACACGCTGGAAGGGCGGGCAATGCTCTACTGCATCGGCAGGGGCAACACCGCGCTTCACTATGAGGTGATGATGTCGCTCGGATCCGGCTGAGATACTGGACTCAGAACCGAATAAGCGGAGGCCGTGACAGGTCACCGCACCACGCTGACGAGGCCCCGGGCCTCATTGAGATCCGGGGCCTTGGTCGATCAGTAAGACATGTACATGCAGAGTGCGCCGATCGCTGTCGATGCCGCCGCTCCGAGCGGCACTCGGGAGTCGATGCGCACCCGACCGGAGAAATACAGATAGGCGCTGATCGCGAGAGCAATGACGCCGATGACTAGCAGGAACCACCAGATTCCGATCCCCTTGTGCAACATGGGAGCTAGGAAGGGCGGCTTCACGGGATCAGGGTTTGAAAACCCACCGTCAGCAAAGTTCATGGCCGTCAGTGTGCAACACAGCACCGACAAACCGACCTGTAACTGAGCTGACACGCATCTGGCAAGCGGACCGCTCCCGCGCGTTTGCGCAGGTCGAATCGGCTCCCCCACCAGGACTCGAACCTGGTGGGAACTTTTCCGACTCTCGCGTTGTTGCCCTGGCCGTATATGGTGGGTTTGACCAGTTGAGAGCGACGTTATCCGCTAGCGACAACTTGCGCAAGCTTCAGCGCGATCGTGTCGCTGTAGCGGTTTTGTAGCGTAAGCGCGCGTAAGCACGCGGGAGGACGAATAGCGATGCCAGCACCGAAGAACGGCCGCCGTCGGCGCGGCTGGGGCAATATCCGTCAAGAGCCGTCCGGGCGGTGGCGGGCTTCCTACATTCACGGCCCCCACCTCCAGCGGTGGGAAGCCCCCCACACGTTCGACAGCCAGATTGCAGCAGAGGGGTGGCTCGCCGCTGAGCGCAGGCAGATCGACGCGGAGATGTGGTCGCCGCCGCGTGAGCGTGCGGCCGCCGCCATCCGTTCCCAAGTGACTCTTAGGGAGTACGCACCCGTTGCGATCGCCCGCCGGTCGCTCACCCCGAAAACAACCGCTCTCTACGAGGACCTGCTCGATACGCGCATCCTCGCCTACCTCGGCGACAAGCCTTTGGTCGACCTGACTGCCGCCCTCCTGCGCGACTGGTGGGCGACTATGGAGAAAACCAAGTACGGCCGCCCCGACCGCCGAATGTTCACGCCGACGAAGAATGCTGCTGCCTGGCAGCTGCTCTCATCGGTGCTCAACAACGCCGTCGAGGACGAACTAGTTGACGCCAATCCGTGTGCGCAGGTCAAAGGCGCGGGTAAGCGACCCCGGCCCAAAGATGTCATCATGCTCACCACCGCTGAGCTGGCGGTCGTACACGAACGTCTCCCCGAGCCGTACCGGCTCGCCGTGCTCGTACTGGCCTTCTGCCAACTGCGATTCGGCGAAGTCATCGAACTGCGTCGATCGGACATCATCGACGTCGACGGTGACATGCTCCTACGCGTTCGGCGCGCCGCCACCGACGTGAACGGCAAGATCGTTGTCGGACCACCCAAGTCCGAAGCCGGAATCCGGAACATCGTGGTGCCTCCACACGTCGCCGACCTCCTGCGCGCCCACATAGGAACGCTTGGACGAGGCGGATCCCAACGGTTCCTCTTTACTTCGTCACGCGGAACCCGGCTCTGCCTGGCAACCTTCACCAGCGCATTCAAGGACGCGCTACCAGCCCACAAATCGGAGGTGCGCGTCCACGACCTACGGCACACCGGCGCAGTACTCGCCGCTCAGGCCGGAGCAACAACGAAAGAACTGATGGCGCGCCTCGGCCACACGACCCCTGAGATGGCGATGCGCTACCAGCATGTCGCGGAGGGTCGAGACCGGGCGATCGCCGAGAAGCTCAGCACCTTGGCCGGTCACAGTGCGGATGGGGACTCCCGGTAGCAGCGGGAGTGTCGGGCTGGGTGTGGGCTTCGCGCCCGGCACCATTGGACGAAGAATCGGGCGGAGACACGATGACTGAACCCAAAGACAGTCGATCGCGCGGCATCGACGTCGAACCCGAATCAGGAGAAGCACGCAACGAAAAGCAACGGCGCGCCCTCATCCGCGCGGAAAGGCTCGTACCGGCGCGAAAACCAGGATCGCTCAGCGCCGCGCCACCACCGCTCCCCAGCTCCGGCCGAGGCCTCAGCGCGATCCTCGACGACATGCGAGACGAGTAGCCCGCTCGGTCGCGCCGCAGCTGACCCCCCCGAGATGGCGATGCGCTTCCAGCACGTCGCGGAGGGACGCAACACAGTGGTTGCCACCCGGCTGAGAGTCAGCTCGCACAAGGTCGCTTCGCTAGC
>NZ_BAFB01000246.1 GCF_000248075.1 Gordonia otitidis NBRC 100426 | reverse complement strand
CCCCAGACCCGCCGACGGCACCGAGATGCGCGCCGACGGCACCGGGGGCGGTGCAAAAAAGTCGGGGAGGGGTCGATGGCGGGGTTCTTCCCTGGGTTTTCGACGTTTCCCCGCGAAGTTTCCCCGCGGG
>NZ_BAFB01000247.1 GCF_000248075.1 Gordonia otitidis NBRC 100426 | reverse complement strand
TGAATGCAGTAATGCCCCGCACCACAGAGGGTGCGGGGCATTACTGGAATGTTGTGCTCGGCGGTGTCCTACTCTCCCACACCGATTAGAGTGCAGTACCATTGGCGCTGGTGGGCTTAGCTTCCGGGTTCGGAATGGGACCGGGCGTTTCCCCACCGCTATAGCCGCCGAAACAATGTGAAACACACACAGACGCGTGTTTATTTTTTTCTTCTGTGTGTTGTTTCAGAAGTGTCATAGTGGATGCGAAACACCTTCACAAGTTTCACGTGTTGGGTGTTGTTGGTAAGTCCTCGGCCGATTAGTACCAGTCACCTGAACCTATTACTAGGCGTACAGTTCTGGCCTATCAACCCCATGGTCTGTAGGGGGCCTTAACCCTTCAAGAGGGTGAGAAACCTCATCTTGGAACAGGCTTCCCGCTTAGATGCTTTCAGCGGTTATCCCTTCCGAACGTAGCTAACCAGCAGTGCTCCTGGCGGAACAACTGGCACACCAGAGGTTCGTCCGTCCCGGTCCTCTCGTACTAGGGACAGGTTTCCTCAAGTTTCTAACGCGCGCGGCGGATAGAGACCGAACTGTCTCACGACGTTCTAAACCCAGCTCGCGTGCCGCTTTAATGGGCGAACAGCCCAACCCTTGGGACCTACTCCAGCCCCAGGATGCGACGAGCCGACATCGAGGTGCCAAACCATCCCGTCGATATGGACTCTTGGGGAAGATCAGCCTGTTATCCCCGGGGTACCTTTTATCCGTTGAGCGACACCACTTCCACACGTTGGTGCCGGATCACTAGTCCCGACTTTCGTCCCTGCTCGACATGTACGTCTCACAGTCAAGCTCCCTTGTGCACTTACACTCAACACCTGATTGCCAACCAGGCTGAGGGAACCTTTGGGCGCCTCCGTTACATTTTAGGAGGCAACCGCCCCAGTTAAACTACCCACCAGGCACTGTCCCTGAACCCGATCAGGGTCCGAGGTTAGAAGTCCAATACGATCAGAGTGGTATTTCAACAATGACTCCATGAACACTGGCGTGCCCACTTCACAGTCTCCCACCTATCCTACACAAACCGAACCGAACACCAATACCAAGCTATAGTGAAGGTCCCGGGGTCTTTTCGTCCTGCCGCGCGTAACGAGCATCTTTACTCGTACTGCAATTTCGCCGAGTCTGTGGTTGAGACAGCAGAGAAGTCGTTACGCCATTCGTGCAGGTCGGAACTTACCCGACAAGGAATTTCGCTACCTTAGGATGGTTATAGTTACCACCGCCGTTTACTGGGGCTTAAATTCTCAGCTTCGCCCCCCGAAGGGAACTAACCGGTCTTCTTAACCTTCCAGCACCGGGCAGGCGTCAGTCCGTATACATCGTCTTACGACTTCGCACGGACCTGTGTTTTTAGTAAACAGTCGCTTCTCTCTGGTCTCTGCGACCCACACCAGCTCCAGACGAAAAGTCCTTCACCAGGATGGGTCCCCCTTCTCCCGAAGTTACGGGGGCATTTTGCCGAGTTCCTTAACCACAGTTCTCTCGATCGCCTTAGTATTCTCTACCTGACCACCTGTGTTGGTTTGGGGTACGGGCCGTGTACCAACTCACTAGAGGCTTTTCTCGGCAGCATAGGATCATGGACTTCACCACAACGGTTACGCATCACCTCTCACACATACAGACGACGGATTTGCCTATCGTCAGTGCTACAGGCTTACACCAGGACAACCATCGCCTGGCACCACTACCTTCCTGCGTCACCCCATCGCTTGCCTACTACCAGCCAAGGTCCTGTGCATCACCCCACCCGAGACCCGAAGGCCTTCCTGGGGGATCTGGACAGTTAGTACAACTGATTCAGCATGGGCGCGGATACACGGGTACGGGAATATCAACCCGTTGTCCATCGACTACGCCTGTCGGCCTCGCCTTAGGTCCCGACTCACCCTGGGCGGATTAGCCTGGCCCAGGAACCCTTGGTCATTCGGCGGCAGAGTTTCTCACTCTGCTTTCGCTACTCATGCCTGCATTCTCACTCCCACACCCTCCACACCTGGATCACTCCGGCGCTTCCACGGATGCAGGACGCTCCCCTACCCACCCACACACCTAGCCCACAACCCGTAGATCATGGGCGGGCTTATGTGAGTGCCGCGGCTTCGGCGGTGTACTTGAGCCCCGCTACATTGTCGGCGCAGGATCACTTGACCAGTGAGCTATTACGCACTCTTTCAAGGGTGGCTGCTTCTAAGCCAACCTCCTGGTTGTCTTCGCGACCCCACATCCTTTTCCACTTAGTACACGCTTAGGGGCCTTAGCCGGCGATCTGGGCTGTTTCCCTCTCGACTACGAACCTTATCGCCCGCAGTCTCACTGCCCTGCTCTCACTTACCGGCATTCGGAGTTTGGCTGACGTCAGTAACCTAGTAGGGCCCATCGGCCATCCAGTAGCTCTACCTCCGGTAAGAAACACAGAACGCTGCACCTAAATGCATTTCGGGGAGAACCAGCTATCACGGAGTTTGATTGGCCTTTCACCCCTACCCACAGCTCATCCCCTCCATTTTCAACTGAAGTGGGTTCGGGCCTCCACGACGTCTTACCGACGCTTCACCCTGGCCATGGGTAGATCACTCCGCTTCGGGTCTAGACCCGGCGACTCCACGCCCTATTCAGACTCGCTTTCGCTACGGCTACCCCACACGGGTTAACCTCGCCACCGAGCACTAACTCGCAGGCTCATTCTTCAAAAGGCACGCCATCACCCACAGCCGACCAAACGACTCGCAGGCTTTGACGGATTGTAAGCGTCCGGTTTCAGGTACTATTTCACTCCCCTCCCGGGGTACTTTTCACCTTTCCCTCACGGTACTAGTCCGCTATCGGTCACCAGGAAGTATTCAGGCTTACCGGGTGGTCCCGGCAGATTCACAGCAGATTCCACGAGCCCGCTGCTACTTGGGCACCCATCACGCAAGACCACACATTTTCAGCTACCGGACTCTCACCGTCTACGGCAGACCATTCCAGGCCACTTCACCTAACATGCAGTATTTATCACTCACGCCCCGACAGGTAGATCGGAGAAGATGAACCCCACAACACCACACACACAACCCCTACCCGGTATCACATGCGCATGGTTTAGCCTCCTCCGCTTTCGCTCGCCACTACTCACGGAATCACAATTGTTTTCTCTTCCTATGGGTACTGAGATGTTTCACTTCCCCACGTTCCCCCCACACAGCCTATACATTCAGCTGGTGGTAACACGACATCACTCGTGCTGGGTTTCCCCATTCGGACACCCTCGGATCACAGCTCGTTTGACAACTCCCCGAGGACTATCGCGGCCTACCACGTCCTTCATCGGCTCCTGGTACCAAGGCATCCACCGAACGCCCTAAAACACTTACAACAACACCTACAAACACACCCCACACAAAGCAAGGCACGAATGTAGACACACAAAACTCGAACAAAACACACAACCAAAAAACTTGTATGCATTGCAAAAATAAAGATGCTCGCATCCACTATGCACTTCTCAAACAACACACA
>NZ_BAFB01000248.1 GCF_000248075.1 Gordonia otitidis NBRC 100426 | reverse complement strand
GGTCACCCCGATCGGCGGCGCGTTCTCGTACTACACCGACTGGCAGCGCGACGACCCGGTTCTCGGCCGCAACAAATGGCAGACGTTCCTCACCAAGGAACTGCCCCCGCTGATCGACAAGGAATTCAAGACCACCGGCGCGAACGCGATCGCGGGAATCTCGATGGCGGGCACGTCCGTGCTCAATCTCGCAATTGCCGACCCCAAGCTCTACAAGGCTGTCGCGGCGTACAGCGGATGCGCACGAACGAGTGATCCACTCGGGTTGCAGTACATCCGGATGGTGGTCGGCGACCGTGGTCGCGGCAACATAGTCAACATGTGGGGAGTCCCCGGCGGTCCCGGATGGCGCGCGAACGACCCCTACCTCAACGCAGCAAAATTGCGCGGCACCAAGGTCTACATGACCAGCGGCACAGGACTGCCCGGCCAGTACGACAGACTCGATTCCCCGCTGATCAACGGAGACCCCGTCACTCTGGCCAACCAGGTTCTGCTCGGCGGTGTCATCGAGGCGGCCGTGAACAACTGCACCCAGCAGATGGCGCAGCGCATGAAGGAACTCAACGTGCCCAACAAGGTGCTGACCCGATCGGGCGGCACGCACTCCTGGGCATATTGGGAGCAGGATCTCCACGACACCTGGCCGATGATCGAGGCCGACCTGAACGCGAAGCCCGCGCCCGCCGCCAAGGCTGCGGTGGCCAAGGCTCCCGCAAAGAAGTAGATTCGCCACAAGGTGCGGCTCGGGGCTGGTTCTGCCCCGACCACACTCCGCGGACTTCTCACATCCCGGAAATCCAAGGGGTGAGCAGACTGTGACGGAAGGGTCACGCGGAGAAAACTTCCTGCAATAGCGGTTTCCTACCGTTGGGAACACATCGGATCGCGGCAGCGCAGCACGCGACCGGCCAGCCCCGACTTTTCAGGAAGCAGCACCCCATGAGCTACACGTACACCCGCAAACACCACATCACCGGGTGGGACCCGGAAGACCGGCAGGCGTGGGACGCAGGCGGCGCCCAGATCGCCAAGCGCAACCTGGTCTGGTCGATCATCTGCGAGCACATCGGGTTCTCGATCTGGTCGCTGTTCTCGGTGATGGTCCTGTTCATGTCGCCGAAGTACGGCATCAGTCTCGACCAGAAGTTCGCGATCACCGCGACGGCGACGTTCGTCGGTGCATGTCTGCGCATTCCCTATACCCAGGCGACGGCGAAGTTCGGCGGCCGCAACTGGGCGATCTTCTCCGCTGTCGTGCTCCTCATCCCGACCGGCCTCGTGTTGATGCTGATGATGAACCCCGGCAAGTTCGGGTTCGGCTGGTTCCTGTTCGTCGCGGCGCTCACCGGTCTCGGTGGCGGCAACTTCGCCTCGTCGATGACCAACATCAATGCGTTCTTCCCGCACCGACTCAAGGGCTGGGCGCTCGGGCTCAATGCCGGTGGCGGCAACCTCGGTGTCCCGGTCATCCA
The DNA here is from genome assembly GCF_000248075.1 of Gordonia otitidis NBRC 100426. Lineage (GTDB taxonomy): Bacteria > Actinomycetota > Actinomycetes > Mycobacteriales > Mycobacteriaceae > Gordonia > Gordonia otitidis. The sequence goes on along the minus strand of NZ_BAFB01000248.1, from coordinate 25,654 downwards.
GTTGATCGGTCTCCTGGTGATCTGGCTCTCGTCCGACAAGCCCGAGATCGTGTGTGCCATCTATCTGGTCGCCCTCGCATTCGCCGCGATCGGTGCAGCCATCTTCATGGACAACCTCGACCATCAGACCGCAAGCTACCGTTCGATGGTCGACTGCCTGAAATACCGTGACACCTGGCTGATCTCGCTGCTCTACATCGGTACGTTCGGCTCGTTCATCGGCTTCAGCTTCGCGTTCTCGCAGGTGCTGCAGATCAGTTTCAAGTCATCGGGTGTCGGGAACGCCGCACTCGCCGCCGCCCAGATCGCATGGATCGGACCGCTTCTCGGTTCCATCGCCCGCCCCTACGGCGGAAAACTCGCCGACCGCTTCGGCGGCGGCCGCATCACCTTCGTGTGCTTCCTCGCGATGATCGCGTCGTCGGTCCTGCTCGTGATCTCCGGAATGGCTGCCGACGCCCACGCCCACCACAAGATCGGCACCGCGCAACTCATCGGCTTCATCGTCGGGTTCATCCTGCTGTTCCTGATCTCGGGTATCGCCAACGGTTCGGTCTACAAGATCATCCCGACGGTCTTCGAGCACAAGGCCCGCAACCTCACCGGCCTGACCACCATGGGTCGCGTCATCTGGTCCCGCAAGATGTCGGGTGCGCTCATCGGTATCGCCGGCGCGGTCGGTGCGCTCGGCGGAGTCGGCATCAACCTCGTCCTGCGGTCGAGCTACAAGGCCAATCAGTCTGCGACAGCAGCATTTTGGGTGTTCCTCGCCTTCTACGCGATCGCCGCGATCATCACCTGGTTCTTCTACGCCCGTAGCGAGATCGTCCTCGAAGAGCGCGAAACCACCGACATCCCCGTCACCGGTGAGACGGCCGGACCCGCTGATGCCGACCCCGTCGTCGACGACGCCGAGCTGTCCCCGAGTCCCGCGCAGGGAGCCACGAAATGACGTCGGAGAACATCACCGACATCCGAACCTGCGTGGTGGTCGGTCACGGAATGGTCGGACACCGGTTCGTCCAAGAACTGCGCGAACGTGACACCGCGGATCGCTACCACGTGATCGTGCTCAGCGAGGAGCCGGTTGCCGCATACGACCGGGTGGGCCTCTCGAGCTACGTGGGCTCGTGGGATCCCCTGTCGATGGCGCTGCCGGACAACACCTATGCGGGCGACGAGGTCGTCGAACTCCGTGTGGGTGAGGCGGCCGCCACGATCGATCGCGAGCAGCGTCGTGTCATCACGTCGGCGGGTGACGAAATCGATTACGACGCTCTGGTTCTGGCCACCGGCTCGTATCCGTTCGTGCCGCCGGTCGAGGGCCGCGACAATCCGCGCAGCTTCACCTACCGGACACTGGCCGATCTCGACGCGATCCGCGCGGTCGCCGAAGCCGCGCCCCCGGGGGCGCCGGGTGTCGTGGTCGGTGGAGGATTGCTGGGGCTGGAAGCGGCCAATGCCCTCCGGCTGCTCGGAATGACCCCGCACATCGTCGAATTCGCGCCCCGCCTCATGCCGCTGCAGGTCGACGACGGCGGTGGCGCACTGCTCGCCTCGCTCGTCGGCGACCTCGGGCTGCACGTACACACCGGGGTGTCGACGACAGCGATCGCCGACTCCGACGACGACTTCCTCGCTGTCACGTTGTCGGACGGAACGGTTCTCGACGCCGCGCTCGTGGTGTTCTCGGCCGGTGTCCGGCCACAGGACGCGCTCGGCCGCGAGGCCGGACTCGACGTCGGCGAACGGGGTGGAATCATCACCGACACCGGATGCCGCACAAGCGATCCGTCCATCTGGGCCATCGGGGAGGTGGCAGCCGTCGAGGGTCGTTGTTACGGCCTCGTGGCGCCCGGTTACACGATGGCCGAGATTGCGGCAGACGGGATTCTCGGCACCTGCGACTCGCTGTTCCCCGGTGCCGACATGTCGACCAAGCTGAAGTTGCTCGGCGTCGACGTCGCGAGTTTCGGCGATGCGATGGGAGTCACCGAGAACGCCCTGGAGATCGTCTACTCCGATCCGGTCGCGGGCACGTACAAGAAGCTCGTACTCTCCGACGACGCGTCGACGCTCTTGGGCGGCATCCTCGTCGGCGACGCCGAGGCGTACGCGATGCTCAAGCCCATGGTGGGGCGCGAGATTCCGGGCGATCCTTCGTCGCTGATCGCACCCGCGGGCGCCGAGGGAGCCGGTATCGGACTGTCGGCACTCCCCGACGACGCCGAGATCTGCTCATGCAACGGCGTCTCCAAGGGTGCGATCTGTGGGGCCATCGGCGAGGGCGCGTGCTCGGTCGCCGACATCAAGGCCTGCACATCGGCCGGCACCACATGCGGCGGATGCGTGCCCTCGATCACCCGGTTGCTCGCCGATTCCGGTGTCGAACTGTCCACCGCGCTGTGCGAACACTTCACGCAGTCGCGCGCCGAGTTGTTCGCGATCGTCGCCGCGACGGGTATCCGGACGTTCTCCGAGTTGATCGGGCGGTTCGGCACCGGCGGTGGATGCGAGATCTGTAAACCCACCGTCGCGTCGATCCTCGCCTCGACGTCGAGCGACCACATCCTCGACGGCGAGCAGGCAGCCCTGCAGGACACCAACGACCACTTCCTGGCGAATCTGCAGAAGAACGGGACCTATTCGGTGGTTCCGCGGATGCCCGGCGGCGAGGTCACCGCCGACCAGCTCATCGTGATCGGGCAGATCGCCAAGGACTTCGGACTCTACACCAAGGTCACCGGCGGCCAGCGCATCGACATGTTCGGTGCCAGGGTCGAGCAGTTACCCGAGATCTGGCGCCGACTCGTCGACGCCGGAATGGAATCGGGGCATGCGTACGGCAAGAGCCTGCGCACGGTGAAGAGCTGCGTCGGATCGAGTTGGTGCAGGTACGGCGTGCAGGACTCCGTGGCGATGGCCGTGCGCCTCGAGCACCGCTATCGTGGGCTGCGCTCACCGCACAAGATCAAGCTCGGTGTGTCCGGATGTGCTCGCGAGTGCGCCGAGGCGCGGGGCAAGGACGTCGGCGTGATCGCGACGGAACAGGGATGGAACCTCTACGTCGGCGGCAATGGCGGCCAAAGTCCTTCGCATGCAAAGCTTCTTGCATCGGGGCTCGACGACGAGACGCTCGTGCGCTACATCGACCGCTACCTCATGTTCTACATCAGGACCGCGGACAGGTTACAGCGCACCGCACCGTGGCAGGAGAGCTTCGCCGGAGGGCTCGATCGGTTGCGGGAGATCGTCTGTGACGACATCCTGGGTATAGCGGGTGACCTCGAAGACGCGGTCGCCCGACACGTGGACGGCTACCGCGACGAGTGGGCCGCAGTGCTCGACGACGAAGAGAAGCTGCGCCGATTCGTCTCCTTCGTGAACGCCCCCGAGACACCCGACCCGACCATCGCCTTCGACGACTCGTCGGGGCGCAAGGTCCCGGTGCTTCTCGGTCTACCGACCCTGCCCGTCGGGGACACCACCCAGGTCAAGGAGACAGCATCATGACCGCGTTGGACGACGCACCCGCCACACCGACCACAGCGCGTTCCGAGGAGACCTGGGTGGCCATCTGTCCGCTCGACCGGGTCAGCGTCGGCCGCGGTGTGGCCGCGCTGATCGGCGACACCCAGGTGGCCGTGTTCCGGCTGACCGATGGTCCCGAACCCGACCTGCGGGTCGTCGACAACATCGATCCGTTCGGGCGTGCTGCCGTGATGTCCCGCGGGTTGGTCGGAGACAGGGCAGGCGTGCCGACGGTTGCGTCGCCGCTGCTCAAACAGGTCTTCTCGCTCGACACGGGTGTCTGCCTCGACGACGAGTCCCGTGCGCTGCGGATGTACCCGGTTCGCGTCGTCGACGGGACGATCGAGGTCTGCGCCCCCTGATGACTCAGTCCGACCCGACCACGACGCCCCCGACCTCCCCGGACAGGACCGCCAACCCCGAGAAGACCCTCATCGGTTTCACCATCGGCGTCACCGCCGCACGTCGCGCAGACGAGTTCGCGGCGCTGCTCGAACGGCGAGGCGCGACGGTGGTCCATGCGCCCGCCATCCGCATCATCCCACTGGTCGACGACGACGAACTCGAGCGCGCAACCCAGGCGATTCTCAACCAACCCCCGGACATCCTCGTCGCGACGACCGGCATCGGGTTCCGCGGATGGGTGGAGGCTGCCGACGGATGGGGGCTCGCCGACGATCTCGTGGACACTCTCGGCGACGTCCGGTTGTTGGCGCGGGGCCCCAAGGCCAAGGGCGCCATCCGTGCCGCAGGTCTGCGCGAACAGTGGTCTCCGCCGAGCGAGTCGTCGAGCGAACTGATCCGCGAACTGCTCGAGGAGGGGGTGGCCGGGCTGCGGGTGGCCGTGCAACTACACGGCGCCACGACCAGTTGGGAACCGCTGCCCGATCTGTGCGATGTGCTTCGGGAAGCAGGCGCCGACGTCGTGCCCGTTCCGGTCTACCGGTGGACGCCACCCGACGACACCGAACCCATGAGCAGGATGATCGACGCGGTCATCAACCGTGACCTCGACGCCGTCACGTTCACCAGCGCACCGGCCGTCGCATCCATGCTCGGACAGGCACACCGCGCGGGTGCACTCGAGCCGCTGCTGCATGCGATGCGCACAGCCGTTCCCGCGATGTGCGTGGGCAACGTGACCGCTGGTCCCTTGCACGCACTGCAGGTTCCGACATTGCAGCCCAGTAGATTCCGGCTCGGTGCGCTGGTCAGACTCATCGCCGACGAGCTCCCGCGACGTGCCACCGTGCTCCGTGTCGCCGGACACGACCTGAGCCTTCGGGCATCGGGTGTCGTGGTCGACGGGTGCTACCGGCAGGTGACCGGATCGAGCATGGCTCTGCTACGTGTGCTGCATCGCGTTCCGGGGCAGGTCATTTCACGCAAGGCGATGCTCGACGAACTCCCCGGCGGCGGAACCGACACGCACGCCGTCGAGATGGCGATCACCAGACTGCGCACCGCACTGGGCGATTCGAAGATGATCCAGACCGTGGTCAAGCGGGGCTATCGCCTCGCAGTCGACCTCGAATACGACGAGAACGATTCCGATGACACCTGAACCAACCCGCGGCCGCGCGGCACCTATCCTCGTGGCGCACGGCACCCGCTCGCTGGCGGGAGTCGACACCATCGGACGCATCGCCGCCCTGGTCGGCCAACGCATCGGTCAGACCCGCGTTGCGTTCGTCGACGTCCTCGGCCCGTCGCCGTCGGAGCTGCTCGCCGAGACCGACGACGCCGCGCTGGTGATCCCCGTGTTCCTGGCCGCTGGTTACCACGTGCGGCGCGACATCCCCGCGCACGTCGAGGCGAGCGGACATCGCGACGTGACGATGTGCGACAACCTCGGCCCCGATCCCGTGCTGGCAGAGGTGATGCGCGACCGTCTGTGGACAGCAGGATGGCGACCGGGTGATTCGGTGGTGATGGCGGCGGCCGGGTCGTCGGATCCGCTGGCGCTCGGCGAGGTGGAGAAGGCCGCCGCCTACCTGAGCGATCTGATCGGGGACGACGTGCCCGTCGGCTACATCGCGACGGCGACGCCGCGGGTGCCCGAGGTGGTCGCCGAGGTGCGCAAGCGACGCCGGCGCGTCTTCATCGCGTCATACCTGTTGGCGCCCGGTCTGTTTCATTCTAGACTCGCCGAGTACGGCGCCGACGGCGTGGGCGAACCGCTCGGCGCCGACCCTCGCATCGCCGATCTCGTCGTCGACCGGGTGCGGGCCGCCGTGGACGGCTCCGCGACCTCACACGCGCGACCAGGCAATGTGAGAACCATGTGATCGACCGGTAACGAGCTGTCACGGACCTCGAAACATGGGCGTTCGACCATGGAGTCATGGCCGAGACCACCACCGTCGACACTCTCTGCGCATACTGCGGGGTCGGGTGCGGAATGGTCCTGCACGTGTCGGCGCCCGACGGCGATCACCTGCCGCTGGTGACCAAGACCACCGGACGCAAAGACCACCCGACGAACTTCGGTCGGCTGTGTACCAAGGGCTCGACCACGTCTGACCTGCTCGCAGCACCGGGCCGGATGGAGAAGGCGTCGATGCGGACCAGTCGCGACGGCGAGCGGGAGTCCGTGGGCATCGACGAGGCCATCGGCTTCGCGGCGCGGCGCATGCGCGCGATCGCCGACGAACACGGCCCCGATTCTGTCGCGGTGTACGTCTCGGGTCAGATGTCGACGGAAGCCCAGTATCTGTCCAACAAGTTCACCAAGGGCTTCCTGCACAGCATCAACATCGAATCCAACTCGCGGTTGTGCATGGCCAGCGCGGGAACCGGATACAAGCAGTCCCTCGGCGCCGACGGGCCGCCCGGTTCCTATCAGGATTTCGACAACGCCGACCTTTTCCTGGTCATCGGCTCCAACATGGCCGACTGCCACCCGATCCTGTTCCTACGGATGATGGAGCGGGTCAAGGCGGGCGCGAAGCTCGTGGTCGTCGATCCGCGACGCACGGCCACCGCCGCGAAGGCCGACCTCTTCCTGCAGGTGGCGCCGGGCACCGATCTCGCACTGTTGAACGGGCTGCTGCATCTGCTGATCGAGGCCGATGCGGTCGATCACGACTTCGTCGCCGACTACACCGAGGGATTCGACGCCACCAAGGAGTTCGTCGCCGACTACACGCCCGCACACGTCAGTGAGATCACCGGCATCCCCGAGTCCGACATCCGCACCGCTGCCACCTGGATCGCCGAGTCCGCCAACTGGATGAGCTGCTGGACGATGGGTCTCAACCAGTCGGTCCACGGGACCTGGCACACCAACGCGTTGGTCAACCTGCACCTGGCCACAGGTGCGATCTGCCGTGTCGGTAGCGGACCGTTCTCGCTGACCGGACAGCCCAACGCCATGGGTGGCCGTGAAATGGGTTACATGGGGCCGGGACTTCCCGGCCAACGGGCGGTGCTGTCGGAAGCCGACCGTGACTTCTGCGAGGACGTCTGGGGAGTTCCACGAGGCTCCATTCGACCCGATGTCGGCGCAGGCACGATCGACATGTTCGACCAGATGGCGGCAGGCGAGATCAAGGCGTGTTGGATCATCTGCACCAATCCCGTTGCCAGCGTGGCCAACCGGTCGAAGGTGATCGAAGCACTGCAGCGATGTGAACTCGTCGTGGTGCAGGACGTCTTCGCCGAGAACGAGACCCTGCCGTACGCCGACGTGGCTCTGCCCGCCACACTGTGGACCGAGTCCGACGGCGTGATGATCAATTCCGAACGCAATCTCACCCTGTTCCAACGTGCGGTGTCGCCGCCGGGAGATGCTCTGCCCGACTGGGAGTTGATCTGCCGGATCGCCGCCGAGATGGGTTACCGTGACGGATTCTCCTTCGAGACGGCAGAAGAGGTATTCGACGAGATCAGGAGATTCTGGAACCCGAAGACCGGCTGGGACATTCGTGGCGCGAGTTACGCGCGGCTGCGGGAAACGCCGTTGCAATGGCCGTGCCCACCCGACGACGACGCCGACCGTCATCCGGTGCGCTATCTCAACGACGGTCGGAGCCAGACCAGGCTGACCCGAGCCGACGGCTCCGTCCCCGACTTCGTGTTCCCCACGCCCAGTGGCCGAGCCGTGTTCCACGCGCGCCCGTTCCTTCCGCCCGCCGAGATGCCGGACGACGAGTTCCCGCTGATCCTCAACACCGGACGACTGGCACACCAGTGGCACACCATGACCAAGACGGGACGTGTCGCGAAGCTCAACAAGCTCAATCCGGCACCCTTCGTCGAACTGCATCCCGACGATGCTGCGGCGCAACAGATCTCGGAGGGCGACTCCGTACGCATCCGGTCCCGGCGCGGTGCGGCGGTGCTTCCCGCGGTGATCACCGATCGGGTACGGCCGGGCAACTGCTTCGCGCCCTTCCACTGGAGTGACATGTTCGGCCCCGACGTCGCCATCAACGCCGTCACCAACGACGCCGTCGACCCGGCGTCGTTGCAACCCGAGTTCAAGGTCAGTGCTGTGGCGCTCGAGAAGGTGCCGACGCAGCTCGCCGCGCAGGCAACAGAAGCGATGCCCGCTGCCGGTTCGAGCCTTGCCGTGGCGCTGGGACTATCGACTGCACCTGCCCCTCCGGAACTGTCCGAGGTCGAGCAGGCGTACGTGGCCGGTGTGTTGACCGGTCTGCAGAGCGACGAATCCGTGGTGGGAGTGCCGGTGCTGCCTGCACAAGCACCGCTCTCCACGCAGCACCGCGCGTGGGTCGACGGCGTGCTGGCCGGCGCCTTCTCGCGCGTTGCGGGGACCACAGGGGAGCAGCGTCCGGCCACCGAGGGGGCCGACGAACCCGGTGCGTTGGCGCCGACGGTCGAGGTGCTGTGGGCATCGCAGACCGGCACGGTCGAGGACTTCGCCCCGACCGTGGCGGATTCGCTGGCGGCGACCGGAGTCACCGCGGTCACACGGACGCTCGACGACGCGGGTGTCGATGCTCTGACGTCCGAGGGGACCGTCCTGATCGTCACCTCGACCACCGGCGACGGCGACCCGCCGGACAACGCCAGCGCCTTCTGGGACGCTCTCAGCGGCGACGGCGCGCCGTCGTTGGCCGGGCTGCGGTATGGAGTCCTCGCCTTCGGCGACCCCAGTTACGACGAATTCTGCGGTTTCGGAAGGAAATTGGACGATCGACTCGCCCAGCTCGGCGCCACCCGGCTGGTGGAGCGAGCCGATTGCGAGCCGGACTTCGAGACCACCGCGCAGGGTTGGCTCGACGCGGTCACAGGGGAACTGGCAGCCGAGGTCGCGGCATCGGGGGGTGTCGCTACACCCGAGGCGCCTGAGGCCACGCCCGTCGACACCGCCCCGAGCGCGCAGCCCATTCCGTACGGCCGCAAGAACCCGTTGGTGACCTCCCTGATCCGCAACACCAGACTGAGCGTGCCCGGGTCGAGCAAAGACGTCCGTCAGTTCGGATTCGCGCTCCCCGACGACACCCTTACCTATGAGGCGGGAGACGCCCTGGTCGTCTGCCCGCGCAACAGTCCGGCGTACGTCGAGGAGTTCCTTGCCCTCACCGGGCTCGACGGCGATCAGATCATCACCCTCGGTGACGAAGAGATGCTGCTCTACCGCGCACTGTACGAGCGGCTCGACATCACGCGGATCACCCCGGGATTGTTGTCCTTCGTATCCGATCGTCATCGGTCAGCCGACCTCGCCGAACTACTACGCCCGGACAACCGTGACGTGCTCGACGACTGGATGTGGGGGCGACTGTCTGCCGACCTGCTCACCGCCTTCCCGGTCCGCGCGGCGGTGGACGAATGGCTCGATGTCATCAAACCCCTTGCGCCGCGCCAGTACTCGATTTCGTCGAGTCCGAAGGAGAACCCGAACGAGGCGCAGTTGACGGTGTCGGCGGTGCGCTACAACGTGCACGGTGTAGCGCGCCACGGCGTCTGCTCGACCTATCTCGCCGACCGCGCCGACGGCGACCCGATCAGTATCTGGGTGCAGCACTCGGCCCATTTCGCACCGCCCGCCGACCCGGACGCGCCGATGATCATGGTCGGTCCCGGTACCGGGATCGCACCGTTTCGCGGATTCCTGCACGAGCGTCGAGCGCTCGGACACACCGGGCGCAACTGGCTGTTCTTCGGTGAACAGCATGCGGCGACCGACTTCTACTATCGAGATGAGATCGAATCCTTCCGTGCCGACGGCTTTCTCACCGACCTCGACCTCGCGTTCTCGCGGGATCAGGAGCGCAAGGTCTACGTCCAGGACCGCATGATCGACAAAGGTGCGCAGTTGTGGCGCTGGCTCAACGAGGGTGCCTACTTCTACGTGTGCGGTGACAAGGCACGCATGGCGCGCGATGTCGACGCCGCACTGACCCGCGTCGTCGCCGAACACGGAAAGCTCTCCGGTCCCAGTGCCGAGGCCTACGTCAAGGCGCTCGCGGCCGAGAAACGGTACGTCCGAGACGTGTACTAGCAGTTCGTGAACAGCCCCACAGCATTACCGACCAGAGAGGCACCTTCCGCCCATGAGCGACACCAGCACTCCGCGATTCCTCCAGGGACGATTCCCCTTTGTCGGAAAGGGGTTCGAGTCCCTCGACGCGATCGACGCCTCCCTGGCCATCACGGTTCCCGACGGTGCCACGCTGCAGGCGGTGTACTTCCGCGGAGGTAACAGCACCGACTCGATGATCACGGTGGCGCTGATGCACAACGGTGAACCGGTGCGCTACTTCCCGATTCCGGCACAGGGCGCCACCCACGTGCCCCTACGACTCGTTGAGGACTTCATCGAGGGAGCCGAACTGTCCCTGGCGCTGACCGCACCCGCGTCGACGCAGGGGACGGTCGTCATCGACCTCGGATTGGTGGAGTTCTGATGCCGATGGACTCGCTCGTCGTCGTGGGCAACGGTATGGCGGGCGCGCGGACGATCGAGGAGATCATCGCCAGGGGCGGGGCGTCGCAGTTCGCGATCACCGTGTTCGGCGACGAACCGTACGGCAACTACAACCGCATTGCACTCTCGCATGTGCTCGCAGGCACCGATGCCCCCGACGACATCTACCTGAACACCGTCGACTGGTATCGCGACAACGACATCGACCTGCGGGCGGGCGTGCGGGTGGTCCGGATCGATCCGTACGCCAAAGTCGTGTTGGCCGACGACGGTTCGAGGGTCGGCTACGACAAACTCGTCATCGCGACGGGCAGTCGGGCGTTCTTCCCGCCGATCGACGGACTCTGGGTCGACGACACGACACTGCTCGGCGGGGTCTTCGGCTTCCGCAGTCTCGACGACACCAACGCCATCATCGAGCACGCGGGCGACGCAACGCACGCCGCGGTCATCGGTGGTGGGCTGCTCGGGCTCGAAGCCGCCTACGGGCTGCACGGTCGGGGACTCGACGCCACCGTCGTCCACTCGGGACCGATCCTCATGAACGCCCAACTCGACGACACCGGTGGTGCGGTCTTGCGCAGCGCGATCGAGTCAACAGGGCTCGAGGTGGTCACCGGTAAACGTACGACACACGCCTATGCCGACGCCGGGAACGCCATCACCGCGGTCGGATTCGCCGACGGGGAGCGGCTCGACTGCGATCTCTTGGTTCTCGCCACCGGGATTCGTCCCAACGTCGGTCTCGCTCGTGGTGCCGGTCTCACCGTCGAACGCGCGATCGTCGTCGACGACCACATGCGATCGATCGACGACGACGACATCTACGTCGTCGGCGAGTGCGCACAGCATCGTGGTCAGGTGTACGGGCTGGTCGCACCGCTGTGGGAGCAGGCGAAGGTGCTCGCCGATCACATCACCGCAGCGGATGCGTCGGCGTCGTATCGCGGTTCGCGGACGTCGACGAAACTCAAGGTCGCAGGGGTTGATGTGGCCCAGATGGGCGTCAAGGCACCAGAATTCGACGACGACGAGTTCCTGCAGTTCTACGAGCCGAGGCACGGCGTGTACAAGACCGTCGTGATCCGTGACAACAAGCTCGTCGGCGCCACGCTCGTCGGGGACGTCAGCAAGGTCTCGTTCCTCATGCAGGCGTTCGACCAGCGCAGCGAACTGCCAGACGAACGGCTCTCGCTCATGTTCGACATCGGAACACCGGGCGCCGCGACAGGAGTCGCCGAACTGTCCGACGACGCCCAGGTGTGCAACTGCAACGGAGTCGACAAGGCGACGATCGTCTCCTGCGTCGCAGACGGCACCACGTCGGTGTCCGGCGTGATGGCCGCGACACGTGCGGGCAAAGGCTGCGGGTCGTGCAAATCCCTTGTCGCGCAGGTCGTCGAATGGGCTGCCGGAGGCGTGGTCACCGAGGACCCTTCTGCGAACTGGTATGTGCCCGGTATTCCGTACGAGAAGCCGGAACTGATGCGGCTCATCCGAGAACTCAAGCTGTACTCGGTTCGGTCGGTGTTCGCCGCGCTCGCCCCGGACGGCAAAGAGGACGCCAACTCCAAGATGGGCCTGTCGTCGCTGCTCGAGATGATGTGGGGCGCCGACTTCATCGACGAACGCGCCGAGCGGTTCATCAACGACCGGGTGCACGCGAACATCCAGCGCGACGGCACATTCTCTGTCGTGCCGCAGATGAAGGGCGGTGTGACGAGTGTGGATCAACTACGCAGGATCGCCGATGTCGCCGAGAAGTACGACGTACCGATGATCAAGCTCACCGGCGGTCAGCGCATCGATCTGCTCGGCGTGCGCAAGGAGGATCTGCCGAATGTGTGGGCCGATCTCGACATGCCGTCGGGATATGCCTACGGCAAGAGTTTCCGCACCGTGAAAACCTGTGTGGGCAGCGACTTCTGCAGATTTGGTGTCGGTGACTCCACTGCTCTGGGAATTGCGCTGGAAGAGCGATATCAGGGAATCGCGGGTCCTGCCAAGATGAAACTCGCGGTCACCGGGTGCCCGCGCAACTGCGCCGAAGCCCTCTGCAAGGACCTCGGCGTCGTCGCGATCGACGGCGGCAGGTGGGAGATCTACGTGGGCGGCGCCGCGGGCGCGCATATCCGCAAAGGTGATCTGCTCGCGACCGTCGACAGCCCCGACGAGGTGATGACCCTGACCGGGCGATTCCTCCAGTACTACCGGGAGAACGCGAAATGGCTCGAGCGCACCTACGCCTGGGTGCCGCGGTACGGTATCGAGAAGATCCGGGCCGTCGTCGTCGACGATGCCGAAGGCATTGCGCAGCAACTCGATACCAACATGCAGCGCTCCGTCGACGCCTACCGCGATCCGTGGCAGGACGGCAAGGAGCCCGCCACACCCGGCCAGTTCCGTTCTGCACTGCCATTGTTGCCGCTGCCGCAGGTGCCGGTCCGATGAGCGAGGTCAGCATCGGCAACATCGCCGACATCCCACGCGGAGAGGGGCGCGCCTTCGGAGTGGCCGGCACCCAGGTGGCCGTGTTCCGACTGCGCGACGATTCGCTGCGTGCACTCGACGCCGTGTGCCCACACCGCGGTGGTCCGCTCGCCGACGCCCTGATCGACGATTGCGTCGTCGTCTGCCCGCTGCACAATCACACCTACGACCTGTCCACGGGCGACGAGGTCGCGTTCGGTGGGGCAGGTGTGCGCGCGTATCCGGTACGCGCCGATGCCGCGGGCGAGATCTCGGTCGACCTCGACTGATCGGGTAGGTCGGCCGACGCGATTCAAGTAGCCGACTACCCGATCGGTCCTGGTGTCGCCGCGTCACGCTGTGAGTCGGACCACGTCGCCGACGTGCGTCATCCCCTCCCATGGCGGGGTCGACTCCAGCCTGGGTGACACCGAGGAGAACCCATGAAGAAGTACACGGTCGTCGCGGGCGACACGCTTTCCCGGATCGCCGAAACCGAATACGGCGACGCTGATCTCTATCCGGTCATCGCGGCGTCGAACCAGCTCGCGAATCCGGACCACATCGAGGTTGGGCAGATCCTCGACATCCCGTATGTGACTCGCAGGCTTCAAGTGTGCGTCGTCGACCATCCGGCGTTGCGGCAGGAGATCACGCAGTTGGCCTACGGCACCACGGATCCCGCGACTCAACTGATGTGGGAGATCGCCAACGGGGTGGCTCAGCATCCCATCGAGAACCGTGCCTGGCTGAGGATGCCGGATCTGGGTGACGAGGCAACCACGTACACGTCACCGTTCGACCAGACACTGACCGTCGTCGCGCAGGAGTTCTACGGCGACGGTGATCTGGCGGGCGTCATCAGAGCGGTCAATGGTCTCGGCTCCCAAGAGGTGTCGAAGGGTCAGGTCCTGCGTATTCCGGGACTCAACCAGCGCGTGAGCGTCGGAGGCGAGACCATCTTCGGCATCTGCTCGGCGCAGTACGGATCAGACGACGACATCGACACGTGGGTGCAGGTCGTCGCCGCCGCGAACAATCTGGCATTTCCCTTCACGCTGGTCTCGGGACAGACGCTGCTGATGCCCTCATGAGGGCGCCGTGGTCGACGCCGCCCGCGTGCACCGACCCGATCAGGCGTCGGCGGCGACCCTGTCCTTGAGGAGCAGCCGCACGGTGAGCTCGAGTCGATTGGTGACGTCGGTGGCTGACGCGCGGCGGGTGAGCCACTGGACCAGATTCGACATCCACACATCCGAGAGCACCCGGGCGATGGCGAGTTCCTCGTCGCTCGGCTCGCCCTCGTCGACAATCGCACCGGCGAAGAGGCGGTCGATGATCGAGGCGACCTGGTCGACCTCGGCGGTCGCCGACGCGTCGGCGAACATGAACGCACGGGTCATGGCCTCGGTCAGCAGCGGGTCGCGCTGCATGGCGAACGTGATCATGTCCAGCACGTGCCGAAGTCGTTCGATCGCGTTGTCGCCCTGCAGCTGCGAGCGGTCGACGCGTGTCTCGACGCGCTCGAATTCGCGAGCGAGCGCGGTCACCAGCAGGTGCACCTTCGACGGGAAGTAGCGGTACAGGGTGCCGACTGCGACGTCGGCCTTCTCGGCGACGGTCCGCATCTGCACGGCGTCGTATCCGCCCTTGGAGGCGAGTGCGAGAGTGGCGTCGAGAATGCGCCGTCGACGGTCGCGTTGCGCAGCGGAACCGCTTTCGGTCGTCGACGCCGCGCCGCCCGAGGGTGCGGACGGCTCAGTGCCCTGCTTCTGGGGGGCCGCCTTCGACGAGGTTCCCTTGCTCGGACTCGGTGCCGACTTCTGTGGCACGGCATCTTCGGACGACCGGGTCATGTGTAGGCGACATCCTCATCTCGTACCCTCCGACGCCCGCGGGTGTCGAAAGCCTGGTGGACAAATACCCCCGTGGACTATTAGAACAGGTTCTAATTCTTCGCCACAACCGACATGCAGAGGATTTCAGCGTGAGCCTTGCCACGTCCGCCGAACAGCTCGCCGTCTGCGAGGCCATCTCCGGGTGGGCGACACGACGCCGCACCACCGACATCATACGTGCTGACCTGGAGAAATCGCGCGATCAGTGGCGCGAGCTGTTTCCGGAGCTGGCCGAACTGGGACTGTTCGCCGCACTGTTGGACGAATCACAGGGCGGTGTCGGCGCGACGTTCGCCGACGTGGCCGCGATGGTCGAGCAATGTGGCACGAGTCTGGTGCCGGGCCCCATCGGCGAGACCCTGGTGGCGGCACTCGCGGTGTCGATGTCGGTGGAATCCCACGCGGCGGGATTGCTCGACGCACTGGCGTCCGGACAGGTCGGTGCTGCGGTTCCGGCGCTCGCGCGGGCTGGTGCCGAGGCGGTCGTGTCCGATGGCGGGGTGGATCTCGGCGTCGTCGTCGGATATGTGGACGGCAGCGCGGTGCTCACGAGACTCACCGGCACGGGCGTCGAGGCCGGCTGGCACGTGATCCCGCCGGGTGTTGGCGAGCGGGAAGTCGTGCCGATGGCGAGTGTCGACGGTCGGGGATCGGTGAGTCGTCTGTGGATCACCGGGGTCGACCCCGACGATCTGCTCGTCGTGGACGACGGTGACTTGATCACGGGCGCGTTGTCGGCGACTGCGGCGGCGTACGCCAGCGGAGTGACGCGGTGGGCGCTCGACGCCGCCGTCGCCTACGCCAAGGTGCGTACCCAGTTCGGCGCGCCGATCGGTTCCTTCCAGGCCGTCAAGCACATCTGTGCCGACATGCTCTGCCGCAGCGAACAGGTCACGGCCGCGGCATGGGACCTCGCGCGTGCGGTCGACGACGCGCTGGCGGCTCCACCTGGTGCGGATGCCGGGGAGTCCGTCCGCGACCAACTCGCGTTCAGCCGACTCGCCACCGATGTGCTGATCGCGTCGTTGCCCGTCGCCACCGCCGAGGACTGTATCCAGGTGCTCGGCGGCATCGGATTCACTTTCGAGCACGACGCTCACCTCTATCTGCGCGCCGCATTGTCGATGCGTGCGGCAACGGCGGCGGCGTCGGCGCAGCGTGAGCACCTCGGCCGTCTCGGCATGCTCGGCGGCCGACGACGCTTCGAACTCGACCTCAGCTCCGTCGAACACCGACGCGACGCCATCCGGGCCGAGATCGCCGAGATCGCCGCGGTCGCACCGGAGGAGAGGCGACAACTGCTCGCCGAATCCGGTTATCTCACACCGCATTGGCCCCCGCCGCACGGACTCGGTGCCGACCCGGCACTGCAGTTGCTCATCGATGCGGAATTCGAACGCGCGGGCATCGAGCGGCCCGACCTGGTGATCGGTGCCTGGGCGATCCCGACCATCCTCGAACACGGAACCGATGAGCAGCGAACGCGCTTCGTGCGCCCGACCCTCGTCGGGGACATCGTCTGGTGTCAGCTGTTCAGCGAGCCCGAGGCGGGCTCCGACCTCGCGTCGCTGCGGACGAGGGCCACCCGCGTCGACGGCGGGTGGAACCTGTCGGGTCAGAAGATCTGGACATCGCAGGCACACAACGCGCAATGGGGGATCTGTCTGGCGCGCACCGATTCCGAGGCGCCCAAACACAAGGGTATCACCTACTTCCTCGTGGACATGTCCTCGAGCGGCATCGACATCCGCCCGCTACGCGAGCTGTCGGGTCAGGCGAACTTCAACGAGGTCTTCCTCGACGACGTGTTCGTTCCCGACGAGTGCGTCGTCGGTGAGCTCAACGGTGGCTGGCGGCTGGCCAGGACGACGCTCGCCAACGAACGTGTAGCGATGGGCGGGTCGGGTCTCGGCAAGGAGATGGATGCGTTACTCGGTCAGATCGAATCGATGGATCGGGAACTGACCGGCGACGAGCTGCGGCGGCTCGGCGAGTTGGTCGCCGACGCGCACGTCGGACGCGTCCTCGACGCTCTCGCGGTAGCCAGGCGGTTGGCGGGCCACGATCCCGGTGCGGTGTCGAGCGTGCGCAAACTGATCGGTGTCGCGCACCGCCAGTCGGTGCCCGAGTTCGGTCTCGATCTACTAGGTGTCGATGGAGTCGGGGCGAGTGACGCTGCCGACCAGCTACTGCAGAACAGGTGCCTGTCGATCGCGGGCGGCACCACGCAGATCCTTCGCACAGCGGCTGCGGAACGAATTCTCGGTCTGCCCCGTCACTGAAAGGTCGTCGGTACGGGGAATCAGCAGATCAACTGCCAATTCGCCCACGCGCACGGTCCAGTCTGATACAACTAGAACGAGTTCTAGTTTTGTAGGTGGGTCGAGAAGGGATCGTCGGTGGATTTCGGCATGGACAGCCCGGCACAAGCGGTCGCCGATGTGGCCCGAGACGTGTTCGCGCGACACGAGCCCGACTGGACCTCACTCTTCGGAGGACGTGCCGTTGCGGGCGAATCGACCGAGCAGGTCGCACACCGCGAGGACTTCGACCGTCCGCTCTGGACGTCGTTGCGCGACGCCGGGTTGTTGTCCCTGCCGCTCCCGGAATCCCTCGGCGGCGACGACCTCCGCGTCGCCGAGCTGTTGCCGTTGCTCCGCCAGTTGGGTTCGGCAGCCGCGGTCACGCCCGCGCTCGGCACCCTCACGTCGGCTCTGTTCCTCCAGACACTCGACGATGCCGCGCGCGACCGCTGCTCACCCACGTGTGCCGGCGGCACGTGGCATGCCGTCGCCATCGGCGAGCCGGGCGACGCGTTGACGTCGACGCCGCGCACCACGCTGCGTGACGGTCGGCTGTCGGGCACCAAGACCGGTGTGCTGCATGCCCACGGTGCGTCGACACTGCTGACCGCGAGTGATGCGGGGGTGGTTGCGGTTGCTGCCGATGCAGACGGGGTGTCGATCACGCGCACACCGACCTCGAGCGGTTGGGGCGAGTACACCGTGCGCTTCGACGACGTCGGGATCGCCGACACCGATGTGCTGTGCAGCGACGTCGCGCCGCTGCGCGACCGGTTCCGCCTCGCGTTGACCGCGTATGCCGACGGCCTCGTCGCGGGCGCCACCCGCATCACCGCCGACCACGTGTCCAACCGCAACCAGTTCGGTAAGCCGATCGCGCTCTTCCAGGCGGTGGGCCAGCAGCTCGCCGACATCTACGTGGTGGGCCGCTCACTCACGTTGTCGACGACCGCAGCAGCATGGCGACTGTCCGAAGGTCTCGACGCACAACAGGATCTGGGAATCGCCTCGTATTGGACGGCAGCAGAGATCCCCGCGGCGATGAGGACGATGACTCACCTGCACGGCGGCGTCGGGGTCGATCTCACTTATCCGTTGCATCGCTATTTCTCGATCGCGAAGGACGTCGCCCGACTTGTCGGGGGAGCGAACGCACGTCTCGACGAACTCGCCGGGACGTCGAGTTCCTGACCATGCCAACAGGATTCGGTCACCACACGTACGTCGTACAGAACACACCGCACAGGGGACGCAACCGATGTTCATAGACCTCACGCCGGAGCAGAAGCGACTGCGCACCGAACTGCGTGAGTACTTCGCCGACCTGGTGGGCCCGGGGGCCGCGAAGATCATGCTCACGGAGCGGCACGGACCCACGTATCGGGACGTGATCGCACAGATGGGACGCGACGGTTGGCTCGGTGTCGGTTGGCCGAAGGAATACGGCGGCAAGGGTTTCGGCGAGATCGAGCAGCAGATCTTCACCAACGAGGCTGTGCGCGCCGATGTGCCGCTACCCGCGGTGACCCTCCAGACCGTCGGGCCTACCCTGCAGGCACACGGAACCGATGAGCAGAAGGATCTCTTCCTGCCCCGAATTCTCGCCGGCGACGTGCATTTCGCGATCGGCTACACCGAGCCGGAGGCGGGCACCGACCTGGCCTCGCTCACCACCACCGCGGTGCGCGAGGGCGATCACTACGTGGTCAACGGCCAGAAGATCTTCACCACGGGTGGCCACGACGCCGACTACATCTGGCTGGCCGTGCGCACCGACAAGTCGGCACCGAAGCACAAGGGCATCTCGATTCTCATCGTCGACACCTCGGATCCCGGATTCAGCTGGACGCCCATCATCACCGCGGACGGCGCGCATCACGTGAATGCCACGTACTACAACGACGTTCGCGTGCCGGTGTCGATGCGGGTGGGCGACGACGCCGACGGGTGGAAGCTCATCACCACCCAGCTCAACCACGAGCGGGTGATGCTGGGGCCCGCCGGGCGCATCGAAGGCCTTGCCGCCCGCGTGCGGGAGTGGGCCTCGCGGCCGGGTCCCGACGGCACGGTGATCGCCAAGCACACCGACGTCGCACGCGCACTGGCGGAGATCGACGCCTACGCGCGCATCAACGAACTGCTCAACTGGCAGGTCGCCTCGACCGGCGAGGCGATCTCCATGGCCGACGCGGCGGCGACCAAGGTCTTTGCGACGGAACGGGTGCAGAAGGTGTGCCGGATGGTCGACGAGATCGTCGGCCGCTACGGCGACTTCACCGATCCCGACACCGCGGCACTCGTCGAATGGCTAGACGTGCAGGAGAAGCGGAACGCTGTGATCACGTTCGGTGGTGGGGTGAACGAGGTGATGCGAGACATGATCGGCACCGCAGGACTCGGATTGCCCAGGGCCAAGCGATGACGGGTGAGGCGATGACGGGTGAGGCGATGACGGGTGAGCCGATGACCGGCGACCGCTCCGTCGAGAACATCCGTACCGCCGCGCAGGCCATCATCGATGCCGGTGCGAGCCGCCCGGTGTACGGGCGCGATCCGGTGAACCGACCGATGATCAACAACTGGGTCGAGGCCATCGGCGACACCAACCCCGTCTACGTCGACGACGACGCCGCTCGAGCAGCCGGACACCCCGGGGTCGTCGCACCACCTGCCATGGCGCAGGTGTGGACGATGCGCGGGCTGCACGGGATGCGCGCCGACGACGATCCTCTGGGGCGGGCGTCGGAGCTCTTCGACGAGGCGGGATACACGTCGGTGGTCGCGACCAACTGTGACACCACCTATCACCGCTATCTGAGTGTGGGCGAACAGGTCTCGTTGTCGGCCGAGCTGGTTGACATCGCCGGACCCAAGCAGACAGCCCTCGGGGAGGGATGGTTCTTCACCACGCGTAACACGTGGTCGGTCGGCGACGAGGTCGTCGCCGAGATGGATTTCCGCATCCTGAAGTTCAGGCCACCCGAGTCGGCGCCGTCGGAGATCGGGGCCGAGGGCGTACCCGCAGATCTGGATCCCGCACACATGTTGCGGCCCAGCGCGTCCGGTGACACGGCATTCTTCTGGGAGGGCGTTGCCGCCCACGAACTGCGCATCCAACAGACGGCCGACGGTTCGCTGCGTCATCCGCCGATCCCCGCGACGTGGAAGCCGCGGGACTCCGACGGGACAGTGCCGACGACGGACTACGTGGTAGCTCCTGGCACCGGCACGGTGTACAGCTACGTGGTGCACCGTGCGCCCAAGGTGCCCGGACGTGAACTCCCCTTCGTGGTCGCGCTCGTCGAACTCGACAGACCTGATGCCATCAGGGACGGGGACAGCGCGGGCAAGCCGCTCGCGGCGCCCATCCGCATGCTCGGTGAGCTGCGCGACACCGACCCTGCGGACGTGCACATCGGCCAGCGCGTCGAGGCGATGTTCCTCGACTTCCCCGCCGACGAGGCATCAGGAACCGACGCCTGGACGCTGTATGCGTGGCGCCCGACAGCAGAGGAGACGCAGTGACCACGAGCGCAGTTCCGACCGTCGAGGTGGGAACGACGTTGCCGCCGCTGACGATCGACGCGACTCCTACGTTCATCGTGTCGACGGCGCTGGCGACCCGCGACTTCCAGGACGTACACCACGACCGCGATCTGGCGCAGGCCAAGGGGTCCGAGGACATCTTCGTCAACATCCTCACCGACACAGGACTCGTCGAACGCTTCGTCACCGACTGGGCGGGTCCGACGTCGAGAATCCGGTCGATCAGACTCAAACTCGGTGTGCCGTGGTATGCCTACGACTCGTTGACATTCAGCGGTGAGGTGACCGAGGTCGACGGAGATCTGGTCACCGTGGCCGTCACCGGAACCAATGCGCTCGGCAAACACGTGATCTCGACGGTCACGCTCACCTGGGGAGGTCACTGATGGGTAGCCTGTCCGGTGCAACGTCGATCGCCGGGATCGGTGCCACCGAGTTCTCCAAGAACTCCGGGCGCAGCGAACTGCGATTGGCGGCCGAGGCGGTACAGTCGGCTCTCGCCGACGCGGGACTGACCCCTGCTGACGTCGACGGTCTGGTGAGCTTCACCATGGACACCAACGCAGAGATCGCGGTCGCCCGAGCGGTGGGAATCCCCGAACTCACCTACTTCTCGCGCATCCACTACGGCGGGGGTGCAGCCTGCTCGACGGTGCAGCAGGCAGCGATGGCCGTGGCCACGGGAGTCGCCGACGTCGTCGTGGCATATCGGGCGTTCAACGAACGGTCGGGATTGCGCTTCGGACAGGTCAACTCGGCTGTGGCCAATCAGGAGAACTCGTCGGGGACCGACAACGCGTTCAGCTATCCCCATGGCCTGTCGACCCCGGCGGCATTCGTCGCCATGGTCGCACAGCGATATCTGCACGAGTTCGGCGCCACCAGTGAGGATTTCGGACGCATCGCCGTCGTCGATCGTCAGCATGCCGCCAACAATCCCGAGGCCTTCTTCTACGGCAAGCCCATCACGCTCGCCGATCACCAGAATTCGCGCTACATCGCCGAGCCGCTGCATCTGCTCGACTGCTGTCAGGAATCCGACGGCGGTGTGGCCATCGTCGTCGTGTCGGCCGAGCGTGCCCGGGATCTGCGCAATCCGCCCGCGGTGATCTCGGGAGCGGCGTCGGGCAGTGGGGTCGACCAGTTCATCATGACCAGCTACTACCGTGACGAACTGGCAGCGCTTCCGGAAATGGGCCTGGTGGGTAGGCAACTCTGGTGCCAGTCGGGACTGCGACCCGACGACATGGACGCGGCGATCCTCTACGACCACTTCACGCCGTACACGCTGCTGCAGTTGGAGGAATTGGGATTCTGTGGCCGCGGCGAGGCGCCGGATTTCGTTCGCGAACCGGGCGCGTTGGAGGTGGGCGGTCGACTCCCACTCAACACCCACGGCGGGCAACTGGGCGAGGCCTACATCCACGGGATGAACGGAATAGCGGAGGCGGTACGGCAAGTGCGGGGAACGTCGGTGAACCAGGTGCCGGGAGCCCGGCGGGTGGTGGTGACAGCCGGAACGGGCGTCCCGACAAGCGGTTTGGTGTTGACGGCGGCTTAGGAGAGTTGGCGGCGTGAGCGCCGCGCCCGCGCGGTGAACGCAGGACGAACAACGACATGGGTCGACAAGCAGTGCAGCAAGAGGAGCCAGAAGCAATGAAATTCAACCTCGCCGACGTTTTCGAGACGGTCGCCGATTCTGTCCCCGAGCGGATCGCCCTCAGTTACGGCGGGCGCCAGATCAGTTATGCCGAACTCGACCGACTCGCCAATCAGGTCGCGCACCTGTTCGCCGCGCACGGCATCGGACTCGACGACAACGTGTCGCTGTTCCTCAAGAACAGCGTCGAACACGTCACGAGCCTGCTCGGTCTGCTGAAGGTCCGAGCGGTCCCGGTCAACGTCAACTATCGCTACACCAATGCCGAGCTCGGCTACATCTTCGACAACTCCGACTCGCGGGGGATCGTCGTCGAGGAACCGGATCATCAGCGTAGCGTCGCCACTCTTCTCGCCGAATTACCTCTGGTGCGAACGGTCTTCGTGATCGGAGACGTCGTCGACGAGCTCAGTGCCGCCGCGCGTGACCTGCCGGACGGCCGGACGGTGGAGGTCGTGTCGTTCGGCGAGTCCGAGGAACTCCCCGACAAGAGGGACTTCGAGGAGCGCACCGGTGACGAGCACTACCTGCTCTACACGGGCGGTACCACCGGGTATCCGAAGGGTGTCATCTGGAGTCACGACGACTTCTTCCGCAAGCCGATCTCGGGCGGCAACCCGTACGGTGAGGCACGCAAGGACCTCGCCGAGATCGGTGCCGCGGTCAAGGATTTCCCGTCGATCGCCTTCAACATCGCCGCACCGCTGATGCACGGCGCGGCGTCGTATTCGTTGTTCACCTTCCTCACGCTCGGTGGGCGGTTGGTGCTGATGCGCGATTTCGATCCCGAGGCCATCGTGTCGGGTATCGAGTCGGAGCAGATCCAGATCATCCTCATCGTGGGCGACGCGATGGGTATGCCGCTCGTGGACGAACTCGAACGACGCAAGGGTGAGGTCGATCTGTCGTCGTTGTTCTCCATCACCTCCGGCGGGGCTATCTGGTCACAGCACGTGCGGGAGAGGATGGCCGCGGTCAAACCCGATCTGGTGCTGCGCGACAACTTCGGGGCCTCCGAATCGGGCAACGACGGCGAGATCGTGATGGACGACGACGGGAATCTCCGCGTGCCGCCGACAGACAAGATGATGGTCGTCGACGAGTCACTGAGCGAAATCGTTCCCGGCTCGGGCGATGTCGGGTACATCGCCCGCATCGGCAACGTCCCTCTCGGCTACTACAAGGACGAGGCGAAGTCGGCCAAGACATTTCCGACACTGCCGGACGGTCGACGCATCTCGATCCTCGGCGACATGGGAACGGTCGAGGCCGACGGCACGATCGTGTTCCTCGGACGTGGTTCGCAGTGCATCAACACCGGGGGCGAGAAGGTGTACGCCGAAGAGGTCGAGGCGACCCTCCACGCACACCCCGCCGTCGCCGACGCGTTGGTGGTTCCCGTACCGGACGCCAGATACGGCCAGAAAGTCGGAGCGGTGGTAGCGGTCGCCGACGGCGAGCCCGAGCCGACCCTCGAAGACTTGCAGCTGCATTGTCGCGAATCGCTTGCCGGCTACAAGGTTCCGCGGGTCGTCGTGTTCGTGGACGAGGTCAAGCGGACTCCCGCGGGCAAGGCCGACTACAAGTGGGCGAAGGCGACCGCCGCTGACGCGCCCGCGACGCCGGAATCGGCTGGGGTGTGACTCTCGGCGTGGGTGCATCCGATTCGCTCTCGTGAATGCTCGGCATCCGCTGCGTGTCGCCCGGTCAATGTATACGGTGTTCAGCGTGAGTGAACGCAGCAGAGTCGGACGTCGGGTGGGCGTGTTGGTGACGGCCGTGGCAATCGCCGTGGGAACCACGGCGGCGGTCACGGGTGCTCCGCCTGCGGACGCAGCGCCAACCGGGGCGCCGGGCGCCGTTGTCTCGACCGCGCCGCTGCCCGCACGGATCACCGTTCCCGGTGCCGTCGACGCCAAGCGGATCACCTACTGGACCAAGGGCGTACGCGAGGCGCCCGCGTTGTCGAGTGGCGCCGTGTACCTACCGCCGGGAACGCCTCCCAAGGGCGGCTGGCCCGTCATCGCCTGGGCACACGGAACGACGGGTCTCGCCGACCACTGCGCGTACTCGATCGGGGGACCTGTTGCGGTCGAGCGTGACTGGGACTACCTGCACTCGTGGATGTCTCAGGGCTACGCGGTGGTCGCGTCCGACTACGTCGGGTTGGGTACTCCCGGCAACCATCCGTATCTGAACGGCCGGGTCGAGGCACACAGCATCGTCGACAGTGTGAAGGCCGCGCGGGCGGTCTACCCGCAGTTGTCGCGGAAGTGGGCGGTCGTCGGGCAGTCGCAGGGTGGCGGTGCCGCGATCACCACAGCGCGGTACGCAACCGAGTTCGGCGGCAAGGACCTCGACTATCGCGGTGCCGTCGGGACCGGTGTGCCCGCCTACATCGAGAATCTGGTCGCCGCGCTCGGGCGCCCGTCGCCGGTCCCGCTCGGCGGGGTCTCGCCCAACACCACGATCTACGTGATGTACATCCTGTCCGGCCTGCGAACGACGTTTCCCGAGTGGAACATCAACTCGTTCCTGACGCCGTACGGGCGTTACTGGGTGGACGAGGCCGAAACGCTCTGCGACTCCGACGACGAACTGGGCGGGCTGGTGCGCTCCCAGAAGGTCGACCCCGGAAAGCTGTTGAGCCGCCCGCTGACCGAGATCCCCGGCTTCCAGGCCACGCTCACCGAGTACATGGGCATCCCCGAATACGGATACGACAAACCGTTCTTCATCGGGCAGGGCGGCCGCGACACCGACGTCAACACACCAGGTGTGCTGCTGCTCGTCTCACGGCTCAAAGCGAACAATCAGCCCGTGACCTTCCGCTTCTATCCCGACAAGGATCACAGCGGCACGGTCAACGCGTCGAAGGTCGACTCGATCCCGTTCGTGGCGAACCTGTTCCGCTGATCCAACCCGTCGAGGTCAGCCGAACGCGCTCAGCCCCGCCCACAGCGCGAGCACGGTGGTGATCAGCGTCAGCGGTACCGACACGGCGCCGAGTTTCAGGTACACGTGCGACGACGTCGACGCCGAGTGCTGGCGCATCACATCGCGCCACAGCAGGTTGGCGAGTGATCCGAACACCGCGAGGTTGGGTCCGATGTTGACACCGAGCAGTACGGCGAGAACCAGTGCGGGCTGACCGGACACCAGCGGGACCAGCAGCAGTGTCGCCGGAAGGTTGTTGAAGAGGTTCGCTGCCACCGCGGCGATGATCG
This sequence comes from Gordonia otitidis NBRC 100426, assembly GCF_000248075.1. Lineage (GTDB taxonomy): Bacteria > Actinomycetota > Actinomycetes > Mycobacteriales > Mycobacteriaceae > Gordonia > Gordonia otitidis. The sequence goes on along the minus strand of NZ_BAFB01000248.1, from coordinate 122 downwards.
CGGCGCACAGCAGCGCCACGAGCCCGGTACCCGACGGCATCAACGTCGAGAAGAGATCACCGACAGGTCCGTTCCGCACAGGCAGGATGATCACGCCCAGTGCTGCCACGAAGATCAAGAAC
>NZ_BAFB01000249.1 GCF_000248075.1 Gordonia otitidis NBRC 100426 | reverse complement strand
CCCGTAACCGAAACTCCCTCCGGAGGCCATCACAGCCACCATCAGCAAGACCTTCTGCATCACGGGCACAGAGAAAACTCAGTGTGTTCTCTCAGAACCCCGATAGTGTATTGACAGCATGCCGGCCTCACGACCGACAACAACCAGCGAGACATCCGCGAGTGCGGAGTCTGCTCGGC
>NZ_BAFB01000250.1 GCF_000248075.1 Gordonia otitidis NBRC 100426 | reverse complement strand
CGCGTTCGGGTCGGTTAGCTCCTGCCAGACGTTGTAGACGCTGTCGCGGGCGACCTCCCACGCGTCGAAGGCATGGTCGTAGACCTCGTCAGGGAGCCATCGATCAGCGCTGGCGTTCTGTGGATCGGCGACGCGGAGGGACAGCAGGGTGTCCGAAGAGATCAGTGGGTGGCCGTCGTCGTTGTGGCGGAGCGACCAGTCGTCGTCGACCGGCACGTATCTGAACCAGGGCTTCGGGCTCTTTCCGATCTTGATGCAAAAGACGTAGCCGTTGCCGTTCACTACGGGGTTCACGAATCCGCTTCCCGAACCGTAAGGAAGGCTGAGGATGTCGGCCTTCAGCAGCGGGTCCATGTTGAACGCACTGGACAGACGTCGCCGGTACTCCTCGCCGGAGAGTGAGGCACTCGATCCACCGGCGTCGAGCAGCTTCTCGAACTCGTCGACGACTTGGTCGTCGGTCAGATTCACTTCGTGTCCTGGTCCGCGGCCCGGGAGTACGTTCCCTGCCCCGACCGCCGCATCGGCTAGCGCCAGCTTTGCTTCCAGACGTGCCTCTAGGTCCAGCAGGGCGTCGAGGCGTTCGGCCGGGAAGAAGAGTCCCAAGTGGACGTAGTCGTGTTTGGAGCCGATGCGGTCGACACGACCGTGTCGCTGGACGATTCGCATGGGGTTCCATGGCAGGTCGTAGTTGATCATCTGCCCGGCTTGTTGGAGGTTCACACCCTCGGAGAGCACATCGGTGGTGAAGAGGATGTCGAACTCATCCTTCGCCGCTGGCTCACCCTTTGCGTTTCGAGGTCCGGCCGTCGCGGGGGCGAAGCCGGCGATGGTGGACGCCCGGCCTCCTTGGTCGACACCGCCCGTCGCTCCGCGTTCGTGGGTTTTGGCGTAAGAACCCATGATTGGCGGGGCGATGCGAGCACGGTACTCGGCCAGCGGCGATCCTGCGGGCGCTGCTTCGATTGCTTCCACGACGGCGTCATAGATGGGGATGATCGTGTCGGTGAAGGCCGAGAAGACGATGACTTTCCGGCGGTCGGCGTGCGAGAGTCCGCGCGGGTCGACACGCTGCGCGGCGGCCGCAATCGTCGTCAGTTCCTCGATGAGCTGCTTAACTTTGGGCTCGACACCTTCGATCACGACCTGGGCGAGGTCTCGCAGTTCACACAGCAGAGCGATGTCGGACTCGACGTCACCCTGAAGTTCGGTGAGGTGGTAGCCGTCAACCGATTCGATCTTTTCGTCGTTGTCGAATTCGGCGACGAACGCGTCGAGGTCGTCGGAGTCGGAGGAGACCCATTCGCTCAGCGCCTCGCCTTTGAGCACGACGCCTTGCCCGAGCGCCTCCAGAAAGCTCTCGTGAGAGGCGATCATGTTCTGCAAAGAGGCGTGGAGCGCCTGTGGACTGGATTCGAGTCGTTTGAGGAGGCCGGACCGAAGCAGCCCTGCGTTGGTGATCTGGTATTCCTGCAAGTCGTGGTCGAGCGTGTACATGCTGGAGAGGTAGCGCGCGAGCATCAGTCGCTGCGGATCGCGACTGCGTTCTTCCCACGCGCGTGGAGTGTGTGGATCGGTCGGGTCGTCGAGCGCATAGACCATCGCGTCAATAAGCGCCAGGCCGTCATCGTCGAGGTCGTAGTCGATCCGGCGGACCTTGGGCTGGGGGAACTTCAGAGTGGTCAGCTTGCCATCCGCGCCCCGGATCAGCTCATTGGCGTAGTGCTCCTTGACGAACTTTCGAGTGCGTCGCACGGCAACCTGATCCATCAGATCAAACAGATGCTCAGGTGTCAGATTGGCGGGGTCCATGGCCTGCGCCTGCTTGATGTACTCGCGGATGCTCGGGATACCCAGTGCCGCAAAGCGGGCGTCGTCGCGGATGAAGTACTTCACCAGAGTTTCGAGGTCGGTGAGTGAGTTGTTGACTGGAGTCGCAGTAAGCAGCACAACGCGTTTGGACCCACCAGCGGTGATGACCCGATCCACAGCACCTGAACGCTGCGCACCGGAGTTGCGTAGGTTGTGTGCCTCGTCGATGACGACGAGTGAATAGTCCGCGACCTCCTGGAGGAACGAGTCAATCGGTCCTCTGTCCGGGTCGAGACGGTTGT
>NZ_BAFB01000251.1 GCF_000248075.1 Gordonia otitidis NBRC 100426 | reverse complement strand
ATCCGTGCCGATTTCCCGATTCTGACGCGCACGGTGCGCGACGGAAAGCCGTTGGTCTACCTCGATTCCGGTGCCACCTCGCAGCGTCCCGTGCAGGTGCTCGACGCCGAGCGTGAGTTCCTGACGACCCACAACGCAGCCGTGCATCGTGGTGCGCACCAGCTCGCCGAGGAGGCAACCGACGACTACGAAGGTGCCCGCGAGAAGATCGCGTCGTTCGTCGGGGTCACCGCCCCCGAGATCGTGTTCACCAAGAACGCCACCGAGTCGTTGAACCTCGTCACCTACACGCTCGGTGATGATCGCAGCGCACCACTGTTCGGTGGCCGCAGACTCGGTGAGGGCGACACCGTCGTGATCACCGAACTCGAACATCACGCGAATCTCGTTCCGTGGCAGGAGCTGTGCCGACGCACCGGCGCGACGCTGAAGTGGTACGGCGTCACCGACGACGGGCGAATCGACATGGACTCGCTCACACTCGACGACACCGTCAAGGTCGTCGCATTCACCCACCAGTCGAACGTGACCGGCGCGGTGGCCGATGTCGACGAGCTCGTACGCCGCGCACGTGCCGTCGGCGCGCTGGTCGTCCTCGACGCCTGCCAGTCGGTCCCGCACATGCCCGTCGACTTCCGTACTCTCGACGTCGACTTCGCCGCGTTCTCCGGACACAAGATGCTCGGTCCGTCGGGGGTCGGTGTGCTCTACGGCAAGGCCGATCTGCTCGCGGCGCTGCCGCCGTTCATCACGGGCGGATCGATGATCGAGACCGTCACCATGGAGGCCACGACCTACGCCGACCCGCCGCAGCGGTTCGAAGCGGGCGTACCGATGACATCCCAGGTCGTCGGACTCGGAGCAGCCGTCGACTACCTGGCCGCGATCGGCATGGACGCCGTTGCGGCGCACGAACATTCACTCACCGAGCACGCACTGCGCGCACTCGGCGAGATCCAGGGACTGCGGGTCGTCGGGCCGACGACCACCGACAACCGCGGCGGTGCGGTGTCGTTCCTGGTCGACGGAATCCATGCGCACGACCTCGGCCAGATCCTCGATGACGAGGGCGTCGCCATCCGTGTCGGACACCACTGCGCGTGGCCACTGCATCGACGCTTCGGTGTCGCGGCCAGTGCGCGCGCGTCGTTCGCCGTCTACAACACGCTCGACGAAGTGGACGCACTGGCAGCGGCAATTGTCAAGGCGCAGAAGTTCTTCGGGGTCGTCTGACATGCGCATGGAGCAGATGTATCAGGATGTGATCCTCGATCACTACAAGCATCCGCACGGGCGCGGACTCCGCGAACCGTTCGGGGCCGAAGTCCATCACGTCAACCCGACGTGTGGTGACGAGGTCACCTTGCGTGTGGCTCTGTCGGACGACGGCAACACGGTGGCCGACATCTCCTATGACGGCCAGGGGTGCTCGATCTCGCAGGCGTCCACGTCGGTGCTCTTCGATCAGCTCGAGGGCGCCAGCGTCGACAAGGCGTTGGAGACGGTCGCCTCGTTCAACGCGATGATGACCTCCCGTGGCTCCGACGAAGGAGACGAGGACGTCATCGGCGACGGGATCGCGTTCGCCGGCGTGAGCAAGTACCCGGCGCGTGTGAAATGTGCACTGTTGGGCTGGATGGCGTTCAAGGACGCACTCGCCCAGTCCGTCGAAGAGCGCGAATCAGAACAGGTGGAGACCTCATGACCGAACAGCCCACAGCTCAGACCGCGACGGCTGCAGACGCCGCCGATGAAGTTCAGGCGACTGATACCCAGGCAATCAAGACCGACGCAGGTGAGACCCAGCCGGCCGACCAGCCCGCGAGCACCATGAGCGAGCCCAGCACGTCGCTTCCGGAGATCTTCGACGTCGAGGAAGCGATGCGCGACGTCGTCGACCCCGAACTCGGCATCAACGTCGTCGACCTCGGCCTGGTCTACGGCATCGAGATCACCGACGACGCGGTGGCCAAGATCGACATGACACTGACGTCGGCGGCGTGTCCGCTCACCGACGTCATCGAGGACCAGTCGCGTGCGGCGCTGATCGGCAGCGGACTGTGCACCGAGTTGGAGATCAACTGGGTGTGGTTGCCGCCGTGGGGTCCCGACAAGATCACCGACGACGGCCGCGAACAGCTACGCGCACTGGGCTTCACCGTCTGACAATTCGCTTGTGCCGCCCCATAGGGTGAAGGCGTGTTACTAGCCCTCGAGATTGCACGAACCGCTGCTGATGGCGGCCGATCGCTACCTCCCGCGACGGATCTGGGCTTTCTGCTGCACAAGCATCCCGACCGGGTGCAGCGCTTCGCCACCACACAGGGGGAGGCGACGGTGTTCTATCCCGTCGCAGCGGCTGATCGCTGCCGCGTCGTCCTGCACGTCGACGGCAGCGGTGCCCGCGTGGACACGCATACCGACGTCGACCGATACGTCAACACGATTCCGTACGCGGCGTCGACCCGCCTCGTGGTCGCGATGGGCAAGGTTTTCGGTGACGCCATTGCAGGACGCTGTCCGAGCCGCGCGGAAATCGTCGACCATGCGTGGGACATGACGGTGTCGATTCCAGCAGTTCCCGTGCGGGCGGAGCTGAGGCCTGAGGACGTGTTCGGGCCCCTCGGCTGGTCGGTGACGGCGCGTGCCGAGCCGCTGATGCCCGCAGACTGGGGTGACTCCGACTTCGCGACCCTCACGTTGTCCGGCCGATTCACGGTGCGCGACAGCCTACGACACATCGCCGTCGCACTGCCTGCCCTCGCGGGCGACAAGCACTATTTCGTCGATGACGACGAGGTCGACAAACTGCTCCGCCTCGGGGACGGCTGGCTCGCGGAGCATCCCCGACGGGACGCGATCGTGCGTGGGTACCTGAAGCACCTGGGCGGCCTGACGACGGAGGCGCTCAGTCGGCTCGGCTCGGATCGTGTCCCTCCGGAGAGTGCCGAGGACGAGACACGCGCCGTCGAAGCCGACCGGCGAAGCCCCGATACGCGAAGGACGCTGGCCGATGAGCGTATTGCGACGGTCGCCGAGATCATCCGCGGCACGCAGGCGCGTTCGGTGCTCGACGTCGGTTGCGGCGAGGGGCGCCTGCTCGCCGCGCTGTCCGCCGACAGCACGGTTACGCGCCTCGCCGGCGTCGACGTTTCGACCGACGAATTGCGTACGGCTGCAGGACGACTCGAGCGTCGGCGGGGGATCGAACTATGGCAGTCCTCGCTGCTCTACACCGATGAGCGCTGCCGCGGATTCGACGTCGTGGTCCTTATGGAAGTGATCGAGCACATCGATCCCGGCCGGCTGCCGGTTGCCGTCGACTCGGTTTTCGACACGATGCAACCCGGTGCTGTGATCGTCACCACACCGAACGCCGAGTACAACCCGGTCTACGGCCTCGACAACGGCTTTCGTCATCCGGACCACCGCTTCGAATTCACCCGCGACGAGTTCGAGTCGTGGTGTGGACGGGTGGCAGCCGACTATTCGTACGAGGTGACCCTGTCGGGGATCGGGCAGGTCGCCGACGGCGTCGGAACCCCCACGCAGAGTGCGGTATTCCGACGAATCGACGTGGGAGGTGCTCGATGACGGTCATCGAACTGCCCAGGTTGTGCCTGGTGGTGTTGGTCGGGGTGTCGGGCGCAGGCAAGTCGACGTTCGCGCACAAGCACTTCGCGCCAACAGAGGTGCTCTCGTCGGATGTGTTCCGAGGACTTGTCGCCGACGACCCGAGAGACCAGTCCGCCACAGGTGACGCGTTCGGTGCACTGCTGGACATCGCGGATCGTCGACTCCGCCGTGGACTACTGACCGTCGTCGACGCGACGTCGGTGCGGCCTGAGGACAGAAAAGTGCTGCTCGATCTCGCCAAGGAGCGGGACGTGTTCGCCGTGGCGATTGTGCTCGACGTAGGGCTCCCCGATCTCGAGCGGCGTGCGGAGAACCGCCCCGACATCGATCCAGGTGTGATCGGACGCCAGCACCGACTATTGCACCGGCACGGAAAAAGCCTCCGCAAGGAGGGATTTCGATTCGTCCACACGCTCGACGGGGTCGATGCGATCGACGAGGCGCGGGTTGTGCGTACCCGGCTCTTCAACGATCGCACCGACGAGCACGGACCGTTCGACATCATCGGTGATGTCCACGGCTGCGCACGAGAACTGTGTGCGCTGCTCACCGCACTCGGCTGGACTGTGCGGCGCTCGCAGGCGGGCGACTTCCTGGGCGTCGACGCTCATCCTGACGGGCGTCGTGTGATCTTCGTCGGTGATCTCGTCGACCGGGGCCCCGACACCCCGGAGGTGCTGCGGATCGCCATGTCGATGACCGCCGACGGGCAGGCGTTCTGCGTACGTGGTAATCACGAAGAGAAGTTGCTCCGCGCGCTGCGTCAGCGGCGGTCGAGGTCGGCGACCACCGAGCAGGCGGCCCGGCACGGACTCGCCGAGTCACTCGAGCAACTCGACGCCGAGCCGCCCGAATTCGTCGCCGAGGTGCTGGATTTCATCGATGGCCTGGTGTCGCACTATGTCTTCGATGACGGACGTCTGGTGATCTCCCACGCCGGGTTGCCGCAGCGTTACCACGGGCGCACGTCGGGCAGGGTGCGGAGTCTGGCCATGTACGGCGAGACGACCGGTGAGACCGATCGGTGGGGTTACCCGGTGCGTCTGGACTGGGCGCGCGATTACCGCGGTGACGCGCGGGTCGTGTACGGCCACACCCCGGTGCCGCTGCCCGAATGGGTCAACAACACACTCTGCGTGGACACCGGTTGTGTGTTCGGTGGACGGCTCAGCGCGCTGCGCTACCCGGAGAACGACGTGGTCGGGGTGGCGGCTGCCGAGACGTACTGGCCGTCGGAGCGACCGATGGGTTACGGCGACTCGGACGCCGACGAACGCGTCCGCTCTCGTCTGCGATTCGACGACGTCGTCGCAGGTGACAAGCGGCTGATCTCGACACGGTTCGGTCCGTCGGTCACCGTGCGCGGCGACCGCGCCGCGTCGGCGCTCGAGGTGATGTCGCGTTTCGCGGCCGATCCCCGCTGGCTCCGGTATCTGCCGCCGACGATGAGTCCGGTCGGCGCACAGAGTGCCGACCTGCTCGAGGACCCCGATGCCGCATTCGCCTACTACGCCCAGGCGGGCGTCGACACGGTGCTCTGCGAAGAGAAGCACATGGGCTCGCGTGCGGTGGTGGTCGTCACCCGTGACGCACGCGCGGCCAGGCGGGGCTTCGGCATCGACGGGCCCGGCGCGCTGTACACCAGAACCGGCCGCATGTTCTTCGACGACGAGACCACCGCTGGGCTACTGCTGCGGGCACGCAGCGGGGCGTCCGAGCTGTTCGACGCGCTGGACTGCGACTGGGTGATTCTCGATGCCGAATTGCTGCCGTGGAATATCAAGGGGCAGCAGCTGATTCGCGACAACTTTGCAAACCTCGCCGCAGCGGCGTCCGTCGAACTCGACGCATACGCCGGTGAACTCGACACCGCAGCCACGCGGGGGCTCGACGTGGGCAACCTTCGGGATTCGGTGCACAGCGAGCGTGCGGACATCGACGCTTTCAGTTCCGCATATCTGCGGTACGTGACACCGGGCGCAGGCATCGACGACGTGCGCGTCGCGCCGTTCGAGGTGCTTGCAGCGGGCGGAGGCGAGTCGGTGTCGCGGACGTTCGAATGCGAATCGCACCTGTGGCACCTCGACGTCGCCGACCGACTCGTGCGCTCTGAACCCTCGTTGTTCGCGCCCACGGCACGACACCTTGTCACGATGACCGATCCGTCGTCACGTGCCGCGGGCACGCGCTGGTGGGAACGAGTCACGGCTGACGGAGCGGAGGGCATGGTGGTCAAACCTCTCGCGAACATGGTGCGCGACAAGAAAAATCGTCTCGTGCTCCCCGGTGTGAAGGTTCGTGGCGAGGAGTACCTGCGCATCATCTACGGCCCGGGGTATCGCCATGACCTTGACCGGCTGCGATCCCGCGACCTGCGGCACAAGCGGTCGATGGCGATGCGCGAGTACCAACTCGGTCGCGAAGCTCTCGCCCGGCATGTCGACGGCGCGCCGCTGTGGCGGGTCCACGAGTGTGTATTCGGCGTCCTGGCACTGGAATCCGAGCCGGTGGATACTCGGCTCTGAGCTGAGGAGGCACCATCACCGCTCGGATTCACGGTGATCCGCGTCCTGTCACAGCGTCTGCTGTCGGCAGCCACTCGTCGACGCTGAGCAGGAACGGGAATCGTCTCCGCACGCGAGGAAACCGGGATCATCTCCGACGAGCTGTACACGAGGTGCTCAACCCCGGTCTCGCGCGCCAGGTCGGCCACCATGATGCCGGCGGCGACCTCGGATTCGTCGGACATCGGCCGGCCCGGTTGTCCGGAACTCGGTTGAACGCTGAAGACGCTGTCTGCCCCCTCGAATGCCGAACGAATCGATGCGCTGTCGGCGAAGTCTCCACGGACCGTTTCCACGCCGGTCGCAGCCAACTGTTCTGCGCGCGGCGTCGACTGGTCCCGGACCACTGCTCGGACCTTCCAGCCCGCAGCGCGCAGGGCTCGGGCGACCGATCCTCCCTGCTACTTCGCACGCTGGGCAGAACAGCACCGGCTCTCTGTGCTCTACGACGGATAGGGGCGATGGGGCGAGCGCGTGCCGTGGCATCCCGAATACGTGGCACCCTGGATACATGGACGAACCAGAGCGACGGTTTCGTCGTGTCCGTCGATGGAAGCCGCCCACATACGAGACCCGCGTCGAGAAGATGATCCGCGAGGCCACCGAGCGGGGTGAGTTCGACGACCTGCCGGGCATGGGGAAACCGCTCGATCTCTCTGACGCCAACGATCCGGATTGGTGGGTCAAACGCAAGATCCGCGACGAGGGGCTCGATTCCACGGCACTGCTGCCCGGCTCTCTGCAGCTACGCAAGGAGGCACAGGGATTTCCCGCTTCTCTGGTCGATGTCGCCGACGAAGCCGCGGTCCGTGACATACTCACCGACTTCAACCGTCGGGTTCGAGAAGCTCATCTGACCACGCGCGCGGGTCTTCCGTCGGTCGTCACCGCGCACACTGTCGATGTCGACCGGCTTATCGAGGAGTGGCGCGACCTCAGGGAGCGGCGTCGGTGACCGTGTCGACAGGTGGATATCCACGGTCGTCAAACGATACGGTTCACATAACGGCAGGTGTGAGACGGTCACGCTGACCGCACACGACGGCATCATCGATTGAAGTTGGAATGAACGTAGGATCCAACGCCAAGAGATCGTACCGGTGCGACCCTGATCTGTTGGTGGGCGAAAATTGAGAACTCGCCAACGCTCGAACTCCAGAAGTATGTTGGTACCCCGTGCAGGTCTGGGGTAGCAACTACCAAGGGTCATTCGATCTTGTTGAGAATCTATGACGGGACGTCGCCGGCTCGATCGATGTGTGGCGAATGGCGTATGGCGCGCAAACTTCTACTGCTCTTGTTTGCGGCTGTAAATCGCGTGATCGAGATCGGCCAACCTGGTCGGTCGAGAATAAGTGACGATTACGACTCACTTCTCTGATCGGAAGACCCACCAGCCGGCGGCAACTAAGAGTGCGAAAAGCAGGAGTCCGCCAACGAGGGAAGCGATGCCGGCAGCCGTGCTGCCCGACAGCAGTCGGTCGATCCCGACGTATGTCAAGAAAACTCCGACGGCGAGCATCGCGAGTGGCAACACGACGGTGAGAAAGAGAGTCAGTACATTTTCAAAGACATTGCGCCACGGTGATTCTTTCGTAGGTCGGCTGGGCGATTGAGCCTTCGCTACTACAGATGGGTACTTCTTCTGATACGCGCGAGCATGCTTGTTTGCTGGCGTAATCTTTCCGCCCTTGGTGAACACAAACAACACCATGCCGATATCGTCGGCATACTGAGTCGCGAATCTACTGTAGCCGCCCTTGGAGAAGAAGAACATCTTCTCATTTCGCTTCCAAGTGCGCTGACGGTGAAGCCATGCACCCGCGAATTCTTGTGTCGTGGTTCGCGGGATTTGTTTGCTGTGCCACTTTACCTGGGCGATGGCGCCTGTCGCAGTGACGTCGACCCCCCGGTCGGGACCGGTTCTGGACCGCTTCGCGTCACTGAATCCAATGTCGCGCATAATCTTGGCGGCGCGCTCCTCGGCCTCTTTCGCTTCCTGCTGAAGCTCGCGGGAGACTCCAGGAATGTGGGCTACGACCGCGTCGATGATTGGCGTTTCAGACCCCGCTCCAGCGGTCTCGGTGAATTCTTCGCCACTCGCAGAGGCATCAGTGACCATCGGTCGACATCACCGTCCGTTTCAGAATTCGCGACACTTTCATCGGAATATTTTGCATCTCGCGAGGACGCTTCGCCAGTCGAGCGAGCGTGCAATCTGCACAGGCGCGCACATCAGGTGGGATCTGTCGTGACCGGGTCCACCACCACCGAGCGGTCGAACGTCGCCGACTCGAATCCTCCCTTGGGATCTGTATAGATCTGGATCGTCATGCCGTCCGGTGTCGTCAGGCGTACGACCTGTCCGATGTAGCCGGTGATCGCGCGCGTGTGCGGCACCTGTTGCCGATCGAGATGCGTGATCCACTCCCGGAGTGTCTTCTCGTCGGCGACTCCGAAGGTCACGGGATCGAAACCCGAGACTCCTTGCGCTGCACTTGGATTCAGGCGCAACTCGACGAGTTGATGCACGCCCGGTATCGAGATCACCACGGCGTAGCGCTGCCTTGCCGAGTCGTGGTGGTCGAATCGCCTGATGTGTTCGGCACCGAAAACCCGTGCGTACCAGTCGATGCTCTGCTCGAGGTCGGAGACGGGAAACTTGAGGTGGTGGACTCCGGTGAGCGACGGCGACGTCATCACGCCACCAGCTCTGCCATGTGCAGCGCCATCTGCTTGCGGGCGGGCGGCAGATGCCCGATCGCGTTCATCGCGAGGTCACGCAGCTTCATGGCGAGCGGATTCTCGGCGACCGACGCGGAGGTCATGATGTTGGTCAACCGCACGGTGGACGCCGCGATCGGTCGTCGACGGTGTTCGTAGGTGTCCAGGTTCACCGTCGGTGTCGATGACAGGGCCGCGGCCAGGACCATGCCGAGCTCGTAGGCGTCCTGGATGCCGAGATTCATTCCCTGGCCGCCGGCCGGGCTGTGCACGTGGGCGGCATCGCCCGCGAGGAAGATGTCACCTTTGCGGAAGCGTTCGGCGATGCGGTGGTGGACACGGAACTGTGATCCCCACGCAATGCGGGTGACCCTCGATCCGGTCGGGCCGCGGGTGTCGAGGACGTCCTGAACCAGAGCGACGTCGACGTCGTCGACCTCGTCCGGCCATGTGAACAGGACCCTTCGTCGGCCTTCGGGCAGTGGCCCGCTCACAACGATTCCGTTGGGGGAGAAGAAGTTCTGCACCTCGTCGAAACGCAGCGGCCAATCGCTGAACTCGGCGTCGGCGAGTACGAACGACTGCGGATAGTCGCCGCCCACGAAATCGATGCCCGCCGATTCGCGCACAACCGAGTGCGTGCCGTCGGCACCGATGACGAATCGCGCCCGGACGGTCTCGCGTCCATCGGGACCGTCGACGTCGACGTCGATGCCCTCGCCGGTGTCGTCGAGCCCGACAACGGTGTAGCCGCGGGTGACCCGGCCGCCGAGATCGTGCAGTTTGTCGGTGAGTACCTGCTCGGTTCGCCACTGCTGAATGGTGGTGACGTGCGGATACCTCGTGTCGAGGTCGGCGAATCGCAGTTCGTTGAGTAGCTTCTCGCGGTTGCGGAACGTGAAGTACGGGACCACGACACCCTCGGCCACGAGTGTGTCGGCGACACCGAGTTCCTGCAGGATCTCCATGGTCCGTGCCTGAATGGCCGCAGCTCGCGAGGCATTATGGCCCTCGGGCTGCTTGTCGAGGGTGAGTACGTTCCGGCCTGCGCGTGTCAGGACGGTGGCGGCGACGAGTCCGGTTGGGCCTCCGCCGACGATCAGTACGTCGATGTTCTCGGGCAACATGTCCTTCTCCTTGATCGGGTGAGGATCTGCGCGCGATGCGCACTCCGGTGGATCAAGTCAGTCAACGCGTGTTGGCCAACGTCTGTTGATCATAACCCGTTAGACTTGTCGGTATGCAACATGTGGCCGGTATGACAAAGAAGGAGAGAGCGGAGCGCTCCCGTGCCGCGATCCTGGTCGCGGCACGGGAACACTTCGCGCGCAGTGGTTTTGCCGGTGCAACTGTGCGGGCAATCGCACAGGACGCCGATATCGACCCGTCGATGGTCATCCGCTACTTCGGCGACAAGAGGGGCCTGTTCACCGCTGCGACGACAGTCGACGTCGACGTCCCCGACCTCGCCGCGCTACCGGAGGATCGTCGCGGCGCAGCGGTCGTCGAACACTTTCTGCGCATCTGGGACGATGCCGAGTCGCAGGACCTGCTCAGTGTGCTGCTCCGAAGTGCGATGACCGACCCCGTTGCGCGTGATCGTGTTGTGGAGATCGTCGAGGAGCACATGTTGCCCATGGTCGCGGCGGTGGTACCGGACGAGGGCGAGGCAGTGGTGCGCACCGGCCTTGTTGCCACACAAATCCTGGGATTGGCTTTGTGCCGCAAGGTCTTGGCTCTCCCGTCGGCCACCGAGGTCACCGCGCAGACACTGGTGAGGACCGTCGGGCGCGCGATCCAGGATTACCTGACGGCACCCCTGGACTGACCGGGATCAGTCGAGGGCGACGTCAGGCCATCCACCCCCGGCCACCGCGCCGCGACCGACCTTCAGTCGCGTCCGCATGCCGACCTTGCAGATCACGCGTCCCATCGCCTCCAACGTCCCGGCAAGGTCATCGCGCCCGCTGAGGTAGCTGCGTTGGGCGCTGATCGGCATGGTGAAGAACGCCTCGAAGAAGTCGAGGGTCTCATCGGCTGAGAGACCGAGCAGCGCCGACAGTCCGCGTACCCGCAGCTCATGCACCGAACGCACTGGCGTTCGCCACAGTGCGGCCACGGGGTCGGCACCCTCGGCGACCGCGGTCGCGACGATATCCGCGCATGCCAATGAGGCGGCCACGCTGTAGCCCGTCGTTGGATTCTTCAGCCCGCCCGCGGCCCCGAACCGGAACACGGGGTCCTTCCACGGCGTCGTCGACGCGCCGACGAGGGGAAAATTCACCGACTCCGTGCGGAGCACCGACGGATGATTGTCGCCCAGTCTCACCAGGAGCCGGTGGTGGAGCTCTGCGAGCGGTAGCGCGGGATGTCCGGCCAGACAGGTCTCTTCGAGCAGCACTGTGCCGTCGCCGAGAGGTACGGCATAGAGGAACGACGGAAGTGGCGAGCCCGCTGCGCCGAGTTGTCGGGGGCCCGTCCACTCCATGAGCAACGCGCCCGCACCGTCGAGAATCGGCTCCGCGTCCCGGGCGTCGACGACGATCCCGAACGCCGTCTGATAGGGCGCATCGTGTGGCAGAGCGCCGCGGCAGTCGATGATCTGCTCGGCATGCAGCACCGAGCCATCCGTGCAGACCACCTCCCGTGGCGACACCGAGGTCGCGGTCGACCTCACCAGCGCCACCCCGCCGAGATCCAATTCGGCTGCGAGGGCTGCATTGTCGAGCACCGTGTAGCCGCGGGCGATCTCGTGGCGGGTTCGAGCGTGGACTGCAACGGTGTCCATCCGAGAGGCGAATGCGTTGTCGCTCAGCCAGTTCGGCAACTCGTCTGTCCACGCGGCATACGTGGCCTGCCAGGTTCTGTCGGGATGCGGATCGACCAGGGTGGTGCTCACCCCATGCTCACGCAGGCGATGCGCGAGCCCTCGTCCCGCGGGACCGCCACCGACGACGATCGCCGTTCGCGACGGACTCACATCGATCCGGTGGCCAGCAGTCCGCCGTCGACCTGCAGGGTCTGGCCGGTGATCCAGGATGCGTTCTCGCCGACCAGAAATGCCGCAGCCTGTGCGATGTCCTCCGTGCTGCCGAGCCGTCCCAGGGGATAGCCGGCAACGGCGCGGGCTTCGTTGTCACCGGCGATGAGCGCGTCTGCGAACTTCGTCTTCACGATGGCCGGTGCGATGGCGTTGACGCGGATGTGTTTCGGACCCAGTTCCCACGCCAGTTCGGCGGTGAGACGGATCAGTGCCGCCTTCGACGCTCCGTAGGCGGCGATCACGCCCGTTGATCGCAGGCCCGCGACCGAGGCTATGTTGAGCACCGCACCGCCGGAGTCGGCCATCCCTGCGCGGTAGGCCTCCTGCACGAATCCGAGGGCGGCGACCACGTTGGTGTCGAAGATCTTGCGCACCGCATCGAGATCGGCGTCGACGAGCGGTCCGTAGGTCGGGTTGATGCCGGTGTTGTTGACCAGGATGTCGATACCGCCGCCGAGGCGGACTGCGGCCGCCACCGCGTCGACGCGGTGGGTGGCGTCGCCGGTGTTTCCGGGGCAGACGTCGACCTCTGCCCCGTCGACCGCGGCACGAATCGACTCGGCGGCCTCGTTCAGCGGGTCGGGTTTACGGCCGGTGATCACCACACTGGCGCCCCGACGTGCGAGTTCGGTGGCGATGGCCAGGCCGATGCCGCGACTCGCGCCCGTGACGAGGGCGGATCGTCCGCTGAGATCGGTCGGAGAAACGGAAGTGTCAGCTGTGCGTTCGGTCACCTTGCCACCGTATCGAGCGACGTGGGGGCTGCGTGGGTCAGCGGGGTGGAAAAACCACTGGTTGCCGCACAGTAGACTGGTATGTCGTGATCACCGCGACCGACCTGGAAGTTCGAGCGGGCGCTCGGACCCTGTTGTCGGCGCCCGGCTCCGCGATGCGAATCCAACCTGGCGACCGTATCGGACTCGTCGGACGTAACGGCGCAGGAAAGACCACCTCACTGCGTATTCTCGCCGGCGAGACGGAGCCGTACGCGGGCACGGTGACGCGCACGGGTCAGCTCGGATATCTGCCGCAGGATCCCAAAGAGGGCGATCTCGACGTCGTCGCGCGCGACCGTGTGCTCTCCGCGCGGGGTCTCGACGAGATCATGCACCAGATGGAGAAGCAGCAGGCCCTCATGGCCGAGGCCGCCGACGACACCGTCCGCGACAAGGCCGTCGCCAAGTACGGCCGACTCGAAGAGCGCTTCTCCGACCTCGGCGGCTATGTCGCCGAATCGGAGGCAGCACGGATCTGCAGCAGCCTCGGCCTGCCCGACCGCGTTCTCGGTCAACCGCTGCGCACATTGTCCGGCGGACAGCGTCGTCGCATCGAACTCGCACGCATCCTCTTCGCCGCGTCCGACGGCTCGGGTAAATCCGATACGACGCTGCTCCTCGACGAACCGACCAACCACCTCGACGCCGACTCGATCACCTGGCTGCGCGGATTCCTGCAGAACCACGAAGGCGGACTCGTGGTGATCAGCCACGACGTCGATCTCCTCGCCGATGTCGTCAACAAGGTGTGGTTCCTCGACGCGGTGCGCGGGGAGGCCGACATCTACAACATGGGATGGAAGCGCTACCTCGACGCCCGCGCGACCGACGAACAGCGCCGCAAGCGTGAGCGCGCCAACGCCGAGAAGAAGGCGTCGGCGCTGCGCGCGCAGGCCGCCAAACTCGGCGCGAAGGCCACGAAAGCGACTGCGGCACAGCAGATGCTCAAGCGTGCCGACCGGATGATCGATTCGCTCGACGCCGAGCGGGTGGCGGACAAGACCGCGCGTATCAAGTTCCCGGAACCGGCGGCGTGCGGCAAGACCCCGCTGATGGCCTCGGGTTTGAGCAAGTCCTACGGCTCGTTGGAGATCTTCGCGGGGGTCGACCTCGCCATCGACAAGGGCAGCCGCGTGGTGGTGCTGGGCCTCAACGGAGCGGGAAAGACGACGCTGTTGAAGGTTCTCGCGGGAGTCGAGGCGCCAGACACCGGAACGCTCGAACCGGGTTACGGACTCAAGATCGGGTACTTCGCCCAGGAACACGACACGCTCGACGACATGGCGACCGTGTGGGAGAACATCAGGCACGCGGCGCCCGACGCGGGCGAGCAGGATCTGCGTGGACTCCTCGGAGCGTTCATGTTCACCGGTCCTCAACTCGATCAGCCCGCGGGAACGCTGTCGGGCGGTGAGAAGACGCGACTCACTCTCGCAGGACTCGTCTCGTCGGCCGCCAACGTGCTTCTCCTCGACGAGCCCACCAACAACCTGGACCCGATCTCGCGTGAGCAGGTCCTCGACGCCCTGCGCAGCTACACCGGAGCCGTGGTTCTCGTGACCCACGACCCCGGTGCCGCAGCCGCGCTCGATCCGCAGCGGGTGATCCTGTTGCCCGACGGCACCGAGGACCACTGGAGCGAGGAGTACCAGGAGCTGATCGAGCTCGCTTGATCCGCGGTTGATCAGGCGCGGGTTGCCCAGGCGATCACGTTGTCCTTGTAACCCAGCGGTGGTCCGACGAACTGGCCGCCGCACGTGACGAGGGCCAGTGTCTCGGGCCCGTCGACGCGGTTCAGTTCGTCGGAGGGGAACCCGGTCTCCTTGTCGGCGTTCTGGATTCGTGTCACACGGTAGTTGATCTGCTGACCGGACGCAGTGGTCACCGCGACCGTCTCGCCCGGTTTCATCGTCGCGAATCGCGCCGCGAATCCCGTGCCCTGGTCGGCCTCGTTGACGTGGCCGGTGACCACGATGGTGCCCTTTCCTGATCCCGGCAGCGAGGAATCGACCCACCATCCGAGACGGCGTACGTCCTGCGGCGGCAGCAGCGCCCCGGTCGTGTCGGTTGCCACTGCCTCGGTAATTGCTGAATCACCACCTACGGCAATGCTTTTCGGAGCGGACTTCTCGTCGGTGCGGGCGGCGACCGGCGCCGGCAGTTCAGCCTGCGCCGACGGAGCGGTGGCCGCCGACTCACGGTCGCTCGTCGAACACCCGCCGATCACCAACGCGAAGCCCAGTGCCACCAGGCAGAACAAGGCGCGCATGCGTGGCCCGTTCATGGCTGACTCACCGGTCCCGACGGAACAGACGACAACGGGACCCGCGAGGCCGGATGACGGTCGCTGACGTGTCCCACCGGCGTGTTGTAGACGGTCACCGTCGACACCTTGTCGGTCGAGACGTCGACAGTGTATGTACGATCTTCGGCGACATAGCCTTTCGGTGCTGTGATCTCACGAGCCCGATAGCATCCGGGTGCGACCTCGTGGTTGACGACGCCACCGTCACCGGTCGTCACCGTTCCCAGTGACTGCCCCGAACACGTCGACAATGCGAATCCCGCGCCGGGCAGCTTCGCTCCGGTGATCCGATCGGTCTTGACCAGCTGGAGTATTCCGGTCGTGCCATCACCACCGTCGTCGACCCTCGCAAACGAGATCTGGATGTGGTTGCCCAGCAACCCCAACTCGACGTTGCCGCTCCCGGAGATGAGCTTCAGGCCGTCCGGCCACGCGAGCGTCTCGTATCGATAGGTACCGACGTTGAGAGTGAGGTCGGTTGGCGCGGTCGCGAGGGTCACCGCTCCGGTCTGGGTGTTGGTGAGGCGGATACGCACGTTGTCCACCGGCGTGATGCCGCCGTCATAGGGAATGAACGATGCGACGTACAGATGTGCGCTCCCCGACTCCGGTGGAGTCGACGGAACACTCGAACTCACCGAGGTCGGGGCCTGCACGGGTGTAGACGGGTTGGGGGACGACGGATTCGGCGCCGACGGCACGGTGGGTGACGGGTCGGTCGTCGGCGGTGTGGTGGTCGTTGTCGGTACCGCCGTCGTCGGCGTGTCTACTGACGTCGTCGATGGAGACGACATCGACGGCGGCGGTGTGTCGGCCACGCCGACGGCGGGTGTCGCCACGGCGCCCACGAGAATCCCGGCCGCAAGCGCGGTGATCACTCGGCGTCTGGGCCGAAAACTGTTGTGGCAGTGCGTGATGTGCTTGGACATTGTCACTGAGCCTTTCATGGGGTGGACGGGCCCCGACACCCGGAATGTCGACTACATCGGTGGTTGCGTTATCGCAGTGACGCGGTGCGAGCCCTAAATCATTCGCATGCCGTACGCGCAGCGGTCCACGGCGGTCACGGCCGGTCGACGGGTCCCGACGGGATCGAATCCAGTGGAGTGCGGGCGCCGGGATCGCGACCGGGGACCACTCCGGTCGACCCCTCGTCGACTGCGAGACGGATGAGATAGGTGGCGCTCTGTCCTCGCCGCACCGTCACGCCGTCCGTCGCGGGACTGACCAGTCGCAACCCCTTCGGCACACTGACGACCGTGAACTTCAGCCCGCCGTGAGAGGTCTGCAGCGTCGCCGGTGTGGTGACCGTGTAGGAGCCAGGCCAGGTGACCCGCACCGTGACCCCGTTCACGGTGTCGTGCGCGCCTTCGAGAACCGCGTTCAGGTGCACTGTGCTGACCGGGAGCGAGCCATCAGGTGGTGTCGTGGTGGGCGGTGTCGTGGTCGGTGGGGTCGTGGTGGGCGGTGTGGTCGTCGGTGGGGTCGTGGTGGGCGGTGTGGTCGTCGGTGGGGTCGTGGTCGGCGGTTCGGTGGTGCCCGGAGGTGTGGTGGTTGCCGGGGGAGTCGTCGCAGGCGTTGTGGAGGCGGCAGAGGAACCTGCGGGGACGGAAGGGTCGTCTGCATGTGCGGGTGCCGTGCCGGCTACTGCCGCAGCCATGGTCAGAACGAAGGCTCCCAGCAGGAACGCTGCGCGTAATATGCCGCGCTGCAGGCGAACTCGCGAACAGGCGAGACGTGCGGTGTGGTGCCGTCGAAGACGGCGTGACTCGGTGGTGCGCATGGCGCGCTCTCGATCTCCCCGACCCAATTCGGATCACTGTGTGACCCCCGATACTGTCTCTGTCCGAATCGGGAAGAAGATCGTTAACAGGCGCGAAGAACCGTTACCGGCGCGTTATCGACGGTCATTCAGACGGTCGACGGCCAGTACGCCTTGCGCAGTTGGCCTTTCACCAGCTTGCCTGTCGGTGTGCGCGGGAGTTCGTCGACGAAGTCGACGGTGCGGGGCGATTTGTATGGTGCAAGGGACTCCCGCACGAAGTCGAGCAACTCGGCGGCGAGTTCGTCGGACGGTGTGTATTCGGGGGCGAGTTGGACGCACGCCTTCGCCACTTCGCCGAGATCGTCGTCGGGGACGCCTATCACCGCGACGTCGTAGACGGCCGGATGGTTGATCATGACGTTCTCCGCTTCCTGCGGGTAGATGTTCACGCCACCGGAGATGATCATGAACGCCTTGCGATCGGTGAGGTAGAGAAAGCCATCGTCGTCGACGTAGCCCATGTCGCCGGTGGTGGCCCAGGTGGGGTGATCGGGGTGATAGGCGGACGCGGTCTTCTCGGGATCATTGTGGTATTCGAACGCCGGGGTGTCGCGTTCGAAGTACACCAATCCCACTTCGCCGGTCGGCACCTCGGCGCCCGTCTCGTCGCAGATCCTGATGACTCCCATACCGGCTCGACCGACCGAGCCCGGATGGGTCAGCGCATCCTCGGAGCCGATGAAGGTGGCGCCTGCGGCCTCGGTCGATGCGTAGTACTCGTAGATCACCGGACCCCACCACTCGATCATGGCGCGCTTCACCTCGGCGGGGCACGGCGCGGCAGCGTGGATGGCGACCTTCAGGCTCGAGACGTCGTAGCCGGTGCGGACATCCTCCGGCAACTTCAGCATCCGGATGAACATCGTCGGCACCCACTGGCTGTGCGTGACGCGGTACTCCTCGATCAGTTGTAGGGCGTCGATCGGGTCGAAGTGGTCCATGAAGACGACGGTGCCGCCCGTCGAATTCGTCACGCCGCAGAACCGCAGCGGCGCAGCGTGATACAGCGGAGCAGGGGAGAGATAGACGCTGTCGGAGTCGAATCCGTACATCGGGCCGAAGATCTCTGTGTAGGCGTCGGGAACCTCTGCCACGTTCCCCACAGGAAGTGGTGTGCGAATTCCCTTGGGGCGTCCCGTGGTTCCCGACGAATACAGCATGTCGGTACCCCGGGGCTCGTCGGTGCGGGGGGTATCGGGCGCAGCGGCGAGGACGGCGTCGTAGTCGTCGAAACCGTCGATCCGGCCACCCCAGGCGATCCGGTGTCCTGGTACGGCGAGAGCCGGGATCTGCCCGGTCTGCGATACCGCATCGGACACTGTCGCGTCGGCGAACACGACCTGTGCAGCGCTGTCGGTGAGGATGTAGTCGGTCTCGTCAGCGGTGAGATGATGATTGACCGCCGTGACGTAGAGCCCGCTGCGCAGCGCGGCCCAGTAGACCTCGAACATGTGTAGGTCGTTGCGGGACACCATGGCGATCGTGTCACCGGGACGCAAACCCAGTGCCTCAAGGTGGTTGGCGAGACGCGCGGAATTGTCGTCGAGTTCCCTGTAGGTGAGGCTCAGTCCGCGAGCCGCGTCGATGATCGCAGGCTTGTCGGGGGTGGTGGCGGCGATGACACCTGGGAACACGGGCTCTCCTCTGATCGAACAGCATGTACGGCTCCGTGTGATCCTATACCGAGCGATCGCTCGGGGTGAGTGGAATCACGGACACCCGCCGTCGACGAGGACCTGGCTAACCCTCCACACTGCTCGGCGCCCGTACCGACGCCTCGACGAGGTCCAGCACGGCGTGCAGGTCGTCAGTCGGGCGACCGGAGGCGAGTCTGGTGATCAAGCCGTCGAGCACGAGGTCGAGGTAGGCGAGCAGGACGTCGGTGGGAACGTCGTCACGCAACCGCCCGGTCTCCCGACCACGCTCGAGCCGATCGAGGGTGGCCTTCTCCAACTCCGCGGAGCGTTCGAGCCATGCGGACCGGAACGTCGGATCCGTTCGCAGCTTGCGCGCGATCTCCAGTCGCGTACCCAGCCAGTCGAAATCCTGTGGGCGAGCGAGCATGTCGCGCATGACCTGGACGAGACCCTGCTCCGCGGCCACGTCGGCCATGCGCTCGGCGTCTTCGCGAGCGAGTGCGAGGAAGAGTGCTTCCTTGTCGCGGAAATGGTGAAAGATCGCGCCACGAGACAGTCCTGTGGACTCCTCGATGCGTTTGACCGTCGCTCCGTCGTAGCCGTACTCGGCGAAGCAATGCCGCGCGCCGTCGAGAATCTCCCGACGACGCGCGGCAAGGCGGTCATCACTGACCTTGGGCACTGAGCTCGCCCTGTCAGCTCTTGATCATGTTGCGGAGCACGTACTGCAGGATGCCGCCGTTTCGGTAGTAGTCGGCCTCACCGGGTGTGTCGATGCGCACCTTGGCGTCGAACTCGATCTTCGAGCCGTCCTCCTTGGTGGCGGTGACGTGAACCGTCTTCGGCGTGGTGCCGTTGTTCAGTTCTTCGATGCCGGTGATGTCGAAGGTCTCGGTTCCGTCGAGGCCCAGCGACTTGTGCGACTCGCCGTCAGGGAACTGCAGCGGGATCACACCCATACCGATGAGGTTCGAGCGGTGGATACGCTCGAAGCTCTCGGTGATGACGGCCTTGACGCCCAGCAGGCTGGTGCCCTTGGCGGCCCAGTCACGCGAGCTACCGGTGCCGTACTCCTTGCCGCCGAGCACGACCAGCGGGGTGCCCTGCTTCGCGTAGTTCTGCGCGGCGTCGTAGATGAATGACTGCGGAGCACCCTCCTGCGTGAAGTCGCGGGTGTAACCACCAGTGACATCGACGAGCTGGTTGGCGAGACGGATGTTGCCGAAGGTCGACCGGATCATCACCTCGTGGTTGCCGCGACGTGCACCCAGCGAGTTGTAGTCCTTGCGGGCCACACCATGTGCGTCGAGGTACTGCGCGGCAGGGGTGCCGGGCTTGATCGTCGACGCGGGGGAGATGTGGTCGGTCGTGACCGAGTCGCCGAGCTTGGCGAGTACACGAGCACCCTTGATGTCGGAGACCGGGTCCGCCTCGAGCTTCATACCCTCGAAGTACGGAGGCTTGCGCACGTAGGTCGACTCGTCGTCCCAGTCGAAGGTCTTGCCCTCGGGAGTGGGCAGGCTCCGCCACCGCTCGTCACCCTTGAACACGTCGGCGTAGTCCGCCGCGTACTGCTCGGGGCTGATCGAGCTGGCGATGGTCTGAGCGATCTCCTCGTTCGACGGCCAGATGTCCTTCAGGAACACGTCGTTGCCGTCCTGATCCTGGCCGAGCGGGTCGTTCTCGAAGTCGAAGTCCATCGTGCCCGCGAGTGCGTAGGCGATGACCAGCGGCGGTGACGCGAGGTAGTTCATCTTCACGTCGGGGTTGATACGACCCTCGAAGTTGCGGTTACCCGAGAGCACCGCGGTGGCGGTCAGATCGTTGTCGTTGATCGCCTTCGAGATCTCCTCGGGCAGCGGGCCCGAGTTGCCGATGCAGGTGGTGCAGCCGTAACCGACCAGGTAGAAGCCGAGCTTCTCGAGGTACGGCCACAGACCGGCCTTCTCGTAATAGCCGGTGACGACCTGCGAACCGGGTGCCATCGAGGTCTTGACCCACGGCTTCTGGGTGAGACCCTTCTCGACGGCCTTCTTGGCGAGCAGGCCCGCGCCGAGCATGACCGACGGGTTCGAGGTGTTGGTGCAGCTGGTGATCGACGCGATGGTGACGATGCCGTGGTCGAGAATCATGTCACCGCGCTCGGGCGAGGAGATCTTGACCGGCTTCGACGGCCGTCCCTCTGCGCCCTTGCTGGCGTTGTGGGCGGGCTCGTAATCGTCGTCGGCGAACGACAGCTTCGCGCCGTTCGGGTCGAGTGCGGGCGCATCCGACGCCGGGAAGCTCTCGGCGTTCGACTCGTCGACACCGTTGTAGGCGGGGGTGTTGCCCTCTTCGACGTAGTTGTGGATGTCCTTGCGGAACGCGTTCTTGGCGTCCCACAGCTCGATGCGGTCCTGCGGACGCTTCGGGCCGGCGATCGAGGGGACGACCGTCGACAGGTCGAGTTCCATGTACTCGGAGTACGCGGGCTCCTCGGCGTCCTTCTCCAGCCACATGCCCTGTTCCTTGGCGTACGCCTCGACGAGGTCGAGGGTCTCCTGGGGGCGGCCGGTGAGCTTGAGATAGCTGATGGTCTCACTGTCGATCGGGAAGATCGCGCAGGTCGAGCCGAACTCCGGGCTCATGTTGCCGATCGTTGCGCGGTTGGCCAGCGGAACCTCGGCGACACCGTTGCCGTAGAACTCGACGAACTTGCCGACGACGCCGTGCTTGCGCAGCATGTCGGTGATGGTCAGCACGACGTCGGTCGCGGTGACGCCGGGCTTGGTCGCACCTGTCAGCTTGAAGCCGACGACGCGGGGGATCAGCATCGAGACGGGCTGCCCGAGCATTGCCGCCTCGGCCTCGATACCGCCGACGCCCCAGCCGAGCACGCCGAGACCGTTCTGCATCGTGGTGTGCGAGTCGGTGCCGATGCAGGTGTCGGGGTAGGCGACGTCGGTGCCCTCGGCGTTCGGTCGGACCATGACCGAGCGTGCGAGGTGCTCGATGTTGACCTGGTGGACGATTCCGGTGCCCGGCGGCACGACGCGGAAGTCGTCGAATGCGCCCTGGCCCCAACGAAGGAACTTGTAACGCTCTTCGTTGCGCTGGTACTCGATCTCGACGTTGCGCTCGAAGGCCTGTGCGTTGCCGAACGCCTCGATGATGACGGAGTGGTCGATGACCATCTCGGCGGGCGCAAGCGGGTTGACCTTGTCGGGATCGCCACCAAGTTCCTTGACGGCGTCGCGCATGGTGGTCAGGTCGACCACGCAGGGCACGCCGGTGAAGTCCTGCATGATGACGCGTGCGGGCGTGAACTGGATCTCGATGCTCGGCTCGGCCGAGGGATCCCAGTTGGCGATCGCGGTGATGTGGTCCTTCGTGACGTTCGCGCCGTCCTCGGTGCGAAGCAGATTCTCGGCGAGGACCTTGAGTGCGTAGGGGAGCTTCTCGGTTCCCTCAACAGCGCTCAGCCGGTAGATCTCATAC
>NZ_BAFB01000252.1 GCF_000248075.1 Gordonia otitidis NBRC 100426 | reverse complement strand
CTCACCGATGCCGCGCGCGGGCTTGCGAATACCGTCGGACCGCTGCTGTTCTGAGCGGTCAGAGGATCTCGTCGAGCTTCTCGAGTGGTCGTGCGAGACGGGTTCCCTTGTCGGTCACCACGAACGGGCGCTCCACCAGGATCGGGTGCGCGACCATCTCGTCGAGCAGCTTCTCGTCCGACGCGGCGTCGAGCTCGAGTTCTTTGTAGAGCGCTTCGCGCTTGCGGGCGGCCTGACGGACGGTGATTCCGGCGTCGTCGAACAGCGTCTCCAATTGTGCGCGGGTGTACGGCTCGTCGAGGTACTTGACGATCGTCGGCTCGATGCCCTCGTCGCGCAGTCGTTGCAGGGCTTTGCGCGAAGTCGAGCACTTCGGGTTGTGGTAAATCGTCGCGGTCTCGGTGTTGCCAGTCGCCTCGCGCCCAGTGTTCATGGCGGCAACCTTACCCAGGCACTGCGGCCGGATCGTCGGGCCTCACGCGGGTGGGGAGGGTGAGTGCGACGGCAAGCGCGACCGTCGCGCACACGGCTCCGACGATGACCGGTGCGAGCGCGCCTCCGCGCTCGATCGCGAGGGCACCGAGCAGAGCTCCGACACCGATCGAGAAATTGAACGTCGTGGAGTACAGCGTCGTCGCCGATTCCCTGTAGGCGGGCGCAACGCGGAAGACCGTCGTCTGCAAGCCGATCGGTGCCGCAGCGTACCCCGCCGCCCACACGAGGAGGCCGACCAACGCGGCTGGCAGCCACAGACTGGCGACCGGGGTGAGGATGAGTGCGCCCGCGAGAACCGCGATGATCGTCGCCAGCGACCACCGCACCGACGGCGTGCGGTTGAGGAAGGCACCCGCCGCGAAGTTGCCGGTCACCCCCGCCACACCCATCACGAGCAGGACGACGCCGACCAGATCGGCGTCGATGCCGAGGATCTCCACGATGAACGGGGTGACGTAGGTGTAGGCGGCGTAGGCGCCGGTGATGACCAGTGCGGTGACGATGAGAGTCGTTCTGAGATTGCGCATCCGCAGCAATCGGGGGAGTCCGCGAAGCCCGATCGTCTCGCTGTCGCCGGGTACCGATCTCAGCAGTACGGCCAGTGCGGTCAGGGTCACCGCGCTCAATCCGGCGAGTGTCCAGTAGGCCGCACGCCAGCCGAAGGCCTGGCCGATGACGGTACCGACGGGCATGCCCAGCACCGACGCCAGCGAGACCCCGGAGAACGCGATGGTGGTTGCACGCACGGCGGCGCTCGGCGGCACCAGGCGTACCGCGGTTGCCGCGACGATCGCCCACATCAGTCCCAATGCCATGCCGATCGCCATCCGGACGACGACGAGCATCACGTAGTTGACCGCGAGTGCGGTGAGCGTGTTGCCGACGACGAAGGCAGCCATCACCGCGAGCAGGATCGGCCGACGGTCGAGCAGTCGCGTCGCGGTGGACAGCGTCGGTGCGCTCAGCGCTGCGACGAAGGCGAAGAATGTGACGGTCAGCCCGATACTGCCCTCGGAGACGCCGAGGTCGTCGGCCATCGGACGCAGCAACCCGATCGGCATGATCTCTGTGGTGGTGATGGTGAACACACCGAGACCAAGCGAAACCACCGCCGCCCAGTCGCGACGGGCGGCGGTGGTCGTCAACATGGTTCGTTGATCGAGCTGGTCGAGATCAGGCGTTGCCGTCGAAAAGGCTTGTCACCGAGCCGTGTTCGAAGACCTCGCGGATGGTCTGCGCCAGCAGCGGGGCGATCGAGATCACTGTCAGCTTCTCGAAACGCTTCTCCTGCGGAATGGGCAGGGTGTCGGTGACGATCACCTCGTCGGCCTCGGAGTTGGCGAGGCGCTCGGCTGCGGGATCGGAGAAGACGGCGTGCGTGGTGGCGATGATGACGTCGCCCGCACCTGCTTCCTTCAGCTTCGAGACAGCGCCGACGATGGTGCCGCCGGTGTCGATCATGTCGTCGATGACCACACAGGTGCGGCCCTCGACCTCACCGACGACGCGGTGCGCGACGATCTGGTTGGCGACCATCGGGTCACGGGTCTTGTGGATGAACGCGACCGGCGCGCCGCCGAGAGCGTCCGACCACTTCTCGGCCACGCGCACACGACCCGAATCCGGCGACACGACGACGAGGTTGTCGATGCCGTACTTGCCGCGCACGTAGTCCGAGAGCTGCCCCTGGGCGTGCATGTGGTCGACGGGGCCGTCGAAGAAGCCCTGGATCTGGTCGGTGTGCAGGTCGACGGAGATGATGCGGTCGGCGCCCGCGGTTTTCATCAGGTCGGCGATCAGGCGGGCCGAGATCGGCTCACGGCCGCGGGCCTTCTTGTCCTGGCGTGCGTACGGGTAGAACGGCAGGATCACGCTGATGCGCTTGGCCGATCCGCGCTTGAGGGCGTCGATCATGATCAGCGCCTCCATGACCCACTCGTTGAGCGGGGCGGGGCAGCTCTGGATCACGAAGGCGTCCGAACCGCGGACCGACTCCTCGTAGCGGACGAAGATCTCGCCGTTGGCGAAGTTCCGCGCGGTCTGCGGGGTCAGCGTGATGCCGAGTTCGTCGGCGACAGCCTGTGCCAGATCGGGGTGAGCGCGCCCCGAGAACAGCATCAGGTTCTTCTGGTTGTCCGTGGTCCAGGTCATGGAAACTCTTCTACTCGATCGTCGGCCGGTGGGTGGCTCCGCCGGTGGGTGGCGTGGCTAGGAGCCGGGCTGTTCGGGCCGGGTATCGGTCGCGCCCGCCTCGATCGCGGCGCGCGCGGCTGCCGTGTCGGGGCGTTTGCGGGGTACCCAACCGTCGATGTTGCGTTGTGGACCCGACGAGACCGCGAGGGCGCCGGGCGGGACATCGTCCCGAATGACCGTACCTGCCCCGGTATAGGCGCCGTCACCGACCTGCACCGGAGCGACGAACATGTTGTCCGAGCCCGTCCGACAATGCGACCCGATCACCGTCTGGTGCTTGTTGACGCCGTCGTAGTTGACGAAGACGCTCGACGCCCCGATGTTGGACTCCTCGCCGATCGTCGCGTCGCCGACATAGGTGAGGTGCGGGACTTTGCTACCTGCGCCGATGGAGGCCTTCTTGGTCTCGACGAAGGTGCCGATCTTGCCTCGCGCACCCAAGTCGGTGCCCGGGCGCAGG
This sequence comes from Gordonia otitidis NBRC 100426, assembly GCF_000248075.1. Taxonomy (GTDB): domain Bacteria; phylum Actinomycetota; class Actinomycetes; order Mycobacteriales; family Mycobacteriaceae; genus Gordonia; species Gordonia otitidis. Next base: position 3,916 of record NZ_BAFB01000252.1, on the reverse strand, counting down.
TAGGCGAACGGGCCGACGGACGCGTCGTCGCCGATGACCGCCTCGGAGCCGTGGGTACGGATCACCGACGCCCCGCGCCCGACCACGACGTCGGTGAGGGTGGTGTCGGGGCCGACGACGGCATCCTCAGCGATGCGGGTGCGACCGTGCAGCTGGGTACCGGGTTCGATCCGGACGTCGGACTCGATCTCCACGTCGACGTCGATCCACGTGCTTGCCGGATCGACCACGGTGACGCCCGCGAGCTGGTGACGTCGGACGATCGTCGCGTTGAGGGCGGCGCCGAGTGCAGACAGTTGTGCACGGTCGTTGCAGCCCGCGACGACGAGCGGGTCGTCGACGATGTGCGCGCGGACGGTCTTGCCCGCCGTACGTGCGATCTCGATGACGTCGGTCAGGTAGAACTCGCCCTGCGCGTTGTCGGTCGAGAGCTGCTGTAGGGCGATTCGCAGCGCGTCGGCGTCGAAAGCGTAGATGCCCGCGTTGACCTCGGTGATCGCGCGTTGCGCGTCGGTCGCGTCCTTCTCCTCGACGATGGCCTGCACCGATCCGTCGTTGGTGCGGATGATGCGTCCGTAACCGGTCGGTTCGTCGGCGATGAATCCGGTCAGCGTGACTGCTGCGCCGTCGCCTGCGGTGTGTGTGGCGACGAGATCCTCGATCGTCTGGCCGTCGAGGAGCGGGATGTCGGCGGCGGTGACGATCACGGTGCCTGCGAAGTCGTCGGGGAGTGCGGTCAGACCTGCACGCGCTGCATCGCCTGTCCCGGCGGGCGAATCCTGTACGGCCACAACGACCTCGGTGCCGAGCTCGTCGGCGATCTCGTTGATGGCCGCGATGACGCGTTCACGCTCGTGGCCCACGACGGCGACGAGACGATCGGGGGAGGCCGACGCCGCACCGTGCAGCACATGGCCGACGAGTGAGCGTCCGCCGATGGTGTGCAGGATCTTCGGGGTCTTGGACTTCATCCGAGTGCCCGCGCCTGCGGCGAGGACGATCACGGCTGTCGCTGCTGACTTCTCTGTCATATCCACCTCTTCCGAGGGTCGGGATCATGCGGCCGCATCCGCCTCAGACCACCGTCTCGACGCGCGACGGCCCGATACTACTGAGTAGCCCACGAGTCGCTGACTTCGGTGCAGGTGGTGGAGGTGCCGCGTGTGTCGACTGATAGAACCGAAGGGACGCACGTCACAGTAGGCGCACACGTAATGAAGGAGTTCGGATGAGCGCGCAGAAGACAGCAATCGTGACCGGTTCGGGACGCGGCATCGGCGCGGCGGTGGCCAGGCGCCTCGCCGACGACGGTCTGGCCGTCGCCGTTCTCGACATCACCGAGGAGGCCGCCACCGAGACCGCGAAGGCCATCAACGACGCGGGCGGCAAGGCGATCGCCGTCGGGGCCGACGTATCCGACGAGGCGTCGGTCACCGCTGCCGTCGAGAAGGTGGCCGCCGAACTCGGCGCGCCGACCGTGCTGGTGAACAACGCGGGCATCCTGCGCGACAACCTGCTCTTCAAGATGAGCGTCGACGATTGGAACGCCGTCATGGGCGTGCACCTGCGCGGCGCGTTCCTGATGAGCCGCGCCTGCCAGAAGTACATGGTCGACGCTGGGTGGGGTCGCATCGTCAACCTGTCGTCGACGTCGGCTCTGGGCAACCGCGGTCAGGCCAACTACTCGGCCGCCAAGGCAGGCATGCAGGGCTTCACCAAGACGCTCGCCATCGAGCTGGGCAAGTTCGGCGTGACCGCCAACGCCATTGCGCCCGGTTTCATCGAGACCGACATGACCGCAGCCACCGCCGCCCGCGTCGGGATGGACTTCGAGGAGTTCAAGAAGCTCAACGCCTCGGCGATCCCCGTCGCCCGCACCGGCAAGCCCGAGGACATCGCTCACACCGCGTCGTTCTTCGTCTCCGAGGGCGCGGGCTTCGTCTCCGGCCAGGTCATCTACGTCGCCGGCGGCCCGAAGGACTGAGGTCCGGCGCGGGCCGGTCTCGTCCCGCAAACGCGGGCCCTTCTGGAGAACGCGGCTGGTACACCAGCCGCGTCTGCCAGTTCGGCCGGCGTCTGGCGTCGGGTTCGCGTGACTTCGCTGGTTGAGATCGCCGCGGCCACCCGTGGCACAATCGTCAGCCGTGCCTGTGGCACACTTCTAGGCGAGTAATCCCCCATGGTGTAATCGGCAACACTTCTGATTTTGGTTCAGGCATTCCAGGTTCGAGTCCTGGTGGGGGAGCAACGAGAAAGCGCTGGTCAAGGTGCTTTTCGGGCGGGAAGCGGGATACCATCCGCTACAAATCCGCTATAAGCTCGGTTTCGGCTCCGAAAATTATGATGGCCCCGGCCGGTGCTACCAACACCGGCGCGAGGCCTGGCGAGGATCGATGGCGGTCGAACCTGCGCTTAGGCGCTGATTCTACCCGACCCACCCCAGCGGTGGGAACGACGACACACAGCGCCCGCCGCGCATCGACGCGGCGACCCCCGGCCGCCGCTGGCAGCGACGGCCCGAGTGTGGGGGACACCGCCCACCGGTTGGCCTCCGGGTGTAGAGAGAAAAAAAGGCATACCCGAGCGATCGGCGCGGTGGTGAAGGCGGACCCGGACACCCAGGCGCGCAGAGCGATGCGGGGCAGCAGCTGAAATCGGCTGCCCCGGCAGCCGATCGCACATCCCCGTCCCGGCGCGCGACTAATTTCCGCAGCGCGGTCTGTGGCTCCAGACGGCTGGCTCCGCCAGGCAGAAGAAGCGCATACGATCCCTCTAGACGAAACATGTTGCACAACAACGATGTTCGTCTAGGGGGGTCGTTCACCACCGGCTTCACCACCAGGCAGATAGTGAATTCGATCGATCGTCGGGTGATGGCGGGGGTGAACGCGCGGTGCGAGTCCGAGCGTAGCGAGGTCCATTCCTACATGAAAAGTGTTGTGGCACAATAAAATAACTACGGTACACTGGTTTTACGACCACCAAGAACCGCCGCGTGAAAGGAGCCGTTGTGAAGACCAGTCGACTCATTTGCACCAAATCGAAGTTCAGCGTTGCGATTGACCTACCTGCTGATGTGGTACGGGTGGCCACGTGTACGTCGATTGCCGACTTCCCTCAGGATCATCCAATCAAGGACTTCGTGCTGGAACCCGTCGAGGTCGCCGACGACAATCGCCGGGTCGACCTCTCACTGCCAGCAGGTGCGCTCGTGTGGGTCATGTGGCGTATCGACCTTGGTGTGGAGGCCCGTAGCCCCGCGCTGGGAGTGAGGGTTTACGTGGTCGGTGTGGATGGCGAGTGCACGCTTGTCCGCGAGTCCGACGGGAGCGAAACCGCGGCGATGCTGACGTCGATGAGTGACGATCGATTCAAGATTCAGTGTGCGGCTCTCCCCGAGCAGGCGGGAGTCCGGCGTGCACTCTTCGATGAGCTGGTCGCAGACGGGACCGCTGAAGTCTTTGACAACGTGAGCATTCGGTGGGCTGTGTGGGCGAAGTGGGACCCCGGTGTCGGCCGGAACGGTTGGCACACCGAGCAGGAATGCACCGTCGTCGACCCCGGGGGTCGCTACGTGTGGGTTTTCGCTGATCGGGTCATCCGGAAAGCTCGAGACAATCACGACATGCTGGGCGAGTTGGGCCGCCTCAAAGCTGAGGCGGCGACCGCTGACAAGCTGCCTCAGCTGCGAGCGATCGGTGCGAGCATTTACGCCAGCTTGGAAGCCTCACGGCCCCCAGACCTTTCAGAGCTTGCGCGTCTATCGGCGCGCGACCGCGAACGGGCGCTCGCAGACTCTCCGGCGGTGTCAAGCCCGGCGCAGTGGCTGCTAGTTGTACTGACCCGGGACGTTAGGTACGGCGTTCGGCGAGTCGACGTGACATAGGGAAGACCTCCGAGTGAGGTGTGGAGCTGT
>NZ_BAFB01000253.1 GCF_000248075.1 Gordonia otitidis NBRC 100426 | reverse complement strand
CACGATCGTCGTCGACGGCTCGCCCGACGAGCACACGACCCTGGACGAGATCGAGACCGACCACGCGACAACCGAACCGACCGCCCTGACGATCAGTTCCGACGACGTCGCGCATCTCGCCTTCACCGGCGGCACCACCGGCGTCTCCAAAGGGGTGCAGGTGTTGCACCGCAACGTGATCGCAAACGTCACCCAGATGATCGGTTGGCGCGCGGGACATTCGGTCGTCGACGACGCCACGGGCACACTGCATCTCGAGCCGCGTGACGGCGGTAGCCGCGGTGTGCAGCCGGGTGATGCGGCGACGATCGTCGTGTCGCCTCTCTTCCACGCGCACGCGCTGATCAACATGTCCTTCCTGCTGATGTGCGGTGCCACCCAGGTCCTCGCCGGAGGTCGACATGGTGTCAGGTTCGATCCCGGCCGCATGCTCGAACTCATCGAGCGGTATCGGGCGACGTATGTGACCGGCAGTCCGACGATGTGGTCGGCGATCGTCGGCCACCCCGACGTCGCGACCAGGGACCTGGCCTCGGTACGGGTGGTCTCGTCCGGAGCTGCGCCCATGGACCGCGTCACCCTCGACAGGCTCGCGGCGGCGTTCCCGTCGTGCTCGGTGGTCGAGGGCTACGGACTCACCGAGGCGACATGCCTCGTCACGTCCGCGCCGCTGGCCGACGTCGGGCAGGGTAGGGGCGAATACCGGCTCGGCAGTGTCGGTTTGCCCACCTTCGACACCGAGGTGCAGATCCGCTCGCTGGCAGATCGCACGACGCCCCTACCCGCCGGAGAACGGGGAGGTCTCTGGGTGCGGGGGCCGCAGGTGACCGCGGGCTATCTCCACCATCCGGAGATCACCGCGGAACAATACGTCGACGGGTGGCTCGACACCGGTGACATCGCATTCCGTGACGACGACGGATACGTCTACATCGCAGACCGCGCCAAGGACATGCTGATCTACAAGGGGTACAACGTGTACCCGCGCGAACTCGAAGAGATTCTCGTCACCCATCCGGACATCGCGTCGGCAGCCGTCGTGGCGCGCGATGCGGGCGTTGTCGGACAGGAACCGGTCGCCTTCGTGGTCGCTGAAGAAGGCCACGACATCGATGCGCAGAGCGTGATGACGTACGTTGCCGAGAAGGTGCTGCCGTACAAGAAGATCCGTGACGTCTTCACCGTCGACGCACTGCCGACGTCAGCGGCGGGCAAGATCCAGAAGGTCGCACTTCGTGAACTGGTCTCGACATCGAAGGAGCCCGCTCGTCATGCGTGACATCGTCATCTGCGAACCCGTGCGCACGCCGATCGGTCGTTACGGTGGGATGTTCCGCTCGGTGACCGCGGTCGACCTCGGCGTCGCTGCTCTGACCGGACTGCTCGAACGCACCGGCCTGCCGCACGATGCGGTCGACGACGTCATCCTCGGCCACTGCAACGGCAACAGCGAAGCACCGGCCATCGGACGGGTGGTGGCACTGGACGCAGGCCTGCCGACGACGGTGCCGGGCATGCACGTCGACCGCCGTTGCGGTTCCGGTCTGCAGGCGGTCATCCAGGCCGCCTACCAGGTGGGCAGTGGCGACAACGATCTGGTCATCGCGGGCGGCACCGAGTCGATGAGCAATGCGTCGTTCTACTCGGTGGACATGCGCTGGGGAGGTGATCGCACGGGAATCACTGTGCACGACAGCCTTGTTCGTGCCCGGTCGACAGCAGGTGGACGTGGTCATCCCATACCCGGCGGCATGATCGAGACCGCGGAGAACCTGCGCAAGCAGTACGGCATCTCCCGCGAGGAGCAGGACGAGTTGGCCGTCGAATCACACCTTCGTGCCGTGCGCGCGCAGAAAGATGGTGTCCTCGCCGAGGAGATCATCCCGGTGACGGTGCGCACCAGAAGATCCGAGACTCTCGTCGACACCGACGAGCATCCCCGCCCCGACATCTCGATGGAGTCCCTCGCGGCCCTCACTCCCATCATGTCGGCAGGCGACCCGGACGCGACCGTTACCGCCGGAAACGCCAGCGGACAGAACGACGCCGCGTCGATGTGTGTGGTCACCAGCTCCGACGTCGCGGAACGGTACGGCCTGCAGCCATTGGTTCGTCTGGTGTCGTGGGGATCGGCCGGAGTGCCGCCGGAGACCATGGGGATCGGACCGGTGCCCGCGACCGCCCGTGCTCTCGACAAGGCCGGGATCACACTGTCCGACATCGACGTCATCGAACTGAACGAGGCATTCGCCGCCCAGGCGCTCGCGGTGACACGCGAATGGGGTTTCGGTCGATTCTCCACCGACAGCGCCGATTTCGCGCGAACCAACATCCATGGTTCGGGAATCTCGCTCGGGCACCCCGTCGGAGCGACCGGCGGGAGAATGCTCGCGTCCCTTGCACGCGAACTCGTCCGACGCGACGCCCGGTACGGTCTCGAGACGATGTGCATCGGCGGTGGGCAGGGCTTGGCCGCCGTGTTCGAACGGGTGCACTGACCCCTGGGCCGTCAGGGTGTCGGCGCGACACGTTGGGCGATCGCCAGAAAGGCCTGCGCCGCAGCCGACAACGCTGTCGGGTCGTACATCAGGACGAGTGAGCGGACGAAGCGCGGGCGGACCGGGCGGACGGTTGCACGGTCGGCGATCGATTCGGCGACCCGACGTTCGAGGAGCGTTGCGCCGACGCCGGCCAGGACCATCGGAAGTCGTTCCTCGCGATGCTCGGCAAGCACCGCCACCGGTGGTCGCACCCCGGCCTCGCGCATCGCACTCTCGATCTCGTCGGCGACGCTGCCCCCGCGGGGC
>NZ_BAFB01000254.1 GCF_000248075.1 Gordonia otitidis NBRC 100426 | reverse complement strand
AGAGCCATCGCGTGAATACTCGGCTCGGTGATCTCGGCGTTGATGACTGGACGATCGACCTTTGGAGTCAATGCCGACCACAGGTCCTCGTCGCACAGCATCCCCGGCACGAGAACGAGGGGATCGGCCTGCGAAATCACCGCGGCACCAGTGCATACGGTGCGAGATAGCCATTGTGATCGATGGCATCGCCGGCGTCAGCTGCCGCTTTGACGACCTCGTCATCCCACTCGAGACGAACCCGTCCGTCGCCGCTCGTGACAACCAGCATCAGAGCGTCCGTCTCGCCGACATTGCGCATCGAGCGGAAGGTGTTGGGTGGAATCGACACCATGCCCCACTCCGAGAGAACAACGCTGAGGGCTTCGCTGCCGCGATTGACGGTGATCTCCCAGTCGCCGTCCTTGACCATGAGCACTGTGTTCTCCGCATGCCGGTGCAACGAGACGCCTTGCCCGGGCTTAGCGCGCAACCAGGTGGCGGCATGGCCGTGCGGTGCGACTATTCGAGGCAGTTGATCGCGGTTCTCGCTGAACCCGAACCCGATAACAGGCCCGACCTCCACCCCGCCGCCGGGGAGCGCCGAGTCGAGGAGCGCGCGATCGGACCAGTCGATGTCTTCCGCTGCCGCAATACGCGCACGCATCTGCTCCTCGGAGTAGTGCGGTAGTGTCGCCAACTGCTCGGCGGTGAGTGGCTGGACCAACTGATCGTCATCGGGCGCCTCGTCTCCAGCGATCGTGTCTAGGAGTTTCCCATCGGCGGTGAGCAGTAGGCCATGCTCCTTCGCGTCGGCGAGGACACTGGGGCTCCAGATGATTCCGCCTGTCTCGTCCATCCCGAGCACGGTGAACAGGATGCCGTCATCGGGTCCGATGTTTGTGAATCCGCGGAAAATCCAGGTGGGGATCGAAGCGATCTGTCCTTCGCTCAGGACCGCCTCGCCTTCGGAGCCGTCGACCCCCCAACGGAGCAGGAACTTTCCCCGAAAACAGAGGAAGACCTCAGCCGTGAAATGAAGATGGAGATTGTTGGTCACCCCGGTGGGCATGGCCGCAGCGCCGATCTGAAAACCGTGGGGCTCGGCGAGGTTGACGAACTGGTCAGCGCTTTGGCTGACGCCCCGACCGATCATCGAGTAGTTCTGCTTTTGGTCTGATCCAGGGGTTCGGCAGTCGATGAATGCTTGGTTGCACGAAACAAAGTCGGCGCGATGAATGGTTCGGCGACGCAACTCGGCTTGGCTGATTGATGTTTCGGGGTTCATCGAATACTCCTCGGTAAGACGATGGAATCTGCACGGGTCGAATGCTGTGCAAGAATCTGTATACGTATGCATACTGCGCGTCGACCTGTCGACTGTCAACCCCTTTGCCGATCCATCACTATCGCGCTTCGCCAAAACCGGCCAAGTGCAGCATGATTCGCACGCTGTGTTGGAGCTGCGTGCTCTCTTTGCCTGCAGCGATGCGTGGTGTGCGACTCTTGTAACAGTGGACACTGTTCATTCGCGTGCAGGATGATGTGAGGAGCGAGATAATGGGTGTCACCAGTCGTGACGTCGCACGGTTGGCCGGGGTTTCCCAGCCAACGGTCTCGCGGGCTCTGCGTGGCGACCCGCGGGTGGCGGCCGCGACGCGCCAGCGAGTCGAAGACGCGGTCGCTGCCCTCGGCTACGTACCGAGTGAGGCGGGCAGGGCGCTGGTCACTCGTACGACGCGACGCGTCGGAATCGTAGTCACTGATTTGACGAACCCGTTTTACCCTCAGCTCATCGGCCCCTTGCACGACGAACTGGAAAAGCATGGGTATCGGATCATGGTGTTCGCGGAGCGTTCTGACAGTCTGACCGCGGTCGAACACCTCGTCGATGGTTCTGTGGACGGGGTTGTGCTATTGACCACGACCGTCGGTTCGCGGTTGCCGGTGGAATTGGCCAGACGCGGGATGCCCTTCGTATGTCTGAACCGTGAGACCGATTCGGGGTTGGGTGATGCGGCCGTCGTCGACAACACTACTGGCGGGCGGATGGTGGCCGACTACCTGGTTGACCTTGGGCATCGTCGGCTGGCGGGCGTCTTCGGCCCGGAGAACACGAGTACCGGGCGGGATCGTGAGCTCGGGTTCAGGCTGGCGCTCGCGGATGCAGGGATAGGTATCGCGCCAGAGTGCTCGATGCATGGCCCGTTCGAGTTTGACATGGGCTACGAGGGAATGCTGCGGCTACTCGAACTACCGGAGCGGCCGTCAGCGGTGTTCTGCGGGAACGATGTCGTAGCGATCGGCGCGCTCAATGCCGCGATGTCGGCGGGGGTGAACGTCCCGGCCGACATCAGCGTGGTCGGGTTCGATGACATCCCGATGGCTGGCTGGGAGGCATTTCGCCTCACCACAGTTGGAAACGATCTCACCGAGATGTCTGTCAAGGCGGCGCAACTCCTCGTGCGGCGGTTAGCCGACCGTCGCGGCGGCCATGACGATGGCGGGCAACGCCGCGTCGTGCTCGAACCGGTTCTGGTCGAGCGGACGACAGCATCAGCGCCACCGGCCCACTGAGACGGTGCGACTGCCGACGCCGCCGAAGTGGACCCTCGCTCTCTTCGTATGCGCACCCAGCTCTTCTGGCTGATGCAGGCATCGTTTTGGTAAGACGTTGTGATGCAACGTTTTCTGCTATCGAAATCTTCGTCGACAAACTATTGCCGTAACGTTATTCATACGTATACACTCTCTAATGAGACGCCAGTCACAATGTTGTGAGGCCCTCCGGGGTCGACTGCCTGCCGGCGTCGGACGAGCCCCTGAGCTGGGGTGAGGAGCGAGAGGTGAACTGACATGACCACCAAGAGACCACTATTAGAGGCGCGCGGCCTCAGTAAGCGATTCGGGCATGTTCACGTGTTGCGCGGGGTCGATTTCTCCGTGTACCCCGGTGAGGTCACGGCGCTGATAGGCGACAACGGCGCGGGAAAGAGCACCCTTGTCAAGACCCTCTCCGGCGTCCTTCAACCCGACGACGGCCAGCTATTCATCGACGGTGAACCCACGGTCATCAATTCGCCCTTGCACGCAAGGGAATTCGGTATCGAGACCGTGTACCAAGACCTCGCGCTCGCTCCCGACCTTTCGGCGGCGGAGAACGCATACATCGGTAGGGAACTCTGTCGGCCAGGGGTTCTCGGCCGGCTCGGCGTCCTCGACAAACGCAGTATGCGCACGAAGGCAGAAGAAGCCTTCCGCTCACTCGGAACCGACCTGAAAGACCTTGATGCGCCCATCGCAGCCTTATCAGGCGGACAGCGACAGTCGGTGGCGATCTGCCGGTCGGCGATGTGGGCGGATCGGCTCGTATTCATGGACGAGCCGACCGCTGCGCTCGGAGTGGTACAGACCCGCAAAGTACTCGACCTCATCAAGCGGGTCGCCGAAACCGGGGTCGCCGTCGTACTGATCAGCCACAACATGCCCGAGATCTTGGAGGTCGCCCACCGTGTGCAGGTATTGAGAATGGGGTGTCGGGTGGCAGACCTGGTCGCGAGTGAATGCACCGTCGAAGACCTCGTCGGAGCGATGACCGGAGCACTGGACGGAGCCGCGTGACATGAGTACTACAGAACCCGCCTCGCCGAACACGCAGGCCGCGAAGAAGGTAACGGCAGCATCGACGATGGAGTTTGACGAGAGCCCCCGGTTGGTCGGCACAGGGCCCACGGTGTCGGCGCGCCCCCAGTGGGAGCGCTCGTTCCGACAACTGCGAAGCTCGACGCCTGTCTACATGTTCGGTGTGATGATCGCGCTCTTCGTCGCGTTCTCTGTCCTGGCCCCAGACGCGTTCCCGACCTTCGCCAACGTCAGAAACATGCTGATGGACGGGTCGACATTGTTGGTGTTGGCCGTGGGCGTCACCTACGTGATGATCGCTGGTGGAATCGACCTGTCGGTGGGGTCGGTCCTTGTTTTCGCGAATGTCGCTGCCGCGAAGACCATGACCGCGATCGGCGCCGACAACGCTTGGTCGATCATCGCGGGTGCATTGGTGGCCATTGCGTGCGGCCTCGCGTGGGGGATCTTCAACGGATTGTGCATCACGAAACTGCGCGTTCCTGCGCTGATCACAACGCTGGGCACTCTCGGTGCAGTATTGGGGCTGGCGAATGTTCTGGTGGACGGCAACGACATCAGTGATCTCCCCAGCACCCTGATCTCGCTTACAAGTAGTCGAATCCTCGGGTTGAGTCCGCTGATCTGGGTCGCCGTGATCGTGGTCATTATCGGCGCTGCAGTGTTGAGTCTGACCAGGTTTGGCCGACATACATTCGTCATCGGCTCCAATGAGGAAGCGGCTCGGCGAGCAGGCATTCACGTGGACCGGCACCAGATCAAGCTCTATGCACTCAGCGGAACCCTGGCCGGTCTGGCCGGACTGATGTCGCTGATCAGGTTTGACACGACAACTCTTTCGGGCCACACCACTGACTTCCTTGCCGTTATCACCGGCGTGGTTCTCGGCGGGATCAGTTTGTTCGGTGGTGTCGGCAGTGTTTGGGGTGCCGTCGTTGGCATTTTCATCTCGACGATGCTGATCAACGGGTTCACCATCACTGGCGTTCAACCATTCTGGCAGCAAGTGGCGATCGGTTTCATTCTCATAGCAGCGGTCTACATCGATCAGCTGAAGCGGCGTAGCCGCGACCGCGTGTGAAGGCGAGGACGTGATGCTCAGCTTTAACGATGTCACGAGCCGACGGACACTGTCGCTACTGGGTGCCTGCGCTGTCACGGTGTCGGTTGCCGCGTGTGGTGCGCATTCCGATGCGACGCCTCCTCACGAGGTGCGCGGTCAGCGGGTGGTCTACATACCCGGTCTGACCGGTAATCCCTTCTACACGAGCGTTTCCTGTGGCGCTGAGGCAGAAGCTCGCAAGCGTGGGATCGACTACTCGACCCAGGGTGCCGCCGAGTTCTCGGTTCAGTTGCAGACCCAGATTGTCGAAGCGGTTGCGGCGAGCCATCCCTCCGCTATCATGATCGCGGTCACCAATCCGAAGGCTATGATCGCGCCACTGCGTGAAGCCAAGCGAGAAGGCATCAACGTCATCACCATCGATGGTGACCTTTCGGACAAATCAATCGCACTGACAAATATAGAATCCGACAACTATCGCGGCGGGCAGCTCGCCGGTGAAAAGATGGCGCAGCTCGTCGGTCGTAAAGGCGATGTTGTCGATATCGACAGTGCTACAGGATCGGTGGTGGCCGAAGCGCGTCGCGAGGGCTTCATCGACGCAATCAAACGCTACCCGCAGATGAACTTCATCGGGGTTCAGTACAGCGAGAACTCTCAGGCGAAAGCAGCCCAGATCGCCTCGACGCTCAGCACGTCCAATCCGAATCTTGTTGGCATATATGCGCAATCGACGAACAATACCGCAGGGGCGATCACCGGCCTGCGTGAAGTGGGCAAGACAGGAAAGGTCAAACTCGTCGGATTCGATGTCTCCGACCCGATCATCGAGGCACTGCACGCGGGCGAGATCGAGGCGACTGTTCTTCAAGATCCGATATCTGCGGGACGCCTCGGAATTGACTCGGCGGCGCGGGCCATCGAAGGAAAGCCCGTCGAGCGTGACCAACAACCCACGTTTGCAGTTGCCACACCGCAGAACTTGGATGATCCGGTGATCAAGGCCCACATGTACAAGACCCATTGTTGACCTGCCACCAACAGATCAGACGGCACTCAGAGGAAAGAAAAACATGAAGTTCACACCTACCCGACTGGACGCACTCGACGGGAAGTTCCGGCTCATCAAGACACCTGACGCCGACCGCCCTGAGGCACAACGTGATCCTAAGGTCGTCGAAACCGTCTCGGAGATGCTGTCGACCATCGAGCGACGGGGGATCGACGCCGTCAAAGAGTACGCGCAGCAACTCGACGGATATGAGTCGGAGGCCTTCGGTCTCGGCGCGGCCGAACTTGCCGCATCGGGGGATGTCCTCTCGTCGGAACTCCGCGCTGCGTTGGAACTGGGATCGGAACGCACCAAAGCTTTTGCACGTGAAACCCGGTCTCACCTGGTCGATTTCGAGATCGAGCTCGCGCCGGGGCTGGTGACGGGCCAACGGTATGTGCCGCTCGACCGCGTAGGGGCATACGTGCCCGCAGGTCGATTCCCTCTGCTGGCGGGAGCATTCATGACCGCAGGGGTCGCCAAGGTGGCGGGAGTGTCGAGGGTGTTGGCGTGCACGCCGCCGCGACGAGACGGCACTGCTGATCCGGCGGTGCTCTATGCCGCGCACCTTGCAGGCGTCGATCAGATGTATGTCCTCGGCGGTGTCCAGGCGCTCGCCGCGATGGCTTTCGGTCTTCTCGACGATGATCCGGTTGACATGATCGTCGGTGCAGGCAACGCCTTCGTGGCTGAGGCGAAACGACAACTCTTCGGCAAGGTGGCCATCGACCTCCTAGCCGGCCCGTCTGAGGTGGCGGTGATCGCCGACCACACCGCCGATGCGCGAGTCGTCGCTGCCGACCTGTTGGGGCAAGCGGAGCACGGGACGGAATCTCCGGCAGCGTTGGTCACCACATCAGAGCAATTGGCCCGCGACGTTGTGGCTGCGGTCGAGGACCAACTCGGCGAACTCAAGACCGCGGACATCGCCGGACCTGCTTGGCGCGACTACGGGTCGGTCACGTGGGCGCAGGACCAGGAGACAGCCATCGCCCTCATGGACGATCTGGCGCCCGAGCATCTGGAGATCCAAACCGAAGACGACGACTTCTACCATCGGAATCTGCGTAATTACGGCTCGATCTTCCTCGGACCGTGGAGTACAGTCGCGTATTCCGACAAAGGTATGGCAGGTACCAATCACGTACTTCCTACAGCAGGAGGGGCTCGACACAGTGCGGGATTGTCGGTGTCGCGCTATCTCAAGCCGCTGACCTATCAGCGCGTGTCGCGAGAGGCCACCCCGGCCGCCGCGGGCGCGGTCGAGACCATCTCGCGGTATGAGGGGATGGCGGCTCACGAGGCCACGGCTACCGTTCGATTCGAGGCCTACCGTCGGCAGGAAGCCTGATGACCATGTCCAAGAACGAAGACGCAGTCAGCGCGACACCCTCGACACCCACTCCGGTTCGGGTGCGCGACACATCGACCGAAGGACCGGATACGCACTCTTCCCCGAATCGCGTTGCGGCGGCTGCGCCTAAAAGGATGATGCCGCCAGACTTCTCAATAGCACTGCGCCCCGGGAACGGTGCGGATACCGTCGGTTATCGGGCCGGACAGCGCCGACAGTCGATGCGCGGTTTCGAAGACACCTACGTCGACATCGTCGACTACATCGTGCGCATCACACACCGGATCTGGGAAGACCAGGACATCGGGTACATCTACGATACCTACTCCCCGGGGTGTCGACTGCACACCGACAGTGGGCTGCAATACGGAGTGGAGCCTCTCGTCGAAGGAACCATCCACTCCATCAATGCCTTTCCTGACATGCGGCACTACGCCGACGATGTGATCTGGGCAGGCGACGACGAACAGGGTTTCGTCACGAGCCACCGAGCCATCAACACCGGCTATCACACCGGGCCTTGGAGATGGGGACCCGCGACGGGACGCAAGCTCGACACCTGGGTCATCGCGAATTGCCTCGTGCTGGAGAACGAAATCGTCGAGGAGTGGGTGCTCTACAACACTGCTGCGAAGCTGGCAGCTGTTGGCGTCGATGTCATCGCGGCGGCCCGGGCATTTGGAAACGAGGGCGGTGTCGCGCCGCTCAGTGAAAGAGATGCGACTGAGGTAGATCGCCTTCTCGGCGGCCGGAAGCCGATGCCGTACGCGCAGGCATCCACCGACGATTTCGAAGTCGAACACATGGTGCGTGCGCTATGGCACGACGTCTTCAATCGACGAGACCTGAGCGCGATCAACCGCGCGTACGGTCCCGGAGTGCTGTGGAACGGTACGACTAATCGGGTCGGCCGTGGTCGCGGCGATGTTCGCGCGTTCGCGCGGAACCTGTTGGCCACGTTTCCGGACCTCGGCGTCACGGTGGACGAGGTCTACTGGATGGGCAACGATGTGGACGGCTACCGCGTGATGGTGCGATGGCTTGGCGCAGGCACACACCGCGGATATGCGCTGTACGGGAAGCCGACAGGGCGTCGCGCGCATCTGTGGGGAATCGCGCAGCTGTACATCAAGGACCGGATGATCGTCGAGGAGTGGAACCTCTTCAACGAGTTCGATGTCCTCGCGCAGCTTCTGCGTGAGGACAACCCGCCGCTGGTGCCGTGACACGCCTGGCATGTGTTCCGCTGCGGCCGCGCATCGGCGATCTCGCTTATAACGTCCGCGTGATCGAGACGAACATCGGTGCGGCGGTCGCAGCAGGCGCCGACATCGTCGTACTACCGGAACTGGCCAGTTCGGGATATATGTTCGCCTCCCAGGAGGAGGCAGCGAGCTGCGCGATCACCGCTGATGACGGTGCGGTGTCCCAGTGGATCGCAGCGGCGGGATCGGCCACCGTTGTGGTTGGCATCTGCGAGACATCGGCTGACGGCAGGCTCTACAACTCAGCGCTCGTGATCGACAGCTCTGGGGTGCAGGGAATCTATCGCAAATCGCACCTCTGGAACCAGGAAAAGGCATTCTT
Source organism: Gordonia otitidis NBRC 100426 (assembly GCF_000248075.1). Taxonomy (GTDB): domain Bacteria; phylum Actinomycetota; class Actinomycetes; order Mycobacteriales; family Mycobacteriaceae; genus Gordonia; species Gordonia otitidis. Next base: position 10,438 of record NZ_BAFB01000254.1, on the reverse strand, counting down.
CGCCGCAGGTAATGACTTGCCGCTCCTGGTCGACACACCACACGGGCGCATCGCTGTGATGATCTGCTACGACCTCGAGTTTCCAGAGCTGACCCGTTGGGCCGCCCTCGAAGGAGCAGTTCTCATTGCGGCACCAGTGAACTGGCCGCTGGTCCCGCGGGCAGCAGGCGAACACGCACCTGAGCAGATCATGGCCAAAGCTACCGCACGGGTAAACGGTGTATTCGTCGCCTGCACAGATAGAACGGGCAGTGAACGCGGACAGGACTGGACTGAAGGTACGGTCATTGTTGGGCCCGATGGGTGGACAATCGGATCGCGTGCCCATGATTTCGTGGTGGTGGATGCAGAGCTCTCGGCGGCGTCCAACAAGCGACTCGCGGAAGCAGCGGACTTGTTTGCCGATCGCCGAGTCGACTTGTACACGAGCCCGAAGAGCCAATCCTCAGCAACATCTGTCAACGACGCCTGAAGTCTGGCCCACTAGCGACGGGTGACCTTGTCAACCTGATTCGGCCCCGGCATGGCGGGCCGACTTGGCGCCGGCATCGATCACCAGGAAAGGATTTGGTTCGCGTTGTCGATGAGTACGTATGTTGAGTCCGTATCGCACGTCGAAGGGCTTGAGTGTAGTTGGCAACGCAGCGCGGCGACTGGCGTGCGGCCATTGATGAAGTACCCCAGGTTTTGTTCCTATGTGGGTGCCCAGGGCCGGGACGGCTGGCTCACTGGGGGTGAGACCCCGGTCAAGGTCGCCTCGTACGCGGCTGGGGGACCATAGCCGCGGGCAACGCGGCGGCGTTGGTAGTTGTACCACCACGCGTATTCGAGGGTGGCCAACTCGACCTGCTCCACGGTGCGCCATGGACCATGCTCGCGGATCAGCTCGGTCTTGTAGGCCGAGTTCACGCTTTCGGCCAGCGCGTTGTCTTATGAATTCCCGACGGGCCCTACTGATGGTGTGATTCCCAACTCGATCGGTCGGTCGGTACAGGCCAACGATAGGTACTGGGCCGATTCAACTGGTCGTCGCAACACGGTTTGTGTGAGTGATTGTAGGTGCTCGTCGAAGGCTTCGGCGGGTGTTCGGCATCCCATGGTCTTGCGGGGGCGGGTGCTGAGCGCGTGAGCGACGGCCGCGAGTTCTTCGGCGGACCACGTGGAAAGATTGGTCCCCTCCGGAAAGTATTGGCGGAGACGACCATTAGTGTTCTCGTTAGTTCCTCGCTGCCACGGCGAATGCGGATCGGCGAAGTACACAAGGACACCGGTCTCGACCTTGAACTGAGCTTAGGTCTGAGTCAAACGCGAAGCGACAGGGCTGTCGGCTCCGGTCCAAAAGTGAGCAGGTAAATCCGGTCGAAGAGTGAGCACCATCCAATGATTGGAGAGTGATCACTGTGGAGGACTGGGCGTTGATTCGTCAGTTACATCGGTCGGAGGGGTTGTCGCAAGCGGCGATCGCCCGGCAGTTGGGACTGTCACGCAATACGGTGGCTAAGGCGGTGCGTTCGGACGTGCCACCTCGGTATGAACGGCCACGTCCGCCCTTGTCGGGGTGGGCGCAGATCGAGCCCGCGGTCCGCGAGCTCTTGACCCGTTTTCCGGCGATGCCGGCCACGGTGATCGCTGAACGCGTCGGCTGGTCGGGTGGCCGTTCCTGGTTCGCCGAGAACGTTTCCCGTATCCGCCCGGAGTATGCCCCCGCCGATCCGTGTGACCGCCTGGTTCACCGTCCGGGGGAGCAAGTGCAGTGCGATTTGTGGTTCCCCGGCCAGTTGGTGCCCGACCAGACCGGGGTGCTTCGGTCGTTCCCGGTGTTGGTGATGGTCCCCGCCTATTCACGGTTCATCAGTGCGGTGATGGTTCCCTCGCGGATCACTGGAGATCTGTTGGCCGGTATGTGGCTGCTACTTGCCGAACAGATCGGTGCTGTTCCACGAACATTGCTGTGGGACAACGAGTCAGGTATCGGGCAACGCCGTAACTTGCGGCGGGTGTGTACGGGTTCTGCGGCACGCTGGGTACCAGGATGATCCAGGCCCGCCCGTACGACCCGGAGACCAAAGGGGTGGTCGAACGGGCCAACGGCTATTTCGAGACCTCGTTTCTGCCCGGACGAACCTTCACCTCGCCAGCGGACTTCAACGCCCAGATCCAGCAATGGCTGACTGGGGCAAACACTCGCGTCCACCGCACTACCAAGAGGCGACCGGCCGAGGATCTGCTGGCTGATCGCCAAGCCATGGCTGCCTTGCCGCCGATCGTGCCGGTGACTGGGACCTCGACGACAACGAGGCTGGGTCGCGATTACTACGTGCAGATCGCCGGATCAACGTACTCGGTCAATCCGGAGGTGATTGGGCGGATGATCACCGTGACCGCCAGCCTCGACCAGGTCGTCGCTACATGTGGTGACCGGGTAGTGGCCGAGCATCAAAGATTCTGGGGCCCAAACGGTTTAATCACCGACCCCGATCATGTGACAATCGCCAAATCGCAACGAGAACACTACAATTCGCGGCTACCAACGCCTCGAGGTGTGGATGTTCAGGTCGCAGATCTCAGCGATTACGATCGGGCGTTCGGGACCGGGGAGGTCGCCTGATGGCCACTAAACGTCCCAGCGCACCCTCCGATGCCGACAAGTTGATCGCCCATCAATCCAGGCTCCTCAAAGCACCGCGGATCGCCCAGAACTATGCCCGGATCGCCGAGCAAGGCCGGGCCGCGGGTTGGGCGTTGGAGGACTATCTGGCCGCCGTGCTGGCGGTGGAGTCCAATGCCCGTGCCGAATCGGGAGCGCGTCTTCGTATTCGAGCCGCGGCGTTCCCGGCGATCAAGACAATTGCCGATTTCGATTTCACCGCCCAACCCGCGGTGGACCGCGCCCACATCGCCCGCCTCGAAGCCGGTGGCTGGCTTTCTGAAGCACGCAACATCGTCCTCCTCGGACCGCCGGGCACCGGGAAAACTCATCTCGCGACGGCGCTGGCCGTAGCTGCCGCTCACACCGGCTATCGGGTCGGGTTCGCCTCGGCAACCGCGTGGATCACCCGGCTGGCCGAGGCCCACCGTCTCGGGCGGCTCGATGCCGAACTCAAGAAGATCAGCCGGATCGGGCTCATCGTGATCGACGAAGTCGGCTACATTCCCTTCGATGCCGAAGCGGCCAATCTGTTCTTCCAACTGGTCTCGAGTCGATACGAGAAGTCGTCGATCATCTTGACCTCCAACCTGTCTTTCTCGCGGTGGGGAGAGGTCTTCGGCGAGGCCACAATCGCCTCGGCAATGATCGACCGGATCGTGCACCACGCCGACGTCATCGCCCTCAAGGGCACCAGCTACCGCATCAAACACACCGCAATCGAGTCACTACCTTCCGTCGAAGCTGACCGTGAGGCAAACTCAAACCCGTAACCTGCTCACTTTTCGACCGGACAAAGCAGCGCACTTTTCGACCGGAGCTGACAAGGGCGTCGCCGAGAGACTGATGTTGCTCTGGCATATGCGCTGGTCCGTGCGATGCGGTTGCCTAAGGACTCCGCCGAGCGTGTGAACATGCAGCAGTTCAAGCTGGCACTCGTCGGCGATCTACCGGTAGAGGCCGCTGAGGGCGCTGAGCGAGTTCTTCTCCGTTGTCGAGGCCACGCCCGCATGGGTGGATCGCGGCTTGTGTGAACCGAGGGGCCGGGGTCTATAGACGGCTGGGAAAGAATGCGAATGATGTTCTGCTTCAGTTGTCGTTGATCGGCGGCTATCGGTTCGGCGGACCCGCCGATCTACTAACGGCCACGGCGCTTGACTGGTTCCACCGCACTTCTCCACAGGAGAGATTACGGTGCCACCCATTCCACCTGACCGCCCGAGCGCGGGGCCGTGAATCGCCCCGGGTTTGCTGGAGGCTCGGTTAGTTGGTTCCAGCGTTTGCGGGGACCGGGTTCTCACGGTAGCTGGTGACGGTTTGGGTCGACCAGTAGGCGCTCTCGTACTCGACGGGTGGGACGTGTCCGATCTCGCCGTGCAGGCGGCGGTGGTTGAACCATTCGACGTACTCAGCGACGGCGATCTCGACCTCGCCCACACCTGCCCAGCCGCCTCGCGGGCGCATCACGGGGTTACGGATGCATTCGGCTTTGAACAGCGAGTTGAACGCCTCAGCCATCGCGTTGTCGTATGAATCCCCTTTGGAGCCAACAGATGTCACCGCTTCGGCTTCGGCCAGTCGTTCGGTGTAGCGGATGGCTCGGTATTGCACTCCGCGGTCGGAGTGGTGGATCAGCCCGGCCACGTCGTGGCCGGCACGCGACCGTGCCCACAATCCCATGTTCAGGGCGTCGAGGGCGAGGTCGGTGTGCATGGTGGTCGAGACCTGCCAGCCGACGACCATCCGCGAGAACACGTCCAGGACGAACGCCGCGTACACCCAGCCCGAGTGGGTGCGGATGTAGGTCAGGTCCGCCACCCACAACGCGTTCGGTGCCGCCGCGGTGAACTGACGGTTGACCCGGTCAGCCGGCCGGGGTGTTTCAGCTCCCTCGCTGCGCGTGGTCTTGCGTGTCTTGAGTCTCGCTATCCCTTGCAGCCCATCGGCTTTCATCAATCGCTCGACGGTGCAGCGGGCAGCACTATGGCCCTGTCTGCGCAATTGGGCATGCACCTTGCGGGCACCGTAGACGCCGAGGTTGTCGGCATGCACCGCGCGGACCTGGGTAAGGAGCTCCCGGTCACGCACCACACGAGGCGCCTCGGTCTTCTGGGGGCTCAGGTGGGCTCGTACCGTGGACGGAGCGATCTGGGCGGACGTATCGCGCAATGCCGCACAGATCGGATCGACTCCGTGTTCATCGCGGTGAGCCGCGACGAACTCCACGATCAGCGCTGTGGGCGGTCGATCTCCGCCGCAAAGAAAGCCGAAGCCTGCTTCAAGATCGTGTTCGCTCGCCGCAGTTCACGGTTCTCCCGCTCCAACGCCGCGATGCGGTCAGCGTCCTCACTCGTGGTGCCCGGGCGGACCCCGCCGTCGATCTCGGCCTGACGAACCCAATTGCGCAACGCCTCGGGATGGACTCCGAGCTGATCGGCGATCCGCTTGATCGCACCTCTCGACGAATCGGGATCTCGTCGCGCTTCACATGCCATCCGGGTGGCCCGGTCCTTGAGTTCCTCACTGTACTTGCGTGGTGCTGCCATGCTCTCCATCCTTCACAGGTTCGAGAGCCTCCGACAGACCCGGGGCGGTTCACCGAAGGCTCCTGCTCCGAAAGTCCGCCAATGACCTCGCCGATCAGATTCCGGGCCACGTTGCCGAGGTCGATGCGGGACTTCGCAAGCACAACCTCGACCTCGTCGCCCGATAGCGTCGCGTGGCCGCCGACCTCAATATAAGGAGCGGCCTTCGCGGGTGCCAGCCACGTCATCGTCGTAGATGCAGTCCCACTCAAGCGCGACACGGCCCTTAAGCTGGGCGCTACCTACGCCGACATCGACGAAGCCACCCAGTTCGCCCGCAGCGTGACCAACGGTCAGGGTGCCGACATCGCGGTGGTGACCGTTGGATCACCACCGGCGAACACGTCGCACAGGCCTTCGCCGCGATCCGCAAAGCAGGCACCGTCGTCGTGACTGGACTCGGCGACATCACCAAAGTCGGCCTACCGATCTCAGTCGGAGAGTTCACTCTGTTTGTAAAGACCATCAAGGGATCGGTATACGACTCCCAGAACCCGAGCTTGACCCATACGATCCCGCGAACGGTTTCGCCGAGCCACCGGAGTTCTCCAGTTACCCGGCGGAATTCGTCCAACGCTACCGGGCGGCGCAGGCCGCGCCAGTGCGGCGAATCGACGAACGGACACGAGAGATATTGCAGCACAGTAAGTCCGCGCAGGAACGTTATGCCGCGGGCGGTGAACCACACGATCGACGCTCCGCACTCTCGACCGGCGTGCTCACCGTGTACCGAACCGATGCTGATCTGCGCTGCGTCGACGCGGGACTCGACCCGAACGATCGGCCCTACGGGTCGCTCTTCGGTCGTCGGCCCGATCTGACGAACTATGGGGTGGTGGGATTCGGCCGACTGGTGACCCCGGAGGCGTGGCTGTCGACCTGGTCCGGCCTGGAGAGCAGGGCGAGCCTGCGGCGGACCGCGCCCGCTGTCAATGTGCCGGTACTGCTGATCGAGCTGTCCGGTGACCAAGCGTGTTTCCCAGCCGACGCTGTGGAGTTCGCAGCTGCCTTTGCCCACGACGACGTTACTCACCTCCGAGTGCCGGGGCGCCATTTTGGCGCGCCGTTACACCGAGGAATGGCTGCGGCATCGACATTGTCCGGCATGCATATCGGCGAGTAGCTGCCGCAGCGATGCCCCGCCGCTACCTAGCAGTTACGGGGCCTGAGCGCGGCCGCGTTGCTCACCCGATGCATCGACCTGCCGACCAACACTGAATGCCTTAGCGATCCCGCTGAAGCAACCAGAGGGCCTTACGCTCACTTGCCACCAGAATCAAGCTATTGCGCAGCGAAGCAACACAACTGAAGAAGTCCCTGGCTACCTTGGTGGCAGGCACAGCGCCAGCAACATCGCCAGTCTTCGGACCGGGTACCGATACCGCTGCCGCCCTACTCATTACCATCGGCGACAACCCCGACCGCCTCCGTTCCGAAGCAAGTCGCTTCAGTGGGTTGTTCTGCTCGCGTAGTTCCTTGAGTTCCTTCGTGGCGTCGCCGTCCATGCCGCCCTATTGGCGGCGCCAGTTGTACAAGGTCGCTGCCGACACCTCGAGGTCGGCGGCGACCCCCTCGCCGGTCTTGCGTTCCGCGGCCAGCTCGTCGGCCGGGCGCAGTTCGCGCACGATGTCCTCGGCTGAGTGACGTTCCCGTCCTGCGATGTTCTTCATCGTCCCTTCTTTGCCCTCATCAGTGCAATTAGGACTCTAAAACCACCCGGGCCGGTTAACTGGGGACACGCCAGGCTGGTATCCGGGCCAGGAGGTCCCGGGACGCGAGAGATATTGGGACGGAGCTAAATGGACTACCAACACGCGATGGTCTCGCTAAGTGGCCGCGTCGTTGCAGCCACTGTCCGAAGCGTGCTTCGAGTTTGAACTCCTCTCGCTGAGCGAAGCGCTCGGCCACCCTCGCAGGCACCGAATATGCGCTGGAGTCTTTCGGCAACCAATCGTCGGTTGATAAGTCGTTGATCCCCGGGAGCACAGGGATGAGGTCGGGCTGGCAACGGCACGGAGCAACTGTTCTTCTTCTCGGCAAGCGGCTACAGCGCCCAAAGCATCGAGTACGCCGACCAGATGCAAGTCCTCCTCATGGCCTACGACCCCCTCGGCGAAGTAGAAGGCGTGAACCAGGCGGCGAGGGCATTTCTGGCTGGTGTGGGCAAAGTGCCGGCCACCGTGGAGGCGGGGACGGACTTGGCGATTAGTCGCGGTGCTTACGGCGATCCTCATCGTCGTTTTGAGTGCGGCGATCTTGCTGTGGTGATCTTGACCAAGGTGTCGGTCCCACGCGATTAACTAGGTGTCATGAACAGGCAGAGCAGAGCAGCACGGTGGCTGCGAATCTTGGAGACCTCCGAGGGCTTCGTTGAATCGGCCCTTGAGGCTCTCGCGGCGTTCCGCCAGCATGGTGGCGATATCCCGCCTGAAGGAAGGCTCCTTCTCGTCAGACACAGTAGTGACTCGATAAAGCTGGCTGCTGAGGCTGACCCGCCGATTGACGGGACCCCGCTTGCCACGCAACTCGACCACGTTATCGAGTGTGCAATAGGCCTCGGCCCGGCTGCGGACTTCGAGGTCACCTTCAACTCTCTTCTCGCGGCAATCAAGGATGTGCTGCCGGGGCTGCGAGAGACCGTAGTCGACGATGTTCAGTCTGCGAAGGACATTGTCTCAGAACTGGAACGTAGCTTCATGGTGTCCTTGACAGTCTCGATGACTGCTCACACAACGACGCTGGCTTGGGTGAAGGAGTGGGAAGACGCCCACATGGACTACCTGGGAGGCAGGCGGGCGGACATCGGACACTACCGAACTATGCGAGCGACCAACGTCGATCCAGAGAATCCTTACGGATCAATGCCGGAGCCGCCAAACTTCTGGGCGGATGAGCCGGGCTCTGGCCGCATCCATGTGCAGCACCTGATTGCTGCAATTCATTCGGGGAGCAACATGATGGTCGCTGGCGCGGGGATGCGTTCGTTCGACTACTACCCCGAAGTGCAGACCATCCAGTACGGACAGTGGTTCGCGTATATGCACGCAGTCTGGGAAGAGCAGTTCAGAGGGCAACTCGCAGATTTCTGGAGCCGGGGGCTTCCGGAGGGTGCGCTGCCGTTCAAGTCGAGCGATATCGTTAATGACTTCTTTGGGGACATAAGGCTGATACGAAATGACTTCGTGCACAACAAAGGTGAGGTACGTGAGTCTGTGAATCTCAAGTGTCTGGGATGGGACCTGGAGCCAGGCGAGCCGATCAGGATCGAAGTTGAGCGCATGGTCGAGCTGATGGACAAGTTCCCGCGCAACGAACTTCTGGAGCCGCCATCACGGCAGGCAGCAGATCAGCCAGCGAAGGTGCAACTGCGAAAGAACATGCCGGGGAGCGGCAAGACTGAACTCGTCGATCAGTTTCAGAACATCGTCACTAGCAACCAGTTCAACAAGGGACGCGCGATCGACGAGATGTTGCAGTACTGGATCGACAAGCATCAATCGCCCGACCAAGCCAGCTGAGAATACGAGAAGCGAAAGTTGACGGTCTAGACGCTGGGGTCCACATTGAGTGATAGAAATCTAAACGGAAACCATTGCGTGGCAACAACACTGCGAATCGAATCATTCGCACCCGAGAACATCAGAGAACGCACCGAGCGACTCGAGCCCGCTGCTGCTGGTGACTCGCTACTCAAGCTGGTCGGCACCACCGACTATGCGACGGGAGACATCCTCTACGTAGGCTCACTCAGTCGTGAGGGCTGCGAGAGAGCCGTTGTGGCGTCGGTTGGCACTCCAACTCAACTCACGCTCCACAGCGATGCGGGTACGTCGAGCCGATCCAATCCGTCGGGAACCGGACCGCTTGTCGCAGCCGCGACGTAATAGTCAAGCTCGGTGCCTTCTTCGCGCGACGAAGAGATCGCATCGTGAACGCTGAGCACACCCGCTGGTTCCTGGTCGGAAAGGTCAGCGATCGTCGCCCACTGCTCATCTGTGATCTTCTCGACGAACTCCGCTGCGGTCGGATTCACGCCCTCGTAGATGAGGGGTATGCGGGTGCGCAGCCCGGCCAGCGCGAACGCACCCTTTTCGACGATGCGGTAGTTCATGGTCGTGCTCCCTTCGACTGTGATGGTGAAGGTGAGCTTGGGCTGCGAACGGAGAACCACGCCTGGACGGCGTGCGGCCTCGGGGCCGACGCCATGGACAGCTTTGAACGCGCGTGAGAACGCATCGGCAGAGGTGTACCCGTACCGGACTGCGACGTCCTGTAACGCTCCTTGTCGTGAAACGACCGAAGCCGCCGCGAGCGTCATACGGCGCCGCCGCACGTACTCCGAGAGCGGCATGCCCGCGAGTGTGGAGAACATCCGACGGAAATGGTGCTCGGACATCAGCGCGATCCGGCTCGCGCGACGCACATCGACCTCGCCCTCGAGTTGCTCCTCCAGCGAGGCAATTGCCAGGTTCAGCCGCTCCATGCTCACCTTCCTTCCATCTCGACGCTAGAAAACCGCAAAGACACAGGTCCGATGATCCATGCGCGAGATCGTCGGGAGTATCGAGCACAGTCCGCCCCAAGCTGACACCAGGAGCGGTCACGTGCTCCGAAGTGATGTGCTCACAACATCACGGCGGGCAACACCTAGTCGGCACGAACCAGTTCCGCGAGCCGCTGCTGGGTGGGGGAGTCTTCCTCGGCGAAGTTGAGGATGAGTTGTTGTTCTGGCGCGCCGGCGTATCGGAAGATTTCCCAGTCGAGGACGAGTTGTCCGGCGGTGGGGTGGTTGAGGGTTTTGGTGCCGAAGTCTTGTCGTGCGACGTGGCGTGCCGACCACCATTGGCCGAATTGTCGGTCGGCGATGGTGAGTTCGCCGACGAGTGCGGCCAGGGCGGGGTCGTCGGGGTTGGCTGCGGCTTCGCGGCGCAGGATCGCCACGCATGAGCGTGCGACCGAGGGCCAGTCGTCGAACAGGGTGCGCATGCGTGGGTCGGTGAAGATGAGTCGGACGTAGTTGAGCTCTCGTGGAGTGCAGGCGTCGAAGTCGACGTAGACCTTGGCGGCCAGGCGGTTCCAGGCGAGGATGTCGGTGCGCGGGCCCAGGACGATGGCGGGGGTGTCGGCGAGTTGGTCGATGAGGCGTCGGACCTGCGGGCGGATACGACTGGATGCGCGTACGGGTTTCGTCGTCGCCGGTTGGTGG
>NZ_BAFB01000255.1 GCF_000248075.1 Gordonia otitidis NBRC 100426 | reverse complement strand
CCCCCACCGGGCCACGACTCTCGCGGTCTGTGAAACCACCACCAGGCCGCTGATCTCCTCCCACACAGGCGCCGCGTCGGTGCGGGACTTTCCGCGCTACATCACCGACGTCGAGATCGAAGCCATCGCCGGTACCGGTGGCGTGATAGGGCTCTGGCCCGCACGGATCGGTTCGATGGCGATGAGCGATCTCGATGACTTCGCCCGGCATGCCTACCACCTCGCCGAACGCGTTGGTATCGAACACATCTGCATCGGCACCGACAAGAACGGTGTCACGGCGTACGCAGAGGGTTATCGAAACTCGAACGACTTCGTCGGCCTGGCTGCTGCGCTCCTGTACGCAGGGTTCGGCGAGTCCGATGTCGCCCAGATCCTCGGCGCGAACCTGCTCCGCGTGTTCACCGACATCCTGCAATCCCATCCGTGACCGAGGCGCCGCGTCCTCGGCTCAGAAAGGTTCACCATGATCGATCCCATCCAGAGTTCGTCGGCGCCGGCGCCGTTCGGCCCATACTCCAGCGGTGCTCGGATAGCCAACGTTGTTCAGGTATCCGAGCAGGTCGGCCTCGACCCGGAGAAGGGCGGCCTCGCAGGCGACACCGCTTACGACCAGACCCGTCAGGCTCTTCGCAATGTCGCGGCGATTCTCGCCGAGCGGGGTCTCGACTACACCGACGTTCTGATGCTCTGGGTCTTCGCAGAGGCACCCGAAGTGTTCACCGATATCAATCGGGCATTCGAAGACGAACTGGCCCAACCCTATCCGGCGCGAACAACCCTGTTCGCCGGACTGCCGCCAGGAATTCTCGTCGAGATCGACGCACTGGCAATCATCGCCAACTAGCCCCACCCCGCAAGCGCCCCATGCAGCATCCGGCCAACTCGACGAGGAGCCACCGTCATGCCTCACAATGGATTTCGATCTCTCACTGCAGCACCGGCACTACTGATCGCGCTCGTGATCGCCGTGCTCCTCAGTGCGTTTCCCCTGACAACCCCCGCCGCCAACGCAGAACCTGCACCGCCGCGAGATTCCTTCTATGACCGCCCTGCGGGGCTCGCGGATGCCAAGCCCGGGCAGATCCTCCGGACACGCAAGGTGAACATCAAAGCGTTGCAGTTGGTTCCGGTCAACGTCGACGCATGGCAGTTGCTCTACCGGACGACCGGTATGAACGGTCAGCCCGACGCCACGGTCACCACTGTGATGGTGCCCCGCGGGCAGAAGCCACGGAAACTGTTGTCATACCAGGCCGCTACCGACTCGACGCTGCGTGTATGCAACCCCTCGTACTCTCTGACCCACGGTGCACCAATCGACTTCTCCAGTCCCGCGGGGCCGTTGACGCTCGCGCTGCCGGGACTCGAACTGCTCCTCGCAGCCGCAGGTGTCGAACAGGGCTGGGCGGTCGCGATTCCCGACCACGGAGGGCTCGACGCCCGCTTCCTGACTCCCCGCCAACCCGGCTACGCGGTCCTCGACGGCGTCCGAGCCGTTCAGTCCTTCTCTCCTGCGGGTACTCGCCGCGGAGACCCGGTCGGCATGTGGGGCTACTCAGGAGGCGCGATCGCCACGAGTTGGGCGGTGGAAGAACAACCGGCGTACGCCCCCGACATCGCGATCTCGGGTGCCGCGATGGGTGCCCCCGAACGAGATCTCGAGGCATCACTGAAAGCGGTCAATGGCGCAGCTACGGCTGGTTTGATTCCGACGGCACTTGCCGCGATCGGCAAAGATTCGCCCGCATTCCAAGCCGCTCTGCGCCGCTATGTCACCCCGGGTGGCCGAGCAATCGTGGATGAAGCTCGTAATCACTGCGTCGGCCAGAATGGTGTTGCGAATCTGTGGTTCGACTACCGCGCAAACCTGAACGAGCCGGTCGATGTCGTCCTGAACGATCCGGTGATTCGACGCGAAATCCAGGCACGAGGCATCTCGACGCGACGGCCGACGGCGCCGGTCTACATCTACAACGGCGTGACCGACGAGGTGGCAGCCATCAGGGGCACCGACAAACTGGCCCGCGCATACTGCAGCGGAAGTGCCGACGTCACCTACCGGCGAGAGCAACTGCCGCCCAACCCGCTCCCCCAGGTCACCTCGACCCACGGCACGATCGCCGTCACCGGCGCGTCGGGAGCATTCGCGTGGTTGAAGACACGCCTTTCAGGCGCCGCCGCGCACGCCGACCGATGTGACTGGCGCACCGTACCCAACACCCTGTTCGAGCAGGAATCACTGAACACCTTCGGCCCGTACATCGCGACCGCTCTGCGGACGGTGCTCAATCAACCTCTCGGGGTCCGATGACGATCGCAGCCGTGGACGACGGGCGAGCACCGATACGTCGGCGCCGCTGCTAGCGTCGAACGGACAGGGTCGCGAGGCACACCCCGAACGGTGCATCTGTTCGGGGTGTACCACAAGACCCCGCCTCGACAGCGATACGGAGGTCGACCGCGTGGTTGCGCACGATGCATCGAGCGAGCCTGCTGAGGGTGCGCGGCACACCGTCACCCTGAGTTTCGACAATGGGCCGACCGAGATCACCTCTCATGTACTCGACGTGCTGCGGGACAACGCTGTTGCAGCCACCTTCTTCGTGGTGGGTGACAAGCTTCAGGCGCAGGGCCGCGCGGTTCTCGAGCGCGCCCGCACCGAGGGGCATTGGATCGGCAACCACACCATGACGCACTCCGTACAACTCGGCACGTCAGCCGACCCACACGTGGTGGACACTGAAATCGGTCAGGCACAGGAGTTGCTGGGCAATCTGACCCACCCCGATAAATTGTTTCGTCCCTATGGCCGGGGCGGGGTCCTCGATCGCCGCCTGCTCAGCCCTCGGTCTGTGCGCTACCTGGAGCAACACAGCTACACCCTGATCCTGTGGAACTCCATCAGCCACGACTGGGATCAGCCCGATCACTGGGTCGACCGTTGCCTGGAAGACATCGAGCGCCGACAGTGGTCGCTGGCGGTGCTGCACGACATCCCCAGTGGGGCGATGGCTCGTCTGCCCGAGTTCTTCGACAGGGCACGCCAGCGAGGCATCAAGTTCACCCAGGACTTTCCGCCCTCGTGCGTGCCGTTTGTGCGCGGAACCCAGCGAGGATCCCTGGACGGACTGATCTCGGGCTGAGCCCTCGCGGGTGATCGAGCCCCGTGGATTACCGCACTGTCACCTGTTCGGAC
>NZ_BAFB01000256.1 GCF_000248075.1 Gordonia otitidis NBRC 100426 | reverse complement strand
AGCGGGCCGGTTGGCGGCGAGTGCGCGGCTGATCACCAGGCGCTGAATCTGGTTGGTGCCCTCGAAGATCTGGGTGATCTTGGCCTCGCGCATGAACCGCTCGACGCGGAAGTCACGGGTGTAGCCGTAGCCGCCGAAGACCTGGACGGCGTCGGTGGTCACCTTCATGGCCGCGTCCGTGGCGACGAGCTTGGCCGTTGCGGCGGCACGTGAATACTGCTGCCCCGCATCCCGACGACGCGCGGCGTCGAGGTAGGTGGCCCGGGCCGAATCGACGGCCGCGGCCATGTCGGCGAGCAGGAAGCCGAGCCCCTGGTGGTCGATGATCTTGCGGCCGAATGTCGTTCGCTCCTGCGCGTAGTCGACGGCCGCGTCGAGTGCCGCCTGCGCGAGACCCGTCGCCACCGCGGCGATGCCCAGACGCCCCGAATCGAGTGCGGAGAAGGCGATCTGGAGCCCCTGCCCCTCGGCGCCGAGTCGACGCCCCTCGTCGACGAACGCGTCGTCGTAGGTCGCCGACGTGGTGGGCACGGCGGCGAGCCCCATCTTCTCCTCGGGCTTGCCGAAGTCGAGCCCCGCGGTGTCGCGCGGGACGAGGAAGCAGGAGATGCCCTTGGACCCCTCACCGGTGCGCGCGAAGAGGTTGTAGACGTCGGCGATGCCACCGTGGGTGATCCACGCCTTGGACCCGGTCACGGTGTAGCCGCCGTCGGTCGACGACGCCTTGCAGTTCAGTGCCGCGGCGTCGGATCCGGCCTGTGGCTCGGACAGACTGTAGGCACCGATCAGCCTGCCCTCCAACAGATCCGGCAGCCACTGCTGCTTCTGCTCGTCGGTCCCGAAGGTGAACAGCGGGTGGCACGCGAGTCCGTGAACACTCGTCGCGACCGCGACCGCCGCCCAGCGCGCACCGAGTTCCTCGAGGACCTGCAGGTACACCTCGTACGGCTGACCGCCGCCGCCCCACTCCTCCGGATACGGCAGCCCGAGCAGACCCGCCTCACCCATCTCGGCGAACAGGCCGTCGGGATACCGTTCGGCCTTCTCGTACTCGTCGACGATCGGCAGGAACCGTTTGTCGGCGAAATCCCTGGTCAGCGCGATGAGGTCGTGAGCCTCGTCAGTGGGCAGGAGTCGATCGACGGGCATGGGTCCTCCGAGGTCGGCGTGATCTGATCTGAGTAACAGTACTCAGGTACTGTTCCTAGTACTATTTTCTCTCGAACGCAATGCTGTCTCGAACCCGATGCAGGAGGTGCCCGATGACACGAGCCGAGCTCGCCACGCGGCGTCGCACGGAGTTGTTCGACGCTCTGCTCGCGCTCATGCTCGCCGAGGGCTTCGCCCACCTGCAGATCGCCGATCTCGCCGCGCGCCTGCGATGCTCGCGCTCCACGCTGTACACGCTCGCGGGCAGCAAGGAACAGCTCGTCACCAAGACGGTCACCCATTTCTTCCGGACGGCGACCGAGCAGGTCGAGGCACGGGTTGCCGACGCGCCGACGGGACGCGAGTCCGTCGTCGAGTATCTGATCGCCGTCGGCGACGCACTCTCCCCCGCATCCGCACAGTTCATGGCAGACCTGCACGCCTTCGCGCCGACACGCGAGCTGTACGAGCAGAACACCGCAGCTGCCTCCGGGCGCGTCCGCGAACTGATCGCCACGGGTGTGGCGGGGGGCGAGTTCCGCCACGTGGACGCCGCGTTCGCCGGAGACCTGGCCGCGAGCATGATGAGCCGCATCCAACGTCGCGAAGTCGCCGGTGCCACCGGCCTCGACGACGCACAGGCCTACCGACAGCTGGCGTCGATCCTCACCCGCGGGATCGACGCCGACCGGGTCGCGCCCGACGTTGCAGGTGGGTGACGCCGCGCTCGTCGATCCACCAGTCGACCGAGAACTCCGCTGAGTGCTGATCGTCGCCGTCGCGGGTCACGGCGATGCGCAGGTCGTCGTGCACACGGACTTCCCCCGCTGCGATCGTGCGGCCAGTCGCCGCGGTGAAGAGCACCGCCTCGGTACCCGCCTCCGTCGACGCCACCCCCGCGTCTACGACTTCCGTCGCGAGTACCTCTGACGAGGTCGGGAGATCGAGGATGTCGGCGAGCAGCGCGGCGTCGGCGGCCAGATCCGTGGTATCCGAAGGCAACACGACCATCGCATCGACGTCGACGACCTGCACGTGCCACGGCCTGTCGATCACCACCGCGTCGTCGACCGCGCGTCCCGACACGGCGCGAACACGTTCGGGCACAGCGAGATCCATCGGTTCGACGATGCCGCGTCGACACGCGCGCACGACCGCGGCGTACGTGGTCGTCGCGACGCCGGCGGAGATGCTGCGGGCAGGGTCGGCGAGGTTGTGCAGCAGGATGTCGGCATCGGCGGCCGATTCCGGTTCGCCGCCGCCGAGTGCAGCGCTGAGCGAGTCGGCATGCGGATGGTCGAGGACGTCACGCACCCCGGCCAAGGCGGTGTCCGACGGCGCGCGGTACCACCCGAGCCGGTGCCCGCCGACCTGCGCGTGATGGCGCAGCCACCACGCCGTGTAGCCGTCGCGGTCGGCCAGCACCGGTGTCAGCGACTCGTCCTGCGCGAGCAAGCTGAGCGCCTCGGACCAACGCTCGTCATCGACGAGATCGAGATCGCGCACAGCCGTGAGCTTTTCCGGTAGGTCGTCGAGCCCGTCCCACCACATCTCCTCGTCCGGGAGATCGTGGTCGGGTCCGGTCGGGAACTCATCGGAGACGGTCGTGAACCCCCAGCCGACGCCGAGCCTGCGCAGCAGATCGACGCCGACCCGCGCCACCGGTGCCTCGTCGACGATACCGAAGGGATGGTCGTCGACGAGTACCTCCAGCAGCGGGGCGTCGGGCAGCAGCAGTTCGTCGGCAGCGCGCCACTCGCCGTCGGCGGTCAACGGCAGCCGGGACAGCCAGTCGGGAACCGCCGCATCGGGATCGGCCTCGAGGAGCGCTGCGACCTCGTCGAGGAGCTCCGCCGACGGTTCGTCGGCCGCGTCGTCGACGAGCGCACGCAGCGCATCGTCTCTGAGCGCATCGGATACCGAGAGTCGCTGTGTACCAAGTCGTTCGAGGAGCGGATGGTCGGCGTCCGGATCGACGCTGCGAATCCAGCTCAACGCGCGCGGCACCGCGACGACGAACAGGCCACGGGCACCGATGTTCATGCGTCCGTCGGCGCGCGGGACCGGTAGTGCCGAGAGCTCCTCGACCTCACGCGAGGTCGGCACCAGCGGCATGAGTGCCCCGTAGAGTCGACGCCACCAGGCAGCGGGGCGGTCGACGCCGACGAGTCGATCGGCCAGCGCCGCAAGGCCGATCGACGTCACCCCGACCTGTTCGAGGGTGGCGAGCGATGTCGGCGTCGAAAGGTCGGGATGCACGAGATCGGCGAAGAGGTCGCCGAGAACGTCCGCGAGTTCGTCCGTCAGTCCCGGCAGCAGAACTGCCCGCGATGGCACGAGGGCGGATCCGTCCGCGCTCGGAAGCCATGGCGCGTCGCGGAGTTCGTCGAGAATGGCCTCGGTGAGTCGGGCGTCGTCGAGACTCGCCATCCGATGGGAGGTGGGCACCAGCGCAAGCCGATCCCGCGGGTCGACCGCGCGCATGAGATCGGCGTATCCGGCTGCCGCGGAGGCGATGTCGACGTCTGGGCTCAGGTGACGACGATCCGGGGTCGACGGCAGCGAGGTGATGATCCGTGCCGGAATACCGAGTTCGATGTCGGTGGCCGTCGGCGCGTACAACACGCCCCGTCCGCCCGCGGAAGCCGTCCCCTCGGCCGGCTGGTGTGCGAGCCAACGGTTCACGACATCGCCGTCAGTGTGCGTTACCTCGATCGCGGACGCGTGGACGCGGTACTCACCGTCGGCACCGACGAGTACACGAAGCCGTCGAACGCTACTCCCCGGACCTACGTCGCTGCTCTCGACTTCCTCGCGCTCGATGCGAAATTCCCTGTCCGGCATACTGATCGAGTCGAGGGATTCCAGCGACAGCAACAGGTCGGCCGCCTGCTCCGCAATGTCGGCGAGCAACGCCGCGGCATCGACCTCCGGGGCCAACGCCATGACGACATCAGTGTCGAAGCCGTCGGGAGGCGCAGTGTCGACGGGCCAGGCCAGCCGCAGCAGCGGCACCGACGAGTCGTCCCGATGCGACACCCCCGCATCGCGCACCGCCGCGAGGGTGTCGGCACGATCAAACCGGATGGAGCCCGTCGTCGAACGGATCTCGACGCTGTCGGCGACGGTGGCGGTCGCCGTGAAGCCGACTCCGTACCGGCCGATCACGCCCGAGCCCGCGCTGTCGCCTGACTTCGCCGACGCCCGCAGCGCCATCAGCGATCGCACCCCGTTCGCACTCAATGGCGCGCCGGTGTTCGCTACGTGCAGGTCGCCTCCGTCGACCCAGACGGCGACGCGTGCGCGCGAACCCGCCGCCGCGGCAGCGTCTGCGGCATTGACCACGAGTTCGGTGAAGAGTCGATCGCGATAACCGACGGTGACGAGGTCGGCCTCGGCATTGCTGTCCTCGATCAGCCGCGTTGGCGACGAGCGCCAGGCGTCGAGAGCCGCTGCCCGCAGCCGTCCCGTCCCGAACGGGTCGTTGCCGCTCCCGTCAGTCGTCAGGGCCGACCGTCCTCAGGAGGTCGCGACGATGTCGAGTACTCCGTCGTCGAATGCCTCGTATGCGGGCGAACCCTCTCCGCGGTGCGGTTCGACGTCGGAGTGCGCGCCGCAACCATACTCGGCGGAGACCACCCGGCCGTCTGCGGAGAGCTCGTTGGCGCACACGCCGAACGCAGCTCGGAGCGCACCGGAGAGCGGGATGTAGAAGCCACAGGTCGCGCACGAGAACGGAGCAGCCTGCGCCATCTCTGAGCCCGGCCCGAAGTCGCCGTCGTACCAGCGCTGCGCGGCGTCGTCGCGGCCCTCGCGGCTCAGCACCCGGCGTCGGCCGAGCCCGAGTTCACCAGCGACCTGCGCGATGTCGGCGGCCTCGTCGTCGGAATCGGTGTGGAACTCGTCGCCGGTGTCGATCTGGTTGGGCACCAGGCGCGGATCGTCGTCGTCGGCGGCCAGAACGTCGCCGGGATTGAGATCGCCGGACTCGACACGCTGCGACCACGGCACCCAGTCGGGAGCGAGCAGTGCGCCGTCGGCGGGCAACAGCGCGGTCTCACTGATCGTGACGTCGTCGACGTCGGGCGATCCGGCTACCACGACGCACCACTGCCACCCCTGGTACCCGGGGATGTCGGAATCGAAGTAGTGGGCGACAGCCCACTCGCCCTCGGCGATGGCGGCGCGGTGGTCGCCCGGATGCTCTCCGTCGGCCTCGAGCGCTGCACGAGCCGACTCGACGGCGTCGAGCAAGAGCTGGTTTCCGGTCACTGCGATCACGTTTCCAGTGTGCAATATCGTCGCCACGCTCGGCCAACCGCCCACCTCGAGACGCTGCGGCGCCCCGCACGACAGACGGTTACGCCACTTGGTCACACCGATGAGGAACAATTGGTCAGGTGATCCGATGGAGGCGGGCCGACGGGGGCCGATCGAACGACGACTCCCCGACGCAGCAGGTACCCGGCAGCGAAACCGCTGCCGCAGACGAATTCAGCCGCAGACGACCTGCGGCCCATCCGGGCAGCGCCAACTATCCGGCGGGTGACTCCCGGGCGCGCGGCCGCGCGCACACCTCGGTCGGGGACGCCTACCTCCCGCCCCGGACGCACAACCCCCACCTTCCACCTCTCGACGAGACCACAGCGGGCTCGACGCGCGCGATGCCCGACGACTCCGCAACCGAGAAGGCACGCCGCGATCGTGGCCCGAAGAAGATCACGGTCATGCGCGTGGCTGCGATGCGGGGTCGGGAACTGACCGGGCGCGGCGTCGACAAGATCCACCAGGCCGCGACCGCCGACGGCGCCGACAAGTCGGGGCTGACCGCGCTGACGCTGCCGGTGATCGCCAACTTCGCCGTCGACGCCGCGATGGCCGTTGCGCTGGCCAACACGCTGTTCTTCGCCGCGGCGACCGGCGAGTCGAAGACCAACGTCGCGCTGTACCTGGCGCTGACGATCGCACCCTTCGCGTTGATCGCCCCCGTCATCGGCCCCATGCTGGACCGTCTGCAACACGGTCGACGTATCGCGATGGCCGCGACTTTCGGGCTGCGCACCGTGCTCGCACTGCTGATCATCAGCAACGTCGCGTGGAATCCCGCCACCCAACAGCTGCAATACGACCCGTGGGTGCTCTATCCGTGCGCTCTCGGGCTGCTGGTGCTCTCCAAGTCGTTCGGCGTGCTGAAGTCTGCGGTGACACCACGCGTCGTCCCGCCGAGTATCGATCTTCCGCGGGTGAATTCGCGGTTGACGACCTTCGGGCTGATCGGAGGGACCATCATCGGCGGCGCAGTAGCGGCTCTGTTCGAGTTGGTGCTGGCCAAGGCGCTGCCGATCCACATCCCGGGCGCGATGGTGTGGTTGGCGATCATCTCGGCTTTCGGCGCCTACCTCTGTCTGCGCATCCCGTCCTGGGTGGAGGTCACCGAGGGCGAGGTGCCCACCACCCTGACCTATCATCAGCCGCACCGACCCTCCCCTGGATCGGGTGCGGGACGCACATCGCGAGCCAGACGCGGCGCACGAGAGATCGCCAAGACCATGCGACAGCCACTGGGCCGGACGGTGGTCGCAGGTCTGTGGGGCAACGGCACGATCCGCATCCTCACCGGTTTCATGACGCTCTACATCGCGTTCTATGCCAAGGCCCAGGGCTCCCACAGCGGGTGGATGCAACTCGCACTGCTCGGTGCGGTCGGTGCCGCCGCGGGTGTCGGCAACGCGATCGGCAACGGCGTCGGGACCCGACTGGAACTGAAGAACCCGCCGAAGGTGATCGTGTGGGCCACCACGGCCTGCTTCGTCGTAGCCGTTCT
Organism: Gordonia otitidis NBRC 100426; assembly: GCF_000248075.1. GTDB lineage: Bacteria > Actinomycetota > Actinomycetes > Mycobacteriales > Mycobacteriaceae > Gordonia > Gordonia otitidis. Next base: position 52,563 of record NZ_BAFB01000256.1, on the reverse strand, counting down.
CGCCGCGATCTTCGGCAACGTGCTGCTCGCCGTCGTCGCCGGATTCGTCGCGTCGGGCACCAGCGCTATCGGCAAGGTGTGCCTCGATTCGTCGATCCAGGACGACCTGCCCGAACGGTCACGGGCGTCGGCCTTCGGTCGCTCGGAAACGGTGCTCCAGCTCTGCTGGGTGCTCGGCGCCGCGCTCGGCGTGCTCTTGCCGCCCACGCTGTGGATAGGCTTCACCGTCGTCGCCGTCCTGCTCGGTCTCGGCTTGGCGCAGACGGTCATGACCACGCGCGGTTCGACGCTGGTGCCGGGGCTCGGCGGCCACCGGCCCGAACAGGCGGCGCCCACCGTTTCATTCGCCGCCGCGGACACCGATCGCTTCACCCATCCGACCGAGCGCGCCTTCCACGCCTCCGGCGCATCACGCGGCGGGAACGCGCAACACGCAGGTGAACGGTACGAATCCGCGCATCGTGGACCCAGCGAGGCACCAACGCGTCCGCAACCGAGCCGACCGCCACATGGACCTGTCCACCCGACGGCTCACCACACAGGTCATCATTGAACCGTGCAATTCAACAGTGGTGAGAAGAAGGTTGTCGCGATCATCGCGATCGTCGCGGTGGTGTTCGTGGCCGTCGTCGGCGGCACGGTCAGTGCACTGGTCGTGGGTCACCATCACGACGAACGCGGCTATCTCCACGTCGCGATCGACGATGATCTGATCACCGTGCGACCCACGGAGTGGTGTGACGTGCTGATGCAGCACTGCACCGCCGACCAGGATCAGGCGCTGCGCGGCCAGCACGTGCCACTGCCCGTCGGCCAGAGCGCGCTGGTGTCGGTGTCGGAGGAGATATCCGAACACCCGTGGCTGCTGTACGCGCTCTACGCCGACCGCAGCGGCAAGCTCATCGATCCCGACCCCGAGCCCATGTACAAGGCAAGCGGCTCGACCTACACGGTCGCGTTGCATTCGACGCCCGACCGTGTACTCGTCAACATCGAGGTTCAACCGCTGTCGGCCGTCGTCGTCGGAGGTCAGTTCCAGGTCGCGCGTGGAGTGCTCGCGCTGAACACCACTCCCGACGGCTTCAGGGTGCGCCAGTCCACCACGCAGAACGCCCAGCCCCAGCAGCCCGACGAGCCGTCGGCAACCGGCTAGCTGTCGAGTTCGCGGGCGACGGCCCGGACGACCTCCGAGATCCGCTGCGCTGTCTTGCGATCCGGGTAGCGGCCCTTGCGCAGGTCGGGTTGCACCTTGCCCTCGAGCAGCGTGATCAGATCGGCGACCATGCCGTGCAGTTCGTCGGGGCTGTGCCGCTTGGCCTGCTGTTCCTTGCGCGCGGCCTCGCGGGCGTTCTTCGAGACGCTCGGCGCGGGCTCGAGCACGGTGACCGTCAGGGCCTGCGGTCCACGTCGTCCGGCAGCCATACCGAATTCGACGCGCTGGCCCGGCTTGAGTGCCTCGACGCCGTCGGGCAGCGCAGATGAGCGGACGTAGACGTCCTCCCCATCTTCTTGAGCAAGGAAGCCGAAGCCCTTCTCCGCGTCGTACCACTTCACCTTGCCGGTAGGCACTGTGCTCACCTTCATCTTCGCTCGGTCTCGCTGCAGCAGTCTTCTGGCACAGCGGTCTTGTCACAACAACAGTCTTGTCACAACAAAAGACGCCCAACCCACGACAATCACAATGAGCAAGGCGCCTGGTTCGACCCAGTCTAGCCAATCGTCTGCTGCCCAGTCATCTCACATAACGGTCACCTCACACAACGGTCATCTCGCCTCACGTGCGGTGTGCTCTACCGTTGAGGTATGCAGAAGAAATCGTCCACGGGTCTTCTTGTGCTCGCGGGTGTGGTGTTCGGTGTCGGACTCCTGGCGCTGATCACGCTGTTCGTGATGCCGGTCGTCGACGATGGAGGCACAGCGCCCACGTGGGTCTATCTCCTCGCGATGTGTACGCCCATCGGCTTCCTGCTCGGCATCGTCTACGCGCTGCGCTCCGGGCGGCGCGTGCAATGACCGACCCGGCATCGGGCAGCTCGGACCGCCACGCACAGCTGTCGCCGGCGTCGGAGCCCGGCGCGCTCAAGCGCGCTTACAGTTGCTTTCCGACCGGCGTGGTGGCGGTCTGCTGCAGCGACACGGATTCGGAGCCGCTCGGCATGGCTGCGTCGGCCTTCACCACCGTCTCGCTCGATCCCCCACTGGTGTCGGTGTGTATCCAGAACACCTCGACCACCTGGCCGCGCCTGCGCGACGCGCGCGCACTGGGCGTCAGCGTGTTCGCACATACTCAATCGGCGTTGTGCAGGCAGCTCGCGGGCCCTGCAGAGCACCGGTTCGACGACGTCACCCCTCAGATCGCCGACGACGGCGCGCTGTTCCTTCCCGACTCCGCCGCCCGCCTCTCGTGCCACATCCACAGCGAGGTCGCCGCGGGCGACCACACCGTCGTCCTGTTGCAGATCGACGCGCTCGACTGCGACCCCGACGTCGAGCCGCTGGTCTTTCACGCCAGCACATTCCGTGCCCTCGAGGCGCGTCCGGGCCTCCATCCGCTACCAGGTGCGTCGTGAGTATCACCGACCTCGGGCTGCCCACCACACCGAAGCCCTCACGAGACGTCGACGCCCCCTCGTCGGGAACGCTGGTCGACACATTCGGTCGCGTGGCCACCGATCTGCGGGTCTCGGTAACCGATCGCTGCAATCTGCGGTGTACGTATTGCATGCCAACCGAAGGCCTCGACTGGCTGCCCTCCGACGATCTGCTGACCACTGACGAATTCGTGCGCGTGCTCACCGTCGCCGTACGCGATCTGGGTATCCGCCGCATCCGGTTCACCGGCGGGGAGCCGCTCCTGCGACGAGATCTCGAGGATCTGATCAGAGCGGCGTCGAACCTGCCGGAACGGCCGGAGTTGGCGCTCACCACCAACGGTCTCGGACTACGGCATCGAGCCCGTGCCCTGGCCGACGCGGGGCTGGATCGCATCAACGTCTCACTCGACACCCTCGACCGCACGCGCTTCGCGCAGATCACCCGCCGCGACAGGCTCGCCGACGTCCTCGACGGCCTCGCGGCGGCCCGCGACGCCGGATTGAGTCCGGTCAAGGTCAACGCGGTGGTCCCGCACCGCGACGACCTGGAACGCCTTCCGGACCTGCTGCGGTACTGCCTCGACGAGGGCTATCAGCTGCGCATCATCGAACAGATGCCGCTCGACGCCGATCATCGCTGGGCTCGGAACGAGATGGTCACCGCCGACGAGATCCTGGCGACCCTGCGGTGCACATTCGATCTCGCCCCCGATCCTCGACCGCGCGGCGGCGCACCGGCAGCGACATGGCTCGTGCGCGGCTACTCCGATCCGATGGGGCTGCCCGCGCGGGTCGGGGTGATCGCATCGGTGACCCGTCCGTTCTGCGGCGACTGCGACCGCACGAGGCTCACCGCGGATGGTGCGCTCCGAAACTGTCTGTTCGCCGACGCCGAGACGTCTCTCATGCCCGCGTTGCGGAGTGGGCTCGCGTCGACGGACGCCGACGAGGAGATCGCTCGTCGCTGGCGCGGCGACATGTGGCGCAAAGAGGCCGGGCACGCGGTCAACACCACGGACTTCCGGCAGCCCGATCGCCCTATGTCGGCCATCGGCGGGTGAGCCGTCGATGACGCTGACCGTCCGATTTTTCGCGGCTGCACGCGCAGCCGCGGGCACCGAGCTGACCGAGATCGTCGTGCCCGACGACGCCACGCTCGGCGACCTCGAACGTGTCCTGAGCATCGGGCAACCCGACCTCGCACGCGTGCTCGCCCGCTGCTCATACCTGCGCGATGCCGTCGCCCTGTGCGACCGCAGCCGCACTCTCGGCAACTGCACGACGATCGACGTTCTCCCCCCGTTTGCGGGCGGATGACACGCTCCACGCTTGTGACCTTAGTCACATAACAGCCCGATAACGGGATGGACACGAACCGACCATCGTCGGGTTGAGCAGCGATGACGGGAAAATCGGGCCCAAAGTCCCACTCGCACCACGAGAATTCGGTTGCGGACGGGGATGATTCGGCGGCAAAGACGTCGTACTGTACGAACAGTCTCCTCCAGGGAGATCACAGGACAGCCAACAGAACACAACATTCGACCGGGCGCGCCAAGCCTCGTTCCCCCGATCGAATGACGAACAACAAACTCAGGAACGAGGACGGGGGACCCACCTTCTCCCAGGAGATAACGGACATCAGCAGATGTCCTTGGGGTTAAGTCCACCGGCCGCCACGGCGACCACGGACCGAGCAACCTCTCGTTCGAACCCGACAGCTGACTTCGTAGGCGCGTGGAGAGAGGATAGACAACTCATGGCCGGACGTCATCGCAAGTCGACGACCAACACGACCACCAGGACCTTCGCGAAGGTCGCCCTCACCGGTGCAGTACTCGGCGGCGGAGCCGCCCTTCTCGGAACCGGTTCGGCTCACGCAGCCTCCGACTCCGAGTGGGACCAGGTCGCTCAGTGCGAGTCGGGCGGCAACTGGGCCATCAACACCGGCAACGGCTACCAGGGCGGACTGCAGTTCAGCCCGAGTACCTGGGCGGCCAACGGCGGCACCGCTTACGCACCGAGCGCCGATCAGGCCTCCAAGGAGCAGCAGATCGCCGTCGCAGAGCGCGTTCTGGCGACGCAGGGCAAGGGCGCTTGGCCGGTGTGTGGCACCGGACTGTCGGGCTCGACCCCGCGGACCGCTCCCACCGACTCGCCCAAGCCGCTGCAGGCCCCCAAGCCTGAGCTGAAGCCCGAGGCGCAGCCGCAGACCCCGCTGGAGAAGACTCCCGAGGCCAAGAGCACCGACGACGTCAAGAGCCAGGTCGACACCGCCCTCGATGACGCCAAGGTCAGCCCCGAGGTCAAGAGCCTCTGGAAGGCCGCCAAGGACAGCGGATACCAGCTCACGCCGGATCAGCTGAAGCTCTACAACCAGAACAAGGGCCTGATTCCGCTCCCCTGAGCGATCTCGCCCGCGTCCCGGCAGTGATGACTGCCGGACCCCGAGACGAAGGGCCCCGCACGTAGCCATGAGGCCGTGCGGGGTCCTTTTCCATTTGTCAGGCCGATCCGACCCATTCGTCTGAACCGTCGGCGAATATCTGGTGCTTCCACACCGGCAGCTGCGCTTTCACCTCGTCGACGAGCCGCGCGCACAGTTCGAATGCCGGCGCCCGATGGTCAGCCGCGACGGCGACGACGAATGCCACGTCGCCGACGTCGAGATCGCCCACACGATGGGACACGGCAACGGCACGCACTCCTGTCACCGTCATCGACACCTCGTCGACCACCTCCGCGAGCACCGCGGGCGCGCTCGGGTGCGACGAGTACGACAGCTTCGTGACCGACGACGCATGCGTGCCGTCGTGGTTGCGGACCGCGCCCGCGAAGCCGACGATCGCGCCTGCGGTCCCCGCAGCGGCGTCGGCGACGAGTTGTTCGTGGGACGGAAGGTCGATCGGGTCGGTGGCGAGTGCGGCGCGGACGACCAGCACGGTCATCCGTCGCTCCGCTGGTGGTCGCCGCCGCTGATCTGATCGAGCGCGTGGGCGAGAACGCCGTCTAGCACGCCGAGTCCGTCGCGCACGCCGCCGGTCGACCCGGGCAGATTGATCACCAACGTGCCGGCGGCGACACCGGCAGTGCCGCGGGAGAGAACGGCGGTGGGCACGTCGGGCAGGCCCGCACCGCGGATCGCATCCGCGAGTCCGGGAATCTCGACGTCGAGCAGTGCACGTGTCTGTTCCGGGGTGCGATCGGTGGGCGACAGGCCCGTCCCGCCCGTCGTGATCACCAGCGAGTCGGACGCGTAGATCCCGGCGCGGATCGCCTCACCGACGGGATCACCGTCAGCTACCACGTCGACTTCATCGACGACGAATCCGCGCGTGGTGAGCCACTCGGCGATGATCGGACCGCTCTTGTCGATGTAGAGACCACGACTCGCCCGCGTCGAGGCCACCACCACACGCGCGACCGGTTTCGGTTGTGTCAAGGTGTCGACTCCCTCATCTCCGCACGCCCGCGGTCACCACGGGGTCAGTGCGACTCGTCGCGACTCCAGGTTCCCGAGCGACCGCCGGACTTCTCGAGCAGTCTGATCTCACCCGTACTCGCCCGCCGATCGACGGCCTTTGTCATGTCGTGCAATGTGAGCCCGGCGATCGCGACAGCGGTCAGCGCCTCCATCTCGACGCCGGTCTTGCCAGCGGTCTCGACGGTGGCCACGATGTCGATGTGGTCGTCGGAGATGTTGAAGTCCACGTCGACCGACGAAAGCGCCAATTGATGGCACAGTGGGATGAGCGCGTCGGTCCGCTTGGCCGCCATGATCCCGGCGATCCGGGCGGTCGCCAGCACGTCTCCCTTGGGAAGCGCTGCGTCACGCAGGAGATCGATGACCTCGGCGGTCGTGTGGAACGTGCCTGCGGCAACGGCACGCCGTCGCGTTGCGGCCTTGTCACCGACGTCGACCATGCGTGCTGCACCCGAGGAGTCGACGTGCGACAGGCGAGAAGGACGAGAGGGCTCGTCTTGCCTACGCTCGTGCCGGGGAGGCATCAGGTCTCCGAGACGTGGTCAGCGGTTGACGACGGTCTTCGGTACGACGTAGTTGACCTTGTCGGAGGGCAGCGGGAACTCGACGTCGCCGAACGGTGAAAGTGCACCGGGGATCTCCGCCGCGAATTCCGACACCGCATGCTCGGGAACGTTGCCGTCACCGTCGCGGGGCCAACCGTTGTCGACGTAGTGATTCTTCTTTTCCTTCTCAGCCACGCCCGTATTGTGCCATGCCTCCCCCCGTCGCACCGTGCGGTGTCGTGACTCGGCTGCCGTTTTCCCGCGACCACTAGACTTGATCGAATGAGCACGGACGACCAGCGGATCGGCCTGGCCGACGATCTGGCCGCGCGCACCGACGACGATCTGCGCGATCTGCTGTCCCTCCGCCCCGATCTCGCCTCTCCCCCGCCACAGGGAACCTCGGTCCTGGCGCAGCGCGCGCTGGCCGCAGCGTCACTTGCTCTCGCGGGTGAGCAACTCGACCTGTTGACCATGGCGGTCATCGAACAGTTCATCGCCTTGTCCACCGGACCCGACGTTGCGCGCGTACCGGCGTCCGTCGACGGCGAAGCTCTGGTGGGCGCTCTGTCCGATCGGGCCGAGGCCGGCGAGATCCGTGGTCGCGTCGACGACCTTCGCCGACGCGCCGTGTTGTGGGGCGCGAACGATGCACTTCACGCCGGCGCCCACCTGGCGTCGACGTTGCCGTGGAAGGCGCTGCATCTCACCGGACCGCTCGCCCACCTCGCCCCCGACGAGATCCGCGCACTCATCGACGGCGTCGACGATCGGCAACGGGACCTGCTCTCCACACTGTCGCGCGGGCCTGCTCTCGGACGCAGTCGCGATGCCGCGCCGGGCGCCGACCCCGACAGCCCCGTCGCGCGACTGATCGCGCTCGGACTTCTCGCACGCATCGACGACCAGACGGTCGAGCTACCACCGATGGTCGGCGCGCTCATCCGCGGGGAACCCGCTTTGCGCACAGACACTCTCGCCGCCCCCGCGCTCGCCGACGAGCTCGCGACCATGCGTTTCGGCGCGCACGCGGTGGATGCCGCCGCCGGCGGTGAGGCATTGGAGTTGATCCGCCACGCCACGCAACTTCTCGACGTGCTCGGTCGAACGCCTGCAGCGGTACTGCGTTCGGGTGCGCTCGGTGTCCGTGAACTCCGCAGGCTTGCAAAAGCCACCGGCCTCGAGCAGAAACGCGTTGCATTCCTCGTCGAGATCCTCGGTCATGCCCGCCTCATCGACGTCGGGTTCCCCGACCCCCCGCCTGCTGGGGACCGCGGCGAGCAGGCATTCGCACCGACGAACGCCGCCGATACCTGGCTGCATTCGGTACCGGAAAGGCAGTGGGCCACTCTGCTCGACGCGTGGCTCTCCATGCCGCGGCGGGCGTGGCAGGTCGGCGAACCCGATCGCGACGGCAACGCCCACCCTGCGCTGTCGTCCGAGCTCTACGATTCGGCCGCACCGGCTCAACGGCACCTCATCCTCGAGCTCCTTACCGAACTCGACAGTGCGACACCGTTTTCCACCGACACCGTGACGGCGTCACTGGCGTGGCGGTACCCGCAGAGGATTCGTCGGCTCTCGCCGCGCGTCGTTGGTGAAACCCTCGCCGAAGCGCAGAGCCTCGGAGTCACCGCGCACCAGTCGTTGACCTCCGTCGGTCGAGTGGCGTTGTCGGACAACGATCCCGACGCAGTGGATTCGCAGGTGCTCGCCGCCATGCGCAAGGCACTGCCCGAACCCGTCGACCACTTCCTCACCCAGGCCGACCTGACGCTGACGGTGCCCGGTCCGATGACGCCGGATCTCAGCGACCAGGTCGAATTGGTCGCCGACCTCGAATCCGGTGGTGCCGCATCGGTGTACCGGGTATCGGAATCCAGTGTGCGGCGCGCACTCGATGCCGGTAAGACCAGCAGCGAACTCCTCACCATGTTCACCGCGCACTCGTCGACGCCGGTCCCGCAGTCGCTGACCTATCTGATCGAGGACGTCGCGCGCAAACACGGACAGCTCAGAGTCGGCATCGCGTCGGCGTTCATCCGCTGCGAGGATCCGACCATGCTGGCTGCGGTGTTGCGCAGCGACGCCGCCGAGCAGCTCGCGCTGCGGGCGCTGGCGCCGACCGTCGCGGTGTCGCCGTCTGAGGTCAGGACCGTGATCGACCGACTCCGCGATGCCGGATTCGCTCCCGCAGGCGAGGATTCGTCGGGCTCGCTCGTCGATCTGCGCGAGCGTGGGAGCCGGGTGTCATCGAGCCGCGGTCGCCGACGCGCCACGCCGCGTCGTTCGAACCCCACCTCCGAACAATTGCTGTCGGTGGTGAGTCGCATGCGATCTCACGACCGAGCAACCCGCGCCACCCCCTCCGCATCGGGAAAGGCCGACTCCGCCCCGGTGCGCGCCGTCGGCGGCGGCGAATCCACCACGGCCCTCATCCAATTGGCGCTGCGCGCCAACCGCCGACTGCTCGTCGGCTACGTCGACGCCCACGGTTCGGCGAGCAGACACGTCGTCACGCCACGGCTGCTCGGCGCCGGGCAACTCGTCGGCACCGAGGAGGGTTCCGACGACGAGCAGCACTTCACCCTGCACCGCGTCACCAGCGTCGAGTTGCTCGACAACTGACCCGACGCCAGACGACCGAGCCGGATCAGTTGGCGTCCTGGTCGGCCTTGGTGAGAATGACGTACTGCGCAGACGCCTGCTGCTGGGCGTCTGCGAGGGAATCCCCGGCCACGAGTCCGACGTAGCGGCCAACACGAACTGCGCAGTTGTACAACGATTCTTTGGTGCCACTCTTCGCACACTTGGCGCTCGACAAGCCCGCCGGGGATTCGACGGGTCGGGCACCATTGTCAGTCCAGACCGCCACGAGGGCATCACGCAACTTCGCGCCGTTGTCGCTCGTGGACGCCCGGTAGACGAAGGATTTCGCCACTGCCGTGTGAACTGAACCGAACTTGGCTGCATTCGCATAGGTCTCGCGCTGGTGCGTCGTGAAGTGCGCGATGCCCTGGGGGCCGTATACCGCGGCGATGCCGTCGGACGTATCGGCGAGCGGAAGTGCGTAGATCAGAATGTTGTTCTGGTCGAGCTTGACCTTACGCGTGTTGTCGTCGGGATTCTCATCAGGTGTCGGTGTCGCCGGAAACTTGTCGATCATGCTTGATTGCGACGTCGTGGCCTTGAGTGCCGTATCGACGGCCCAGTCGGTGTCGTTCGATCGCGCAACCGATTGCGCATACACGAGATACTGCCCATGCGGCACGAATGCAGCAGCCGCGATGTCACCCGACACCGCGCTGACCACCGAGAAAGCTCCCGACTTCGTCGCAATGGGGTCACGCTTCTTCACGACCCCGGCCGGAGCGTCCTTCGAGACTGCTTCGCTGAGATCGGCTGCTGACTTCTTTGCGGCGTCCGCCGTCTTGTAGCGCACTGCAGCGATGGTGATCCCGCGTCCGGTGTCGGTAGCAGCAGAAGACTTCGCCGACGTCGAGAATCCATATACCGCACCGGCTTTCGCCGCCTCGGCAGCGCGACCGAATACGGTCTGCAGCTCGCGGTCACTCCTTATCGGTGTCGTCGGACTCGTCCCCAGATCAAGCGATTCGTCGATCTGGAAAGGGAGCACGACGAACTCGGCCATTCGCTGCGCCTCGACGTCGACGAGTTGTTCCGGATCCGCATAGCCGAAAGGCTTCGCGGGTTCGGTCGGATACGCACCGGTATCCAGAGCGGCGACGTCGACGCTGCTCTCGACCATGGACGCCGAACTGCCAGACGTCGGATCACCACTCGCCTGGCATGCGCTGATCAGAACAGTGGCCGGAGCCAGGATTCCAATCCCCATTCGGCCTCTGAGTCCGACGCTCGGCTTCACTGTGGTCCTCTCTGTTCTGCGCGCGGGTAGCGATCACGACACGGCGACCGACGCCGCTATGGTATTGATCGAGCACATCGAGGGTTTGTTCGGGTAACCATTTATTCGTACAGTTCGGGTGACCTGCGTGACGACGACTTCGAGAGACGATGACTTCGAGAGAGAGTATGGCGATTACTGACTGGATGTTGAGTATCGACTTCGGTACCTCCAACACCGCGGCCGCGCACTCGGGGGCGACGAGTGGAGCAGTCGAGACGTTGGCATTGACGCATTCATCGAATCTGATGCGATCGGCGGTCTACATCGCCAGTCGTGACGACATCTCGGTCGGCGACGTCGCCATCAACGCTGCTGAACAGGATCCGGTCGGGTTTCTCGCCGCGCCGAAACGTCTCATCGGTCAACCGGTCGTCGCGGTGAACGGAGGCCAGTTACCGTTGTCGGTACCCATTTCGGCCGTCTTCGCGACGGTCGTCAAACGTGCGGTCGCCGCGCACGGTGGCCGCCGACCCGCGCGACTGGTGCTCACTCATCCGGAGGCATGGTCCCCTCAACAGGTCGGAGTGCTGACCGAGGCCGCGCAGTCGATCGGGATGCGCCCGGAGCAGATCTCGACGGTGTCGGAGCCTCGTGCTGCGGCGCAGTATTACACCCGCAGTCACTCCATGCGGCCCGGGAGCCGCATCGCGGTCTTCGACTTCGGCGGTGGAACCCTCGACATCGCCGTCCTCGCGGCCGAAGCCCCCGCAACCGATCGCGGCGAGTCGGCGGTGAGGTTCACCGTCCTCGCTGCCCGTGGTGACAATGGCATGGGCGGTAAGAACTTCGACGCACTCGTTCGAGGCTGGGTCGATCAGCAACTCGCTACGCGAAACCCCGACGCGCTCGAGTTTCTGCGCGGGTCGGCGCCGACCAGCGTGAAGCAGGCCCTCGACGACTCGATTCGTCGGGCCAAGGAGCTGTTGTCGGAAGCGCCGTCTGCCACTATTTCGATGGTAGGCGGGGGATTTCACGAGACGTTCCACATCACCCGCGCCGAATTCGACGAGTTGATCGGACCGGTCGCCGACAGAGCCGTCGCACTCGCCCGCGCAACACTCGCCGATGCCGGGATCACCGACCCCGGTCAACTCGACGCCCTCTACCTGACCGGCGGGTCGTCGCGGGTGCCGCTCGTGCACCAGCGCTTGCAGGAAGTCGGCCCGGTTGCCACACTGGACGATCCGAAAACCGTTGTCGCGCAAGGCGCACTCGTGGCGGTGCAGACGCCTCGCCACTCAGAGGCGGCACAGCCGGTTGCCCCCGACCTCATGTCGTCCTGGCAGCAGGGAAGTACTGGCCAGGCAGCGCCACCTGTCGCCGGGCCCGCAGCCGACCCGGGCGCCGGACCGGCCCCCGCACCACAGACGACTGGCACGAGCCGGACCCGATACGCGATGATCGGCGCCGCAGTCGTCGTGGTTGCGGCTGCCGTCGCCGTCGGTGCGTACTTCGGACTGAGCGGCGGTAACGACCCCGCGTCCGATTCAGCCGCAGCGGCTCCGACATCAGCGCCTCCTACAGCCGGTGGCGATTCCGGGAATTCCGTTGAAGAGATCAAGGCGGGAATGCCGTCGGCACTTCGGAACTCGGTCCAGCAGTGCACACTCACGGAGCAGAAGACGTCGGCGGGGACCGCTGTGATGAATTGCTATGTCCGACCGGGCAGCGATGCGGGCACCGGGCTCTCGTCCTCAGTCCGGATCTCTGCGTACCTCAGCACCGCCGAGGCGCGCAACAACATCGATTCCATCCTCAACAATTCCGATGGGGAACTCGGCGATCAACTGGTCACCAACACGGCACGTACGGCAGCCGGCGAGATCGACGGCGGCGCGACAGCGGATATCACCTATGCCAATACGGTCAGCGGGCTCGGTGTGTCCACCAATGGCATCGCGGACGTCTCCGCCGCTCGACAGTTCCTGTCCAACAGCGGACTCATCCGTGAGTGAGAACGTCGCCACTCACGCCGGCTCGCGAGTCACCCCGCCAGCGCGGCCTCCGGCTCGGCGTCGTGTGCGTCGCCGATGGGTCGCTTGACGTTGATCAGCAGGCCCGTCAGAGCCGCGACGCCCGCGAGGATGGCTGCGGCAACGTAGAACCCGATGCTCTGCCCGTGCACGAGCGCCTGCGCCTGCATCGCTTTCGCGTCGGCGGGTCCGCGGACCGACGCCAGGTGAGCTGTCGCGTACGACGCCGCCGCGGTCGCCGCGATCGTGTTGAGCAGTGCGGTACCGATGGCACCGCCCACCTGCTGTGACGTGTTGACCATGGCGGACGCCACGCCCGCATCACGCGGTTCGACACCGTAGGTCGCCAGGTTCATCGACGTCATGAAGACCGTGCCCATTCCCATGCCGAGGAGGAACAGTGCGGGGAAGACCACACTCCAGTACCGCGTCGACTCGGCCGAGATCTGACTGAGCAGCAGCATCCCGCATGCGGCGAGCAGCGCGCCGGGCACGAGTAGGAACCGCGGCGGCACGCGCGTGATGAGCCGCACCGCGATCTGGGTGGACCCGACCAGCATGCCGCCGACCATCGGCAGGAAGGCCACACCTGCCATCAGCGGCGAATAGTGATGCACCACTTGCATGTACAGCGTGAGGAATAGGAACGAGCCGAACATCGCAACCACCGACAATCCGACGGCGAGGTAGGCGCCGCCACGCGCACGGTTCGCAACGACACGCAGCGGGAGCAACGGATGACTGCTGCGTGCCTGCCATGCGACGAACGCCACCAGCAACAGCACCGCGGCGGTCAGACAGATGACGGTCCCCGTGTCGCCCCAGCCCTCTTCTGCTGCCCGGCTGAACCCGTAGACGACGAGTGCGAGTCCGCCTCCGCCCAGGATCACACCGAGTACGTCCAGCCCGGGAGCATGGTTGTGAGCACGCGCCGGTTCCTTGATCTCGACGATCGCCCCGAAGAGCGCGATCGCGGCGAACACCACGTTGATGTACATCGTCCAGCGCCAATCGAGCACCTGGGTGAGGAATCCGCCGAGCAGCAGACCGACCGCAGCACCGCCGCCCGCAATCGCGCCGAAGATGCCGAACGCCTTGGCACGTTCCTTGGGCTCGGTGAACATCACGGTCAACAGCGACAACGCGGCCGGAGCCAGCAGTGCACCGAACGCTCCCTGCAGCGCGCGCGACCCGAACAGCATGCCCTGGTTCACCGCGGCTCCACCGAGGGCGGATGCCAGCGCGAAGCCCACGAGTCCGACCATCAGTGCACGACGGCGGCCCCACAGATCGGCGATGCGTCCGCCGAACAGCAGCAGACCGCCGAACGCCAACGCATACGCTGTGATCACCCACTGTTGGTTGGCGTCGCTGATCCCGAGATCGACCTTGGCGTCGGGCAGCGCGATCTGGACGACGGTACCGTCGAGCACCACCATCAACTGCGCGATGCAGATGAAGACGAGCGCCTTCCAGCGCCGGGGATCGGGTTCGGCTGATCGGGCCGTCGCCGACATCTCAGTGGTCGATTCGGTGGTCGATGAAGACTCAGAAGTGGACATCTGCTGGTGACTCGCTTGTCTCGAGGTCCGTGGAACTATCCGGAGGTCCGTACTCCGGATAGCCTACGCCGGGGCCCTCACCTGCGACAGTCGCGCATAGGGCGCATTACGGACATAGCGCCGGAGCGCGTGTACCGACCACCGGACCCGCCACCGCCGACGGCCGCGCGCATACAATCGACCGGGTGACTGATGGACCCCTGATCGTGCAATCCGACAAGACGCTGCTCCTCGAGGTGGATCACCCCGATGCCGCGGCAGCGCGCGGTGCGATCGCCCCCTTTGCCGAACTCGAGCGTGCTCCCGAGCACGTGCACACCTACCGGGTGACGCCACTGGCGCTGTGGAATGCGCGTGCCGCTGGCCACGACGCCGAGCAGGTCGTCGACGCGCTCGTCTCCTATTCGCGCTACGCGGTGCCCCAGCCGTTGCTGATGGACATCGTCGACACGATGGGGCGCTTCGGAAGACTGCAACTCGTGAAGAGTCCGGTGCACGGCCTGACCCTGGTGAGCTTCGACCGTGCGGTACTCGAGGAGATCCTGCGCAACAAGAAGGTCGCCCCGATGCTGGGTGCGCGGATCGACGACGACACGGTCGTCGTGCATCCCTCCGAACGCGGCCGGCTCAAGCAGGTGCTGCTCAAGGTCGGCTGGCCTGCCGAGGATCTCGCGGGGTATGTCGACGGCGAGGCACACCCGATCACTCTGGAACAGGACGAGTGGCATCTGCGTGACTATCAGGAAATGGCCGCCGACTCGTTCTGGGCGGGAGGTTCGGGCGTCGTCGTACTCCCGTGTGGCGCGGGCAAGACGATGGTCGGCGCCGCCGCGATGGCGAAGGCGCAGGCGACCACCTTGATCCTGGTGACGAACACCGTCGCGGGACGGCAGTGGAAACGTGAGCTGATCGCGCGCACGTCGCTCACCGAGGAAGAGATCGGGGAGTATTCGGGCGAGCGTAAGGAGATCCGTCCCGTCACCATCGCCACCTATCAGGTGATGACGCGAAAGTCGAAGGGCGAGTACAAGAATCTCGATCTCTTCGACTCGCGCGACTGGGGTCTCATCGTCTACGACGAAGTGCACCTGCTACCCGCACCGGTGTTCCGGATGACCGCCGACCTCCAGTCGCGGCGTCGACTCGGCCTGACCGCGACGCTCGTCCGTGAGGACGGACGTGAGGGTGACGTGTTCAGCCTGATCGGACCCAAGCGGTACGACGCCCCGTGGAAGGACATCGAGGCGCAGGGGTGGATCGCACCCGCTGACTGCATCGAGGTGCGGGTGACCCTGACCGACGAGGAACGTCTGCAGTACGCCGTCGCTGAGAACGAGGAGAAGTACAAGCTCTGTTCGACGGCGCACACGAAGGTCAACGTCGTGAAATCGATCCTGGCCAAACATGCCGGATCGCAGACGCTGGTCATCGGCGCGTACATCGATCAGCTCGAAGAGCTCGGTCGCGAGCTCGACGCTCCGGTCATCCAGGGCTCGACGAAGAACAAGGAGCGCGAGGCCCTGTTCGACCGATTCCGGTCCGGTGAACTACAGACGCTCGTCGTGTCGAAGGTCGCGAACTTCTCCATCGATCTGCCGGAGGCGTCGGTCGCGGTGCAGGTGTCGGGAACGTTCGGCTCGCGTCAGGAGGAGGCCCAACGTCTCGGACGCCTGCTGCGTCCCAAGAAGGACGGTGGTCAGGCGCACTTCTATTCGGTGGTCTCGCGTGACACCCTCGACGCCGACTACGCGGCACACCGGCAGCGCTTCCTTGCCGAACAGGGCTATGCCTACCGCATCACCGACGCCGACGACCTGCTCGGCCCGGCCATCGGCGAGGAGTCCGCGGGCTGATCCTGCTGGTGCAGATCTGCTCACTCACGCCAATGCCTCGAGGCAGTACCCGATCGAGCGCGGTTCGCTGAACTCCCACTTGGTGAGGTCGTCTGCGCATTCGACGCCGCCGTCGGCACGTTGCACCGTGCGCGCGACAACCGTCGCCGAGTGTGGTGTTGCGGCGCAGTCGACCTCACGGTAGTCGACGAGACGCCCGCCGGGTGTCGGGACCTGGTAGCACTGTCCGGTAATGAAATTCGGTGTCATACAGAGCTTCTGGTCGCCCTTGTCGAAGGTCAGACCTGCACTGTTCTTGCTCACGCAACCTGCATCGGACGGAACCTTCGCAGCGACATAGAACGTGAGATCGTCACCGCCACAGTCGGTGTGCGTCGCCTTCACGTTCCCGTCGTCGTCCGTGGACGCACCGATCGCGACGCACTGCCCGACGTCGACGTCGGCGGCGTCGTCGACGATGTCGTCACCGACCGTGACCCCGCACGCGGCGACGAGCGTGAGGCCCATGCAGGCACCGACCGCGCCGACGCGCCACCCTATGCGCCAGAGCGGACCGGGCAGGACGTGGGTGCTGGGGGGAGTGAACATCGCGAATCCTCTCGACGGTGACACCGACTGTCGGCGCCACGGCAACATTCGCTCCGTGAGCTTGCGGGGTTCTTGTCATCGACTTGGTGTTTGCGGCGTGGACTTGGCGTTCGAGCGTGGACTCGGCGTTCGAGGCGCGGGCGGGTGCATCGAACATCCGACGTGTGACAGCCTGGGACCATGACCGTCGAGCGCCTGAGACCGTTCTCCAGCACGATCTTCGCCGAGATGTCGGCTCTCGCCGTGCAACACGACGCCGTGAACCTCGGACAGGGCTTCCCCGACACCGATGGTCCCGCGTCGATGCTGACCGCTGCGAAGGACGCGATCTCGGCGGGGCGAAACCAGTACCCGCCGGGTATCGGAGTGCCCGAACTGAGGGCAGCGGTCGCCCGGCATCAGCGCGAACACTACGGACTCGACTACGACGCCGACACCGAGGTGCTCGTCACCGTCGGCGCGACCGAGGCCATCGCGGGTGCGATCGTCGGCCTGGTCGAGCCGGGCCGCGAGGTAGTGATGATCGAGCCGTACTACGACTCCTATGCGGCGACCGTGGCGATGGCGGGAGGCGTGCGTCGCGTCGTCCCGCTCGTCTCCGACGGACACGGCTTCCGCCTCGACCGGGAACGACTCGCCGACGCCTTCGGTCCGAAAACCTCGGTGGCGCTGATCAATTCACCGCACAATCCGACCGGGACAGTGCTCTCCGACGACGACCTCGCCGCGATCGCGAGCCTCTGCGTCGAACACGACGTCGTCGCGGTGACCGACGAGGTCTATGAACACCTGCTGTTCGACGGGCGCACCCACACGCCGTTGGCCACACTGCCCGGTATGCGTGAGCGCACATTGCGGATCTCCAGCGCGGCGAAGACATTCAACTGCACCGGCTGGAAGGTCGGGTGGATCAGCGGGCCTGCCGAACTGGTCGCTGCGGCGCGTGCGGCGAAACAGTTCATGACCTACGTCGGCTCCGGCCCGTTCCAACCCGCCGTCGCCAGCGCGCTCGACACGGAGATGGAGTGGGTGCGCAGGTCGGCAGCAGAGCTCGAAGCCAAACGCGACCTGCTGACCGGGGCGCTCGTCGACTCCGGATTCGACGTACACCGCAGCGAAGCAACGTATTTCGTCTGCGCCGATCCTCGCCCGCTCGGCTATTCCGACGGCGTCGAGTTCTGCTTCACGTTGCCGGAACGGATCGGCGTCGCCGCGGTACCGGTCAGCGTGTTCGCCGACGACAAAGAGCCCTGGAACCACCTGGTGCGATTTGCGTTCTCCAAGCGCGACGAGGTGATCACGGAGGCCGCGCGACGCCTGCGTCGACTGTGATGACGCGTCAGATGCGCACGACCATCTTGCCGATGTTCGCTCCGCGCATCATGTCGAGGAAGGCATCGACCGCGTGGTCGATCCCGTCGACGACCGTCTCGTCGTAGACGACCTCCCCCGAGGCCAGCCAGTCGGACATCTTCGCGGTGAACTCGGGCGCCTTGTCGAAGTGATGCCCGACGGTGAAGCCACGCAGAGTCAGTCCTCGGGTGATGATGTTGGACATGTTGTCGGGCCCGGGAATTCGCTCGGTGGAGTTGTAGGCGACGATCGCGCCACACAGCGCCGCACGCCCACCGTCGTTGAAGACGTCGAGCGCCGCCTCGAGGTGATCGCCTCCGACGTTGTCGAAGTAGACGTCGATGCCGTCGGTCGCCGCGGCGCGGAGTTGCTTGCGGATCGGGCCGTCCTTGTAGTTGAGCGCGACGTCGAATCCGTAACGCCCAGTGAGCAACTCGACCTTCTCGGCGCTACCGGCCGAGCCGATGACCGCCTTGGCGCCGAGTAGTCGTGCGATCTGGCCCGCGGCGGTCCCCACGGCGCCCGCCGCGCCGGAGATGAAGACGACGTCGCCCTGCTTCATGTTCGCGATCTCGGTCAGTCCGACATAGGCGGTCAGTCCGGTCATGCCGAGCACACCGAGATAGAGCGACGAGTCGAAAGCCTTGTCGCCGTTGGCGTCTGTGGGCGGCTCCGGAAGGACGGTGAATGCCGTGGCGGGCCCCTGCGCCACGTCGCGCCAGCCCAGCTGGTGCAGCACCAGCGCGCCCACCGGCACGTCGTCGGAACGCGAGTCGACGACCCGCCCAACCGCACCCCCGGTCATCGTCTCGTCGAGTTTGAACGGCGGAACATAACTGCGGGTGTCGATCATCCGCCCACGCATGTACGGGTCGACGGAGACGAACTCGTTGGCCACGCGGACCTCACCCGGCGCGAGGTCGTCGAGCGTCACCTGCACCGTGCGGAAGTCGCTGTCCTTCGGCCAGCCGACCGGGCGATTCACCAATTGGATCTGCGTGCTCGTTGTGCTCATATCTCCACTCTCCTCGTATTTCGGTTACATGGGTTCTGTTGGATGGGTATGGGACCAGACGTTCGGATCATGCGATGAGTGCCGCGGCCAAGAGGACGACCGCGACCAGCGGTGTCGCGAGTTGGGTCAGTGCGGCTCGCGCCTTCGCAGGCGACGACACCAGCAGGACCACGCCTGCTGCGACCATCGAGCCGCAACCTGCGAAGATCAGCGCAGCACCGACGTCGCGGTGGGTGAAGACGAGCACCGCACCTACCGCGGCGATCACGGCGAGGAACAGATTGTAGAAACCCTGGTTGAAGGCCATGTCACGAGTGTTGGCGGCCTCGTCGGCCGAGAGTCCGAAGGTGCGCCTGGTGGCCGGCGCCGTCCATCGCAGCGACTCCATGACGAAGATGTAGCAGTGCAGCGCGACGGCCACACCCACGAATATGACTGCGGCCACGATCATCCGACTCTCCCTGACTCCGATTATGTACTGGTCATTACACTATAAGCATAGTAGAATGGTCGTTGCAATAAGTTCTCGAACGAGGAGATCGCCGTGGGCCGCACCGCCACCTTCGACAAGGCCGAGCTCGTCGGCGTCGCACGCGATCTGTACTGGCGACGCGGTTTCGGAGAGGTGTCGGTGACCGACATCGAGAAGGCGACCGGGGTGGGACGGTCGAGCATCTACCACGCCTTCGGAAGCATGCGCGGACTGTTCGACGCCGCAGTCGAGGACTATCTGGACACCGTCGTCCGACCACGCCTGGCCGGCCTCGTCGACGACGACGTCTCCGCCGATGCGCTCATCGACTACCTCGCGGGTCTCCGCGATGCCATTCTCACGATCGCGCAGACGGGCGGCGCTCCGGCGGGATGTCTGATCCTCACTGCGTCGGCTACTCCGATCGGCTCCGATGAGACCGTTCACGCCGTCATCGAGAGTTATCGCGCCGAACTCGCATCGGCGGTTTTACGCGGCGTGCGGGCTCTGCTCCCAGATGCGACACCGAGCGACGTCGACCACCACACGCGGCTGACCGTGGCCGCGATCATCGCGGCACAGTGCTTGGCCCGCATCGACTCCACTGAGGCGGCGCGCACGCTCGACGCGGCAGCCGAGACCCTGAGAGCCGCGGCGCTAGACCGGTAGACCCGCCTCGAGGAGGTCGATGGCCTCGAGGAGCGTATCGAGCAGCTGCCCGTCGCGCGGGTCCTCGATGTCGTTGGCGATGTGGAACATCATCCCGCCCACAGCTGCGATGAACACCCGCAGCCGCCGGCTGTCACGGTCGACGCCGAGGTAGTCGCCGATGAAGTCGGCGGCCTCGGAGATCGCGCGGTCGGACTCGACCTGGTTGACCAACAGCAGCGCCGGCTCGGACTGGATGAGTTTCATCCGTGCCGGGTCCGAGGCCCAGTCGTCGGCGAGGACGAGTCCCACGAGCGTCCGCACCATCGCACGCAACAGGTCGAAGCGCCCGAGGCCTGGGGGATCGATGTGAGCGCGTCCTGCCACACCTCGTCGAGGTCGTCGCTGACGACGACCTGCTCCTTCGACTGGAAATAGCGGAAGAACGTGGTGTGGGAGACCTCGGCCGCCTCGGCGATCTGGGCGACGGTCGTCTGCGCGTATCCCTGAGCGTCGAACAGTTCCATCGCCGCAGCACGAATCGCAGCACGGGTCCGTCGTTTGTGTTTCTCGCGCAAGCCGATCGGCCGGTCGGCGACATCCCCGACGTGCGTGACCGAGGCGGGTGCGGAAGCCACCGCTGCCGTACTCGACGCCTCGGTCATCGCAATCCTCTCTCGCGGTCAGCTCGACGCCGCGACGACCTCTCGGGACTCGGCGCTGCTCTCCTGCGGGATACCGCGGTCGCGCACCTTCTCACCCTCGATGTCGAGGTTGGGAACCAGCTTGTCCAGCCATCGTGGCAGACCCCACGCCCGATCGCCCAGCAATGCGATCACCGCGGGCACCACGATCATCCGGATGATGAAAGCGTCGAACAGCACCGCGATCGCGAGTGAGAAGCCGAGCATCTTGGCGGTCGTGTCCGGCGAGAGCATGAAGGCCGCGAACACGCTGATCATGATGATCGCGGCGGAGGTCACGACCCGGGCACCGTGGCGGTAGCCGGCGACGATCGCGTCCTTGGCGGTCATGCCGTGGATGTACTCCTCCCTGATGCGGGTCACCAGGAAGACCTGATAATCCATCGCGAGGCCGAACACCACACCGATCAGGAAGATCGGCAGGAACGACAGGATCGGCTTGGTGTTGTCGATCAGACCGAACCAACCCTCCTGGAAGATCGCGACCGTGACGCCGAAGGTCGCCAGGACCGAGAAGATGAAGCCGACCGTTCCGATGAGGGGCACCCAGATCGACCGGAACACCGCGATCATGATCAGGAACGCGAGGCCGACCACCACGATCAGATACGGGATGAGCGCCTTGTCGAGCTTGGCCGAGAGGTCGGACATGATGGCTGTCTGACCGCCGACGTGGAGCTCTGCACCCGCCCGCTCGGCGTCGGGGCTGAACGCGCGGATCTGTTCCATGAGGTCATGCGTCGCCTCGTCCGACGGTGCGCTGTTGGGGGTGACCGAGATCAGAGCGGAGTTCGCGCCGACGTTCGGCTGCGGTGTCCCGTTGCCGATCCACGTCAACGTCGACGCGTTGGCGACGTCGGGCAGCGTCTTGATGTGCGCGACGGTCTCGGTGGCCGCGTTCTCCACCGTGCCGCCCTCCGAGTGCAACACCACGAGCAGCGGCCCGTTGATGCCCTCGCCGAATCCGCGCTGCAGCAGCGCCTGCGCAGGCGCTTCGTCGTCGCTGGAGAGCGACAGTCCGAGTTGGAGCTTGCCGACCGGGATCGCCGCGAGTACCAGCACCGCAAGTCCGGCGACGATGAACGGGATCGGCCGTCGGACCACCATGCGACCGAACCGGACTCCGTTCGTGTCGGCGGTGTCGGACTCCTCTGCATGCTTGATCCACGGGATGCGCGGGGTGAACGCGAACCGGCCGACGGCACCGAGCAGGGCGGGAATCAAAGTCAGCGCCGCGAGAACAGCCATGAACACCGCGACCGCTGCGCCCGCGCCCATCTGCGTGATCAAGGGGATACCGACGACCATCAGCGCCACGACGGCGATGATCACCGTCAGTCCCGCGAAGACCACCGCGGAGCCCGCCGTACCGACTGCCCGACCGGCGGCGTCGGCCCTGTCACCACCGCGTTTCACCTCGCCGCGGTAGCGGGACACGATGAACAGCGCGTAGTCGATCGACACCGCGATGCCGAGCATCGTGACAATCGCCGTCGCGGTCTCGTTGACGGTCAACACCTCGGCCGACAACCGCAGGAGCATGATCGTGATCAGCACACCCATCAGGCCGGTGATCAGCGGGATGAACGCGGCGACCAGTGCCCCGAAGGCGACGATCATCACCACGAACGCGATGGCGAATCCGATCAGCTCGGCCTTGCCGCCTGCCTCCATCACACTCATCAACGAACCGGTGGCCTCGACCTGCAACCCGTTTCCGCGATGCTTCTCCAGGATGTCCGTCAACTGTTTCTTGTTGTCGACGGTGAGGTCCGTCAGCTCGATGTTCTGCCTCACCTGGATCAGCCCCACCTTGCCGCCGTCGCCGAGGACAGAGGACGCGAGCTCGGGTTTGGCGGCCGCAACGGTCACCGGGTTGAGCACCGTGGCCTCGTCGGTGAGATCGGGCAGCGTGTGCAGGTCGGCGACAAGGGCGTCGATCTGCGATGAGTGATTGGCGAGTCCGTCGTCGGCGGCGACGAGGACGCTCGTCGATGCCTGCGACTGCTGCTTCATCACCTGCGGGAAGTACTCCTCGACCTGCGACGTCGCGGTTCCCGAGTCGGTTCCCGGAAGGTCGAAGTCCTTGGCGAACTTGGGGTTCAGCGCACCGACGAGCCCGATCAACAGAGCGGCGATCAGCACCCAGGCGCCGATCACCCACCACTTGTGGCGGAACGAGAATCGCCCCACCCGGAACAACAACGACGCCATCAGCGATCTCCCTGGAACTGTCGGTGGCAAGAACTGTTAGTGACTAACACTTGTGCTCCGGTATACATACGGCCATCTCGACGCGCCACCTCCGAGCGGAGATTGTGATCGACGTCCTACGGTCCTCGCCTCCCCACGATCAACCGGATCCGGCATACGAACGCTTGTTCGATCAACGTGTAGACTTCGGGGCATGAGCGCAGGAGTCCAGGGATCGATTTTCGATCTCGACGCCGAGTCGCCTCGTCTCGGCGATCTCGGACAACACGTCGAACGACGCACACTGACCGACGGCGCGTGGGCGGATCTGCGACCGGGATGGATCACCGGCAGCGTCGACCTGTTCGACGCGCTGCGTACCGCAGTGCCGTGGCGAGCCGAGCGTCGTCGGATGTACGACAGGGTCGTCGACGTTCCGCGGCTGGTCTGCAATTACCGAGCGGGCGACGAACTGCCCGACCAACTCCTCGACGACGCCAGGTCGGCGTTGACCGCCCACTATCGCGACGAGTTGCCCGAGGGCTTCGCCACGGCGGGCCTGTGTCTGTATCGCGACGGGTCGGATTCGGTTGCGTGGCATGGCGATCGGTTCGGTCGCGGTGCCACGCACGACACGATGGTCGCGATCGTGTCGCTCGGTTCGCCACGTCCGTTGGCGCTGCGGCCGCGCGGCGGCGGGACGTCGTTGAAGTTCATGCTGTCGGCCGGCGATCTGTTGGTGATGGGCGGGAGTTGCCAGCGCACCTGGGAGCATGCGGTACCCAAGGTTCGCGGGGTCGGCGCACGGATGAGCGTGCAGTTCCGACCTCCCGGCGTCTGGTGATCCCACCCGCGTCCGTGCGCGGAACCTTTCCGGCTTCGTCTGCGTCAGAGTTGCTGCCGCCGGTGACAGCCGGCGGAGTCATCTGACCCAGGGGGCCTCCATGAGTCCGAGCGATCTCGTGCCCGACTTCGTGACGAAGACGGCCGACAGCATTCACGATCAGCTGCGATTCGGTGTCGACGCCGACGAGATCACGTCGATGGCGGCATGCTGGCGCGCGCAGGGCTCCGCCGTCGCCGACATCGAACTCGGCGCATTGTCGGCCGCCACCGGTTCGGAAAGCAGCGTCGTGGCCGCACTCCACAGCGCACACTCTGCGGCGTCCCCGACCCTCGCGTCCGTCGCGACGCGGCTACGCACCCTCGGCAACCACCTACGGACGTTCAACGACTCGACCACCGCTGGCGATGCCGCCGCAGCAGCATCGTTGCGCAGCCTCGCGGAGCGGTGATGTCTCCGACCATCTCGCTACTGCGCTCGTGGAGCACCGATTCGATGACGGCCGCGGGCGACGCTGCGCAGTCCGCCGCCGCAACTCTCGATGCCGCGCTCGATGCCACCGCCCGTGCATTCGACGGGGCGATGCTCTGGCGGGGTGCCACACACGATGCCGCCCATGTTCGCGTGACGCAGGAGCGCGATCACGCCGATGAGGTGCGCAACGTGTTGAACCAGATCGCCGACGAGGCCAAAGACGCCGCGGCCGACATCGCGCATGCCCGCGACTACGTCCTGCGCCAGGTTGCGAGCGCACTCGCCCAGGGCTTCACCGTCTCCGACACCGGAGAGGTGAGCCGCGTCGGGAACTCCGCGGAAGATGATTCCGCCGACGATGACTCGGCCGAGAACGACAAGGCCTCGAGCCTGCAGGCCCAGATTCAGCACGGACTGAACACGGTTGGCGCGTACGACACCGACTATGGGAGCCGGATCGCCGACCTCGCCAGTGATCTCGCCACGATGGTCAACGGGCAACCCGATGTCCGGCTCCCCGACGGCACGTATACCGACGCCGACGATCTGGTCAGGCGATTGTCGATGATGCGACCAACAGAGATACGCGCGACGCTCGAGGCCATGAGTCCCTCCGATGTGCGTCGGCTCGTCGCTGCCGACCCGATCGCGATGGGCAGACTCGACGGTGTGCCATTCCCGTTGCGTGCCAACGCAAACGAGGTCAACATCCGCAACGCCCTCGCCGATGAACGGCAAGCCGGTCGGGGGAACGGCCCCCGCGCAAAGAGACTGATCGAGTTCCTGCGTCAGATCCCCGATCCGCGTCAGGCCGCAGGCTTCGACGATCCGCGCGCAGGGGATGGCGCGGACGATCACCTGGTCGAGCGATCATTCATCGTCTTCGACAACACCGAGAACGGTCACTTCATCGAGATGATCGGTCAATTGGCGCCGGGCACACCCAACGCTGCGGTGTACGTACCGGGAACGGGAACGAACATGAACGACAGCACGTCGAACACGAAATCGGCGTGGAACCTGTCGAAGCGCACCGGTGGCCCCGTCTTCGTCTACGCCGACGGCGACCTCCCGCAGAAAGTGGGATACGAGGGTTGGCCGACGGTTGTCTCCGATGCTCTCGCTGGTGGGGCGGTGGGCGGACGCGCGCTCGGTCCGGCCGGAATCGTTCCCGGGGCAGTGCTGGGTTCGGTGTCCGCGGTGGCCTCGTCGGTCAACGACTCCGCTCTCGATCCGCAGCTCGCACGCGACATGGCACCAGGGTTGGTGGGTTTCAGTCACGCGCTCGACGCCGAGATCGAGGCCACATGTCCGGGCGCGAAGACCACCTATATCGGTCACTCCTACGGCGGATCCGTCGTCGGGTCCGCCGAACAGCTGGGGCTGCGGGCGGACCGCGTGATCTATGCGTCGTCCGCGGGCACGGGAGTGTTCGATACGCCGTGGAGCGACCGCGACGTCGAGCGCTATTCGCTGACGGCGCCGGGCGATCTCATCCAGGCGTCGCAGTCGCTACCCGGCAACCCGCACGGCGCCGATCCCGACACAGCCGAGGGCGTCATACGCATGGATACCGGCTTCTACGGCGAGCACAACTCGGAGAAACACGGGTTGGTGCAGGGGCTGAAGGGACACGGCGAGTACTGGAACGATCCCGATTCCGACGCCTTCGAGAACATGGCGAAGGTGGTCCGCGGCGAGACGCCGACGCCCTACGTCGAACGCGCGGCGGACATGCCCGGCAGCGACACAGCACACACCTACGCCCGGCGCGCCGCCGATGCCGCGGAGGTCGCCGAGACCGTCGTGCCGCCGCTGGTCGCACTAATCGACGAACTCCGCAACGGCCAGATCCACCTGCCACATGTTCCCGACGTTCCGCTGCATCTACCGCGATGAAGAACTTCCGGTCAGTTGCCGGAATGCCTCGACGAGCCGGTCGCCATTCGGATGGCGGGGCCGAGCAGACCCGAGATCAAGCCGCTGATCGACAGCGGCGTGTGCCCGTCGAGTCCGATCGGGGCGTACATCTCGGTGATCTCGCTACGTCCGCGCATGACGCGGCGGTCCACCGCTGTCCAGTGCTCGCTCTCCTGCTCCGACGCGTCGATCGCGGCGCCACTCGCAAGAACCGGGTAGCGACCGCTGCGCGCGAATTCGCACAATCGTGCACACTCGTTGACCGGATCGCCGATGACGGTGTACTCGTAGCGCCGTTCGGCTCCGATGTTGCCGGCGAAGACAGTGCCGTAGGAGACCCCGATGCCCCACCGGATGTCGAGAGCCTCGGTCAGCCCCCTGGCCAGATCACGCGCAGCGGCAAGCGCTGCCGCAGCAGGATCGTCGAGTTCGACGGGAGCGCCGAACACTGCGAGCGCAGCGTCGCCCTCGAATTTGTTGACGAAGCCACCGTGCCGGTCCACCACGTCGGCGACCACGGAGAAGAACGAATTGAGCAGCGCGGCGGTGTCCTGGGGTGCACGGTGCTCGGCGAACGAAGTCGAGCCGACGATGTCGACGAACAACACGCCGACCTGGCAGTTGGACCCGTGCATGCCCACGCCGTGTTCGATCGCCAGTCGCGCGACGGTGTCGCCGACGTGTCGTGCGAACAGTTCGCGCATCCTCTCACGCTCGTCGAGACCCTCGACCATCTCGTTGAACCCGTGCTGAAGCACTCCGAGTTCCGAGGAGTCGTAGACGTCGACGTGGGTCGTGAGGTCGCCGTCCTGTACCTGTTGCACGGCGTGCCGCAGTTCGGTGAGCGGGTCGATGATGGCCTGCCCGACCAGCATGATGACACGGACCCCTGCCGCGAGGCCGACTGCGGCGAGGACCACGGTCGTCCAGTCGATCCGGCCGACGGCCGGCGGCAGGAGTCCCGACCATCGTCCGATGTTGATGATGAGCAGTCCTGTCATCGGCACGAGGCAACTGATCGCCCACACCGCCGCCATCCGGGCACGCACACCTTGGACGGCATGCGTTGCGGGTTGATCCTGCAGCGCGATGATCAGCAGCGGACGGGCCGATCGTTCGGCGAAGAGGTAGGTGAGGCATCCGATCGACACCCCGGCGAGGGCGAAGGCGACCGCCACGCCGAGCAGGTCGTCGGCGGTGAGCTTGTCCAACGACAGCAGCACGTAGCTCAGCACTGCGAGCAGCCAGCCGACCATCGTCGCGGCCGCCTGCGCGAACGGGATCCGCTGCACGGAACGTCGACGAGCACGGTCGGCGAGATTGCCGCTGATGAACCACCGCAGCTGTGGCGTCATCACTCCGAGCACGAAGAAGATGTTGACGATGAGCCCGACCACGATCGCAGCGACGACCGCCGGGAAGTTGGGCGCGCCAAGCGTGGTGGCGAACGTCATCCGACCGCCGTTGTAGGCGAGTTGCACCAGCAGGAACGTTTCGAGACCGACGAGTACATTGCTGCCGACGATCGCGGAGCCCGCGATCAGGCTTGCGCGACGTGCGAGGCGGATCCGCTCGGCGCGACCGATATCTCCCCACTCGCGCAGCGTCGGCGGCCGCTCGACGCCCCAGACGAATGTCGAGTATCGACGCCGCGCGCGAGACCACTTGTCGTCATGGTCGCCCGAGTCGCGTTGCGGTTGCACCGTGACGCCTTTCTGCCTGCTTTGTCACAAAAGACTACTCATTGTGACAGCAGACAAAAGCCGGCGCCGTTCCAAGGGGACGGAGGAACAGCGCCGGCTTCGAACTCGCACGTGACGTCGATGATCCGACGATGAGCACGAGTGGTCTGACGAGGGATCAGGCCTGGGACTTGACCGCCTCGATCTCGAGGTTGATGGTGACCTTGTCGCCGACCACGACGCCGCCGCCCTCGAGAGGCATTTCGATGTCGATGCCGAAGTCCTTGCGGTTGAGCACGGTGCTGGCCTCGAAGCCCGCGACCTCTCCCTGGCCCATGCCCGCGTTCGAGCCGTTGAACTCGAGTGCGAGATCGACCGACTTGGTCACACCGTGCAGCGTGAAGTCGCCGGTGAGCACGAAGTTGTCACCATCGGGGCGCACGCTCGTCGATACGAAGGTGGCCTTCGGGAACTTCTCGGCGTCGAAGAAGTCAGCGGACTTGATGTGGCCGTCGCGCTGCGGGTTGCCGGTGGTGATGGTCGTGACGTCGATCTCGGCCTGCACCGACGGCGTGCCGTCCTCGGCGACGGTGATGGTGCCGCTGAAGGTCTCGAACTTGCCGCGCACCTTGCTCACCATGAGGTGCTTCACGACGAAGCCCACGGTCGAGTGGGTGGGATCGATGTTCCAGACGCCGGCCTCGATGGGGGCCTTGACGGTGCTTGTGGTCATGGTGAAACTCCTCGGCTTCTTGTCGATTTCTCGTTGTGGTCCGTGGACCGTCTCTCCGGCCCATCAGTCATTCTAAACGGACCGCGGTCCGATTTCATTCCGATGGGTCAGATTTTTTACTTCCAGGCGAATACCGGCTGCTCAAAGCCGTCGACCCGAGTGTCCCTCCCTCGCAGCACAACTTCGACGAACTGATAGATCACTGCAGCGGTCGGCGCATGGAGCAACGCCGAGCGGCCGCTGGGCGAGTGGTCGTCGGGGTCGCGGCGCAGCCCTGGAATCGGGAGTTGGATCACCGGGCGGGGCGACTCGGGGATGGTGATGAACCGGGGTTCGTCGAGCAGGTCGTCGAGAGGTACGAAGAACAGCTCGGACACCTCATCCGGGCTAGGCGACGGAGCCGAAGCATCCTGTGCCCAACACACGACGGGCGTCATCACAAAGCCGGATCGCGTGGGGTAGTCGTCGAGTAGTCCGAGTACGTCGTCGGGATGGAGGGCGACCCCGAGTTCTTCCTCGAGTTCACGTAGTGCGGCGTCGATGACCCCTTCTCCCGGATCGAGTCGCCCGCCGGGAAGGGCGAACTGCGCGGCATGCTTGCGCATGGTCAGTGGGCGTCGCAAGATCCAGATCCCCTGCCTGTCCGCCTGACTCGAGATCACGATGGCGACGGCAGCGGGGCGCGCTTCGGGATCGTCGACGACGCGGCGCTCGAGCGCCGCCAGGCGATCAGTGGCAATCGTGCGATCGATGGATGTCACACATCCAGTTGACCATGACCCGACACTCGCTCACGATGGGCGGCTCCGGGCGCTGACGATACGCCGACGAGCGGTGGACGTCGTCGTTCGCACACGCGCGGCGTTCCTAGAATGAGGCGATGACCGATGTACGGACGGTTCGCGCGCGCAAGCTCGTCGATGCGATCGCCGTGGCAGCAGGCGTCCTCGTCGCGTTTGTAGCGATGCCCCCGCTCGCGAGAATCAGCCGCGACTGGCTCGGCCTCCCGGAGCCGACCGCGGCCCCGCTGGATTACCCGCAGAGCAGACCACTCATTGCCACGTACTGGCTGCCCTGGCTGGTCGCGTGGGTCGTGTTGATGATCCCTGCGATCGCGCTGATCATCCCGGTACGCACCCGACGCTTCGGCGTGGGATACGCCATCGCATTCGCTGTTGCCGGCGGCATGGTCGGCCTCGTGGCGTCCTGGTTCACCTGGGGACTCGGATGAGACCGGACGCTCGGATCAGACCGACTCGAGTGCCTGCATACCGCGGACTCCGCTACCGAGGGCAGTGCGCGGTATGACCGACCTCGGCAACTGGATCGGCGCGTCAGTCACCTACGACGAGATCGGCGCTACTCGCGGAACGCTCCCTTCAGATGCCCACGTGAGCCGCGCAGAACGCGTCGTCGGCCGAGGCGAATCCGACTTCAGGACCATCGGGGACGCGATTCTTCGGTACGAAATGCACCGAGGTGCTGGACTAACCGTACGGGCGAGCACCCCGTCGGCCCGGGTGGGCACGGTAATGATGTGCTCCGCATGGTTTCTCGGACCCATCCGCGTCCCGTGCCGAGTGGTGTACGTCGTCGACGAACCCGATTGCTCCGGATTCGCCTACGGCACGCTACCCGGTCATCCCGAAAGTGGCGAAGAATTGTTCGCGGTGGAATGGCGAGCCGACGACTCTGTGGTGGCGACGATCTGCGCCTTCTCACGTCCTGGTCGTTGGTATACCCGACTCGGTGGACCGATCGCGCGTACCGTCCAGGCGCTGATGACGCGGCGCTACCTAAACGCGGTGGAACATATAGCGGCGACGCGGCAACGCAGTGCCTGAATACAAGAAAACCACCTGTTGCCAGGTGGTTTTTCTCAGTGGCCAGGGCCGGGATCGAACCGGCGACCTTCCGCTTTTCAGGCGGACGCTCGTACCAACTGAGCTACCTGGCCGGAAGGTCCGGTGCGACACCGGAAACCTTTGGCGACCCTGACGGGACTCGAACCCGCGACCTCCGCCGTGACAGGGCGGCGCGCTAACCAACTGCGCCACAGGGCCATGTTCAATTTTCCTGCTCCCCCGTAGGGGCTCAGTTGTACCCCCTACGGGATTCGAACCCGCGCTACCGCCTTGAAAGGGCGGCGTCCTAGGCCGCTAGACGAAGGGGGCCGGTTCTCCGTTGGGAGCCGACTCAGCTTAGGACACCGCTCGCGCAATTCACAAATCGCCTGGTCAGGCCGCATTTCGCGCGAGAAGGCGCCCTGTGGACACCATACCCGGTTCGGGCGTGAAGGGCATCGACAATTCCATCCGGACCGTCAACGCACCGCTGCCAGGCAGACCTGTAAACTCACATCCTGCGTCGGCCACCGCGTCGAGGCACCCGCCCCTATAGCTCAGTTGGTAGAGCTACGGACTTTTAATCCGCAGGTCGTAGGTTCGAGCCCTACTGGGGGCACTCGTCATCGCGAGGCGCTCACTACGCCGGCGTTCCGCTGAACGCCCTCACGCCGCCAAGGTCCTCGTCGTCGAATCGTCGCGACTGCTGGCGGCCTGCTTGAACCTTCACGCGGCGTACAAGACCTCGGTCGTGTATCCGAGGTCGAGCCGTCCGGGGTTCTCGGGCACCACCGCGCCGTCGGCGATCGCTGCCGGCCGCCATCCCTGAGCCGCACTGATCGACGGCGCCCGCTCGATCACGGTCCCATCGACCTGCCGATGAAATATGAACTGCTGCAACGCATGCGCCTCGATCGAGAACTCGCCTCGGTGTAGCGCTCGGTGATGCGACGAACACAGCAGCACCAGGTTGTCGGGCGTCGTGGCCCCGCCACGCGACCAGAACCGGACGTGATGCGCGTGCAGGTGCCGTGTCCGTCCGCATCCCGGGTAGCGGCACCCGCCGTCACGGTCCAGAATCGCCCGCAAGGTCCGCGTCGACGGCACCCGCGTTCGACGCCCCCACGACGTCACCGTCCCCCTCCGATCATGGCGGACGTCGGTCGTCGTGCCGGAGCACGACACCTCAGCCACCTCCACCGCCGACAGGGCCGGACCACCCTCGACGTGCGCATCGGGAGCGACTGCCGCGGTGCGGTCAGCTACGCCCTCGCCGCGCTCATGCGTGTGGACGACCACTTCGGCACCCGGCGTGAACGTGGGCACCTCGATCGCTGACTGCATCGTCTCTGCCATCAGCACCACCGCGGGTGCGATGTTCGCAGGCGTGTGGCGCCACAGCCGTCTATCCGCAGGCTCGAGACCGGCCTCCTCGATGTCGGCTTCGCGATCTGCCCCACCGGCTCGTTCGATCTGTGCGGCCACGAGATCGGCGACGGTCGGACCGCGGTCGTCGGACCCGGACGTCCGCGTGCGCTCGTACTCGGCGCGGACCGTCGCCGCCATGAACGACGCCCCGTCTACCGCCGACAAACGCATCCGCACCGACAGGGTGCCGTCGGAATTCCACTCCCACGACGCGGTTGATTCGACCTCACCCTCGGTGGCCTCGCGCTCCCGCTGATCTATGGAGCGGATAGCCCGGACCACCCGCTCGAGTTGGGCGGCGTCGGCGGACAACGCGACGTTGAGCAGTTCGTCCTCGCGGTCGGGTGTCACGACGCGAGTCAGTGCACGCACTTTCGAGTACGACAACCGCCCCTGCGCGAACGCCACACGTATCTTCGGCAATTCGTCGAGGGTGCGTGCCACCCGCACGTACTCCTGCGCGGTTCGCGTCGACAGCCCGGTCCGCAACGTCAACCAGTGTGCGCACGAGATGATCCCGTCACCCGACCAGCCGGTGCGTCGGTCGAATTCTGACACCAGGAGCAGGAACCGGGCAGTCATACTCGCGATCTGGCCCGCGTAGCCTTCCAGCCGGTCGGCGATCTCCCCCACCGCCAGCTCGCACGGATCAGCCTCGTCGAATATGTCTGTGCTGCCGCCGGCCATGGCCACCCCTGGAGATCGATGATGTGTTCGATAAGGGCATCGTATCGGCGGGTACTGACAGGGTTTCGGAGTGAACGTTCCGCTGAACGCCGACAAGGCACAAGCGTTCCGCTGAACGCCGACAAGGCACAAGCGTTCAGCGGAACGCCGCGACGTCGTAACGCGCGCAGATGAACCCGCGGTTACGCGCGACGTCGAGCAGTTCGAGATCGCACCGCGCGGTGAAGAGCGGCCGTCCCGAACCGAGCAGGACCGGTGCGATCGAGACGATGAGTTCGTCGAGCATCCCGGCCGCGAAGAACTGGGCGGCGAGATCGCCGCCCCCGACGACCCACACATCGCGACCAGCTGCCGCGTCGAGAAGGGCCTGACGGTGAACGCCCGGTGCCCCGGACACGACACGAACACTCTCGGCGACGGTTGCGAGGTCGCGCGTGGAGAACACGAACGCTGGGATCTCGTACGGCCACGGATTACCCTGTTCCACTTCGTGTTCGACGACCCACTCGTAGGTGGTCGACCCCATCACCAGGCAGCCGATACCGCCGATGAAGTCGGCGTAGTTCATCGGACCGTCGTCGTCGATCGGTTGAGTGAGCAGCCAATCGAGTGAGTCGGAGGCATCGGCGAGGAAGCCGTCGAGACTCGTCGCCGTGTAGAAGCGAAACCGCGTTGTCGTACTCACTGGACACCTCCGAATTGCCTGCGCTGCCACATGATCGGGTCGGGGTCGAGTTCGGGCGCCGAGGTGTCGATCCCCACCCGGGCGAACATCGTTCGGGCAAGTTGTCGACGATGAGCCGAGAACGTCAGCACATGCGCGACGATGTGGGCAAGCACGAAGGATTCCGGCGGATCGCACAGCGCGTCGACGATGCTGTCCGCCCACGCTTTGCGTCGGTCGATCTCACGGACCGTCGCCAGCCACCGCGGGGCGATGTCGTCGTATCGGTCGGCGAGTTCCGCCGCGCTGTACCGTATGTCCGCGTCGGGTAGGTCGTCGCCGTCGATACTGGCCATCCACGGCACCGTGGCGAACACGAGATGGTGCAGCACATCGGACAACGACTCGTCGTGCCCGTCCCAGGCGATCGTCGTGTTTCCCGGCAAGTGCACCCGGTCGAAGTCCTCGTCACTCAACGACTTTGCGACGTCGAGCAACGCGGCTATGTCGTCGACGTCGTGGCGCACGAGCAGCGACACCAGGTCACCGCTCGACGCCGTGGTCCCATCGCCGAACGTGCTCGATCCCGCGACGTAGAGGACTGTCGGCGAATGGAAGTGGATTCCGTTCGGGGCAGGCAACCAGTGCCCGCGCCCCTCGACGCCCGACGGCATCGCGCTCGGCGGGTGACCGTAAGCGCGCCCGAACGCGCGGCTGAAACCCTCGACTGACTCATAGCCCGCGGCGAAGGCCGCATCGGTCACCGACGCTCCGTGTCGCAACTGCCATGCGGCCCGTTCGAGGAGGACGCGGCGTCGGAGCGCGGCCGGCGGCTCGCCGACGTCCCGTGCAACTCGTCGACTGAAGTGAAACGGCGACGAGTAGACACTTGCGGCCATGTTCCCGAGTGTCGAGTTGTCGTCGGCGAGCACGGCGTCGAGCAGTTCGCGGAGTCGATCCCGTCCTTGCGTAGGCATATGGCCAGTATGGAACCCGTCAGCTGCTCATCGCCCGACCGTTCTTGCGCTCCCGCTGGTCGCACGGCGACAACCTCACCGCACCACCTCGCGGTGACCGGAGTCGAGGCGTCTCGTCCAACCGCGGGCATCGAGATGCTCGAGAAGCGGGATCGCGACACGGCGGGTGGTTCCCAGCGCCTTGCGGGCCTCGCTGGTGGTGAACGGTTGCTCCAGCCCCGCGAGCACCCGCATGGCCAGCGCCGGAGAGCGCGGCGACACCACGATCCCGTCGCGCAAGCGCAGTAACCGCCCCAGTCGCTCGGCCGCGGCCAACTGCTTGTGGCCCAGACCGAGCGCTGAGAGGTCGTCGGCCTCCGGTGCGGCGAAAGCGTTGTCGGCGAATCTGCGTTCGAGCGCTGCGACCGCCTCCTCCGCGTCGCCGAGTCCGGGGACCGCACCCTGCTTCGTGAGGTAGCCATCGGCATGATCGAGACCAGCGTCTGCGATGAGAGCGGCAACCAGCGCGTCCGATGGCAAGCCGACCGCGCCGACCACGCTCGCCCTCGGCAGTCCCCGCGACATCGAATCCTCCACGGCCACAGCGTCGACAGCAGCCCGGAGCCGCTTGATCCAGATCTCCCAGGCAGACTCGTCAACCCACCAGCCCCCGACGACCCGCACTCCGGCAGGCGCACTCTCGCCAGCGGTGGCGACCCCGAGTCGCGTGAGGTGGTCGACGGTCGCCGCGCCGCGACGCACCACCTCGTGGAGCGCGTCGCCGTCAGTGCGCATGTCCGACAACGCCTCTGCGCGACGCGCCGCATCACCACGCCGCCGCAACTCCGGAGGTTCCGCGTCCAGCACGACACCCCCGCCGACGAGTCCACTGCCCGGGTCACGCAGGACGATACGGTCGCCGACGATCAACGGCAACGCGCGGTCGAGTGTCATTCGCGCATGCTCGGCGTCGAAGGGGCGCACTCGACCGTGCGGTGCGGCCGTGCCGACATGGACACCGAGACCTGTTGGCACGGAGTCCAACCCGGGACCGCTGACCCGACGAACGTCGACGGTGTCGGTCAGCCGCCACATGCCGGGGGTGAGCAGCAGATCGCCGCGGGCGATGTCCGATGCGGACACATCCCTGAGGTTCACCGCCACACGACTGACCGGACCGACGCGCTCACGCGGCGCGTTCTCACTCTGCACCCCACGTATCCCGACGGACCGTACGTTGTTGTCGGTCACCAGATCGAGTGTGTCGCCCCGACCGAGTGATCCTGCCGACAGGGTTCCGGTCACCACCGCACCTGCTCCGGTGATGCTGAACGATCGGTCGATCCAGAACCGAACGGGCGCAGCGTCGGAGGGAACCGGTCCGTCCTCGAGGACGTCTGTGAGCCGGTCACGCAGGGCGTCGATCCCGTGCCCGGTGTGCGCGGACGTGACGACAACGGGAGCGTCGACCAGCCCCGTTCCGTCGAACTCGTCGGCCACCTGGGCGACGACCTCGTCGATCCGTCCCCTGTCCGCGAGGTCGGCACGCGACAGCACCACAACACCGCGGTCGATGCCGAGTGCGACGATCGCGTCGCGGTGGTCCGACGACTGCCTGCGCCACCCCTCGTCCGCGGCGACGACGAACATCACGACCGGTGTCGGCCCGAGGCCCGCGAGCATGTTGCCGAGGAAGCGCTGGTGACCCGGCACGTCGACGAAGGCCAGATCTGCGCCGGATCGCGTTGTGGTCCAGGCGAACCCGAGGTCGATGGTGAGCCCTCGTCTACGCTCTTCTGCCCATCGATCGGGCTCGATACCCGTCAGCGCGCGTACCAGCGCACTCTTGCCGTGGTCGACGTGACCGGCAGTGGCGACGACGTACATCTAATCGGCCGATCCCGGCCCGGCCGAATCGAGAGCACGTCGCACGGCTGCGGCGACGGTCGCGTCGTCGGCGTGCGGGATACAACGCAGGTCGACGAGGCAGGCGCCGTCGTGGACTCGCGGCAGCACTGCGGGAACACCCGTACGGAGGGCATGCGCGGCACGCTCGGGGAGTCGGATCGCCCAGCCGGGCAACGGCACTCCGGGCGCCCCTCCCCCACCGACCCTGCCGTCGTGCGGAACCACGTCGACGCCCCCGATGGCCGTCGCGACACTCTCGGTCCTGGCGCGCAACAGATCCGGGTCTGCGTGGAGGTATTCGGTCACCGGTGGCGTAGGCCCGGTCAGCGTCGCCTCCATCGCCGCCAGAGCCAGTTTGTCGGCGCGCACGGCCCGCGCCAGCGGATGCTTGGCCAACCGAGCGATGAGATCGACGTCGCCGAGCAGGATTCCGGCCTGTGGGCCGCCGAGTAGTTTGTCGCCGCTGGCGATCACCAGATCCGCGCCCGCGGTCAGCGCCGACGATGCGTCCGGCTCGTCCGGCAGCGTCGCATCGGGCACGAGAAGTCCGCTGCCGAGATCGGCGATCAGTGGAACACCTTGCCCGACAGTGATTTCGGCGATTTCAGCGATAGTCGCCTCCGCGGTGAACCCGCTGACACGATAGTTACTCGGATGCACCTTGAGTACGCACCCGACGTCGCCGTCGGCGATGGCCCTCGCGTAGTCACCCGGGTGGGTGCGGTTGGTGGTGCCGACCTCACGCAGGCGCGCGCCGGTCGACTCGATGAGGTCTGTCAGGCGGAATCCCGCACCGATCTCGATCATCTCCCCCCTGCTGATGACCACCTCGCGTCCGGCGGCGAGCGCTGTCGTGGCCAGCACCATCGCCGCGGCACCGTTGTTCACCATCAACGCGTCATTCGCCGCGGGGCAGGCACGCAGGAGGGCGGCGCGCGTCGCTGCTCCGCGTCGCGATCGTGTCCCCGACTCCAGATCGAGTTCGACGTCGACGTAGCCGCAGGCGTCGAGAACGGCGTCGCACGCGGCACCCGAGAGCGACGCACGGCCGAGATTGGTGTGGACGACCACCCCGGTGGCGTTGAGCACGCCCCGACCCGAACCGACACGGCGACGGGCAAGGGCTTCGCAGATGACCGACTCCACCTCGTCGGGGTCGAGTTCACCGCGTCGTGCCGAGTCCTGGACCTCACGCACGACGTCGCGTACCGACTGCTCGCCGAGTCGTGCTGCAGCCGACGCGATGTCGGGATTGCTCAGCAGTCGGTCGGTGCGCGGGATTCGACGTCGGGCATCCGACTGCTGCCGCTCCGGACGCGTGCCGTCGACCTGACTCACCCGCACCCTTCCTTTCCGCTGCGGTGGCGCTGTGGCGGAGGCGGACGGGAATCGAACCCGCCAGACCGAGATACTCGACCTCCTCGGTTTTGAAGACCGGGGGGACCACCAGGAACCCAGACGCCTCCTCGCCGACCCAACCGTAGCGAATCCCACCTCGGATGGCTCGAACCCCTGATTACCCTGTGTCAGATGAGCACCGTCGACACGAGCCCCTCGCAGACCCCGACGATCAGGCTGACCGGGTACGCCCACGGCGGCGGATGCGCGTGCAAGATCCCACCGGGCGAGCTCGAGGCCGCAGTCTCCGGGTTGACCGGCCAGAGTGGCGAGAACATCCTGGTCGGCCTCGATGACGGCGACGACGCCGCAGCCGTGCGAATCCGCGACGACCTCGCCGTCCTCTCGACCGCCGACTTCTTCACCCCAGTCGTCGACGACGCTTACGACTGGGGGCGCATTGCGGCTGCCAACGCACTTTCCGACATCTACGCGATGGGCGGCTCGCCCGTCGTCGCGATCAACCTCGTCGGCTGGCCGCGCGACGTCCTGCCCATGGAGTTGATGACCGAGGTCTTGCGCGGCGGGCTGGCAGTCGCAGCACAAGCCGACTGCCCCGTGATAGGCGGGCACAGCATCGACGACCCGGAGCCCAAGTACGGGATGGCCGTGACCGGGATAGCCGCCCCCGACGCCCTCATCCGCAACGACTCCGCGACCGTCGGATCACCCCTCACACTGACCAAACCGATCGGCGTCGGAATGCTCAACAACCGACACAAGCAGACCGGAGAAGTATTCGACGCAGCGATCGAGGTGATGACGACGCTCAACCGCGACGCGGCCGACGCGGCCCTACGCGCCGGAGTCCGCGCCGGCACCGACGTCACCGGCTTCGGGCTGCTCGGCCACCTCCACAAGCTCACCCGGGCGTCGGGCGTACGCGCGGTCGTCGACACCTCCGCGGTGCCCCTCGTCGACGGCGCCCGCGACGCGCTCGACGACGGTTACGTCTCCGGCGGCAGCCGACGCAACCTCGAGTGGGTTCGCGATCACCTCGACGTCGGCAGCGGCATCGACGAGAACGATCTGCTGATGCTCGCCGACGCCCAGACGTCCGGCGGCCTCCTGCTGGTCGGCGAAGTCCCCGGATATCCCGTGATCGGCGAGATAGTTGCAGGTGCAGGGATCGCAGTTCGCTGACATCGAAGCGCGCTCACTCTATTCTCGTGGACGACGGGCCTATTTCTAGGGGGGATGATGTCGCGTCAGCGCCCCGGCTTCGCCGTCTCGACGTGGTTTCGCGATCGGCAATCTCTGCAACGCCGTGTGCCCGTGTTCGAGCAACTGGGCGGCCGAACGCTCAAACGACTCGTCCTCACTCTCGGAACAGCCCTGCTCGGTTTCGCAGCCGGAGCGGCCGCGACGTCGTCGAACTCCGACTTCGCTCCGTATGTCACGCAGGTCTTGGTACTGACCACTCTGGTCACCGCGAGTCTCGTGGTGCGCTGGTGGGTGCTCCCGTTGCCGAGCAGGCTCGAGAGTCTGACGGTGCTCCTGTTCAGCGACGCGGTGATCGCTGTGGCATGCCTCGGGCATCACGATCATCTGCTGGGCGTCGCAGGTGTCACGATCTTCTCCATCATGAGCGTGTTCGCGATGTTCTTCTGCACCTCGCGTGCCCACGTTCTGCACAGTGTGTTCGCCTCGGCCGTCACTGTCCTGCTGATCGTGTTGGTCGCGATCGATCGGGGGCAGGACATGCTGCTGGTCGCCCTCTCGAAAGGCATCGCGCCGTTCGCCCTTGTCCTGGTCATTCTCCCGACCGTCCACTACTTCCTGTGGGTGCTGGGCACCAATGCCTCCGACGCCGGGACCGACGCGCTGACCCGAATGGCCAATCGGCGCGGCCTGGAACGCTACCTTGCCGGCCTCGACGACTCCCGCACGGTCATGTCGGTGATCATCATCGACATCGACGGATTCAAGGCCATCAACGACACACACGGCCATCACATCGGTGACCTCGTGCTCGTGCGCGTCGGCGGTCGGATCACGCAGGCAGGTCATCGACTGGCGGGAATCCGCAACCTGGTCGCCGCCCGAACCGGCGGCGAGGAGTTCGCGGTCATCCTCGACGACGAACTACGCACGGCCCGCTCGCTGGCCGAACGTATCCGGGTCGGCGTCGCTGCCGACACCTCGCCTTCTGTTACGGTGAGCATCGGCATCAGCGCGGCCTCCGGCGGTGGCACGAAAGACGTCGACAGGCTCTTCGAGGCGGCCGACGCCGCAATGTACGCAGCGAAGCGCCAGGGCGGAAACCGGGTTGTCGTCGCCGACCTCGGAGACGATCGGCCGCTTGCGAGACACGCGCACCGCACACCATCCCGGCTGAGCAGACTCGGCTGACGCGCTGACTGTCAGTCCGCAGTCGTGATGGAATCGTCGGTGACACCGGCGGCACGACGAGCAGCGAGGCGACGCTTCTGTGGCTCTATCGTGTATCGCGGATCCTTGGCCGATTCGATGCCCGCGTGGAAGACACCGAAGCGGGTGCACGCCGACGCCGCGAGCAGGGCTGTCCCCGAGACCGCAGACGCAATACGTGAGCGGCCGCTGAGCAGCGCACCCACCCCTCCCGCGACTGCCAGACCTTCCGCCCAGCGCATCAGAGTGCCCGGGGTGCCGTGGTGGAGTGGTTCGGCGGCGACGGGGTCCATGCGCGATTCCATCACCCGGGTGGCCGCCACATCGCCCACCACGCCGAGTACGGCGAGGGTCCTGGCCGGACCGGCCTCGTCGAGCGGCGTGGTGACCAGAGCGAGTCCGCTAGCCGCAAGACTCGCCGAACTCACGAACACGAAGGGCAGGTCGCGGTGCATCGCGTTCCACGTCGGGGTTGCCGTGTCGCCGAGCAGTGCTGCCGTGTACACGGCGAGCAACGGCCCGAACGCCCCACCGACGAGTCCGGCGGGCGCTTCGGCCACGCGCAGCACAGAACGTAGCGGCCCGAGCGGAAGTCGCTCTCGGAGAAGACGATCCACCTCCGCCGCGGCCGCCACGCCGATGCCCCCGGAGAAGCCGGACAGAATCCACGAGCCGACGCTCATCGGCGACGTGACCTTGAAGGTCCGCAGCATGTTGTAGAAGCGGTCCGGGCGGCCCAGGTCGGCGATCAGGGCGACCCCACCGAGTCCCGCTGCCGCCAGCCCGCTGATGCGGGCGTTGCGGCGCAACACTTTCCGTCCCGTCAACTGCGCCCCGGCAGCGAGCACACCCGACCCTCCCGCGACACCGCCGAGGAACAGATAGGTGGCCACCTTGTCGTCCCAGGGTGGAGGCTTGACGACGTTGTGCCCGTAGTAGCCCGCGTGCCCGTCGGCGTCGACCTTCTCGAACTCGACGTCGGGCACCATGGACATCTCGCGCCCACCG
Source organism: Gordonia otitidis NBRC 100426 (assembly GCF_000248075.1). GTDB lineage: Bacteria > Actinomycetota > Actinomycetes > Mycobacteriales > Mycobacteriaceae > Gordonia > Gordonia otitidis. Next base: position 11,735 of record NZ_BAFB01000256.1, on the reverse strand, counting down.
TCGCCCTGACCGAAGAAGTTACGTCGACGCCCCTTGCCGCCCTTACGCTTTCGACGCCCCGATGGTTCCGGTGGGCGTAGCGAATCGTAGTCGGAGGTCATCGCTTCCTACCGGTCAGGAAGGAGACCGCCGCTGCAGCAACCATGCCGAGGGCCGCAGCGCCTGCACGGCGGTACATCGTGGGTAGGTCGGCCGTGCACACCCGCGGATCCGGCGGGAGACCGTACACCTCGGGTTCGTCGAGCAGCAGAAACACCGAGCCGGTGCCCCCGACCCCGTCGTTGGGATTCGCACCGTAGAGGCGAGCCTCGGTCATCCCCTGTTCGTGTAGTTGCGCGACGCGCTCGCGTGCGGTGTCGAACATGTCGTCGTGATCGCCGAACTTGATCGACGTCGTCGGACAGGTCTTGGCGCATGCGGGTGTCTCGTCGTCGACGAGACGGTCGTAACAGAGTGTGCACTTCTGTGCCACACCACGCCTCGGCACGGGAGGCTGCTCACCTTTGCGTTGCCCTTCTCGTGTTGTCGGCTCGACGGTTCCGTCGGAACGACGTTCGACGACCCCGAAAGGGCAACCGGCAACACAGGTTCCACAGCCATTGCAGACGTCGTGCTGCACGACGACGGTCCCGAACTCGGTGCGGAACAACGCGCCTGTCGGGCAGACGTCGAGACAACCCGCGTGCGTGCAGTGCTTGCAGACGTCCGACGACATCAGCCACCGGAACTCGGGGGTGTCGGGCGGAGAAGTATCGGGTGGGGAAGTATCGGGCGGGGTGGTGTCCACTTCGGGCTGTGGCTCTGCGCCGCCCGGCATCGTCGGCATCCCCAAACCGACAAGGGCGCGTCCGGATTCACGTGCCTGCTCGATGCGTTCGCGATCCTGCTCGATGAATGCGACGTGGCGCCAGGTGCTCGCGCCGAGCGCGACGGTGTTGTCGTAGGACATGCCGGTCAGTTCGAGGTCGCCGTCGCGCGGATTGTGGTTCCACTCCTTGCATGCGACCTCGCATGCCTTGCAGCCGATACAGATCGAGGTGTCGGTGAAGAAGCCCTTGCGCGCACGCTCGGCGTCGCCCCAGTGCGCGTCGGCACTCGGGTCGGTGGGACCGGACAGTTGATGGCTCATCTCGCACTCCTCACCATCGGGTGAATCCCTCTCCGTCGGTGTCGTCGGAATCGGTTGGCGGATAGATTGTTTCGTGCTCTGGGTCGGTGATGCGCACATTGTCGGTCTGCGGTGTCACGCCTGCGCGCTGCTGGTAGTCCCGCACAAGGTCGAGAAGTGCCCTGCCCTGCGGCCGACGGCCTGCGATCACCTCGCACGACCCGACCTTCGACTCCTGGATCTGCACGTTGGGATCGAGTGTGACGCCGAGAAGATCGTTGGCGGCGTCGCCACTGACCACCGCGTCACTGCCGATTCCCCAATGGTAGGGAAGGCCGACCTGGTGGACGTCACGCCCGTTGATCCGCAACGTCTTCATGCGATCGGTGACCAGCACACGCGCCTCGATCGCCGCGCGGGGCGAGATGATCGTCGCCCACCCCTCGTTGACCAGCCCGCGCTCTGCGGCCAGCGCCGGCGAGACCTCACAGAACATCTCCGGTTGCAGTTCCGCGAGGTACGGCGACCACCGGCTCATCCCGCCCGCGGTGTGATGCTCGGTCAGCCGATAGGTGGTGAACACGTAGGGATAGACCTCGGAGCCGGCATCGCCTGCGCTCGGAGCGTCGAGGTTGTCGGTGCGCGCGAAGATGATTCGCGCGGGCGCCTGCTGCTGCGGGTAGAGCGCATTGGCCACCGGCGATTCCTGCGGCTCGTAGTGCGCGGGCAGCGGGCCGTCGACGAGTCCCTTGGGCGCGAAGAGCCAACCCTTGCCGTCGGATTGCATGATGAACGGGTCATCGCCCGCGAGGCCGTCCGCGCCACCGAGATCAGGATCGGGGCGGGCGTCGGGCGCTTTGTCGACCGGGAAGTCCGGCACGTCGTCGCCAACCCACTTGTGCGCCTGCGCATCCCACCAGATGTAGCGCTTGCGTTCGCTCCACGGTTTGCCCTCGGGGTCGGCGGAGGCTCGATTGTAGAGAATCCGACGATCGGCGGGCCACACCCAACCCCACTCGTGCTGGCTCACAGAGTCGCCGCCGTGCGGGACGCGTCGCGCAGCCATGTTGGTCGCGTGAGCGTAAACGCCGGTGTAGATCCAGCAGCCACCTGCCGTCGAGCCGTCGGCCTTCATCTGTGTGTAGCTGGTCAGGTTCTCACCCGCGTGCTCGCCAGATGTGACGTAACCGTTGATCTCCGAGAGCACCGACTCCGGTTCGGGGTTGCCGTGCTCGTCGAGCGGGTAGTCCCACGTCATGTCTAGTAGCGGTCGGTCGCGCGGATCGTCGGAGTCCTCGAGCCGCTGTCGGATTCGCTTACCGAGCTCGTAGAAGAAGTCGAGTTCGCTCTGCGCCTGACCCGGCGGTGTGACCGCCTGGTGCCGCCACTGCACCATGCGCTGGGTCTGGGTGAACGAGCCTGCCTTCTCGACATGGGTGGCGGCTGGCATGAAGAAGACCTCGGTACCGATGTCCTCGGTGCGCAACTCTCCGGAGGAGATCTCGGGGCCCTCCTTCCACCAGGTCGCCGACTCGATCATGTTCAGATCGCGGACCACGAGCCACTTCAGGTGACTCATCGCGAGGCGTTGTTGCCTACCGTTCGCCGACCCGACCGCCGGGTTCTGGCCGAGCACGAAGTAGCCCTCGACCTCGTCGTCGAGCATCGACACTGTTGTCTGATACGTCCCCGCGGGACCGTTCAGTCGGGGCAGATAGTCGTAGCACCAGTCGTTGTCGGCCGTCGCGGCGTCGCCGAACCACGCCTTGAGCAGACTCACCATGTAGGTATCGGCGTAGGCCCAATAGCCTTTCTGCGCAGGCGAACCCACCGCTTCGAGGTACTGCTCGAAGGTGTCGTGCTTACCCACCGAGGGCATCGGCAGATAACCGGGAAGCAGATTGAACAGCGTCGGGATGTCGGTGGATCCCTGGATGCTCGCGTGCCCACGCAACGCCATGATCCCGCTACCGGGGCGCCCGACGTTGCCGAGCAGCAACTGCAGGACAGCGGCGGTACGGATGAACTGCGCGCCGAGGGTGTGCTGCGTCCACCCGGTCGCATAGCCGAAACACGTTGTGCGGTCGCGGCCCGAGTTGTCGGCGATCGACTCGGCGAGGTAGGTGAATTCGTCGATCGAGATGCCGCACATGTCGCGGACCATCTCCGGTGTGTACCGGGAGAAGTGCCGTTTCAGGATCTGGAAGACAGTGTGCTCGTCGGTCAGCGAGTCGTCGCGCAGCACCTTCGCATGCTCGAGGGGAGGCCCTCCGGAACCGTGCTGGTCGCCGGCCGCACGCGCTGCCGCCGAGTCACCGTGCTCCTCACCGCCGGGCGACTCGATGCGACCGTCCTCGGCGTCGGCGTACGCCCACGTCGACGGGTCGTACTGCCCGGTCTCGGGATCGAACCCGGAGAACAGCCCGCCGAGGTCTTCGGTGTCGCGGTAGTCGTCGTTGACGATCGTCGCGGCGTTGGTGTAGGCGACGACGTACTCCCGGAAGTACCGCTCGTGAGTGATCATGTAGTTGATCAGCCCGCCGAGCAGCACGACATCGGAGCCGGCACGGATCGAGATGTGCTTGTCGGCGTTGGCCGACGTTCTCGTGAACCGCGGGTCGACGTGGATGACGCGCGCTCCGCGGGAGCGTGCTTCAACGACCCACTGGAATCCGACCGGGTGCGCTTCGGCCATGTTGCCGCCGATGAGCACGATGCAGTCGGAGTTCGCCATGTCCTGTAGTGATTGCGTTGCGCCGCCGCGTCCAAATGAGGCTCCCAGACTGGGAACGGTTGCGGAGTGTCATATACGCGCCTGGTTCTCGATCTGAATCGCGCCCGCCGCGGTGAAGAGTTTCTTGATCAGATAGTTCTCTTCGTTGTCGAGGGTTGCGCCACCGAGCGAAGCGATGCCCATGGTGCGACGCAGCACGCGACCCTGGTCATCTGTGTCCTGCCAGGTCCGACGCCGCGACTCGACGAACCGGTCGGCGATCATGTCGATGGCCGTGTCGAGATCGAGATCGGTCCACTCGGCCGCATACGGCGCGCGATAACGAATGGTGCGCTGCCGCATCGGGTTGTTCACCAGTTGTTCGCTCGAGGCGCCCTTCGGGCACAGCCGCCCGCGCGAGATCGGCGAATCGGGATCGCCCTCGATCTGGATGACGCGATCGTCTTTGACGTAGACCTTCTGCCCGCAGCCGACAGCGCAGAACGGGCACACGCTCTGCACCACGCGATCGGCGGTGGCGGTCCTCGACTCGGTGGCGCGGGTGCGCGGAGACTGTACGGCCGGACCGCGGCCGTACTTGTCGCCGGTGCGCAACTGCCGGAAGACCGGCCACTCCAATGGGCTGAAGGAGGGCACGATGTCGACCCTACTCCAGATCGCTCACAGCGAGCCCTTGTCGGGACCGCCGGCGAGAACCGCGTCGAAGGTCTTGTGGCCGCGGGCCGCCGACGGCGGCGTCTGCCACGGCGTTCAGCGGAACGTTCGGACGCGCCGATCAGCCCCGACTGACGAGCACCGGAGACGCGAGGGCGGCCGCGTCGACGGCGGCGACGAAGGGCGGGAGGAACTTCTCGACGCCGATCACGCAGCAGGCGTGGCCGCCATCGACGTCGAATCGGCGTGCGCCAGGAATGCCGTCGACGAGCAATTGTTGTCGCTCCGGCTCGACGGTGTGGTCACGGGTCGAGACGACGACCGACGTGGGGACGTCGATCTCGCCGAGCCATGGGCGGGAGTCGAAGTTGCCGAGGCCTTCGCCGAAATCGCCTGCGTGCGACAGCGGCGTCGACAGAAATTGTTTGAAGGCCCACACGGTGGTGTGCTTCGAGGGCTGATCGAGGCTCTCCGACGATGGGCGCGGTAGCGATTCGTAGATCGGGCGCAGGATTCGTCCGATGCGGGCGTCGCGGCCGCGCCGATGCGGGTCTCGCTCACTGAAGAACGGCCCCGTCGAGCACAACACGAGCCCCGATACCCTGCCCGGGTGCCGGCGCCACGCGAGTTGCGCGATCCCGCCGCCCATGGAGAACCCGGCGGCGATGAAACGGTCGATGCCGAGGACGTCGGCGAGCGCGACGACGTCGTCGGCACAGTCGCGCAGATCGAACCCGGCCGCCTGGATTCCGCGCCCGTGCCAGCGCTGGTCGAGTGTGATGACCCGGTAGCGACCGTTCAGCTGCGGGATCGACGGATACCAACAGAGCAGACCCGTGGTGAGCACCGAGTGCAGCAGAAACACTGCGGGAGCGTCCTCCGGTCCGGAGTCGGTGACGAATGTGGTTCCACGGCCGGGTAATTCGACCATCCGACCGACGGGCAGATCACGAACGGGATAGGGCGTGGCCACGTGGCGAACACCGCGGATGATCCGTTGAATCGACGACGGCGTCGAGCTCTGCGTTGCCGGGGAAACGTCTGCACTCACCCGAACAACGGTACGCCGTCACGCTGGCGTTTTCCGTCCGTGCGCGCTCAGCGAAGATCCGTGCTGAACAGGTGCCGTTCGTCGGGTATGCCGGTTTCGGTCATGGCGAGCACTCGCGCGACGTTGTCGTGGTCGTACTCGGTCCACCGTTCACGATGCTGACGCTGATACTCCGACCACGACGGCACGATGAACTGCTCCACGTAGTGGTCGGGTTCGTCGGCGCTTCGGTACAGATGCCAGTTGCGCGCTCCGGTGCGTCGGCGTGATCTCGCCACCGCGGGCATGGCGGCGAGGAAATCGGCATGGCGGTTGGCCGGGACGTTGTAGATCGCACTGACCTCGACCGGCCCGTCGTCGGGGTCGGGTTCGAAGATCAACGTCGGTACCGGCCATGCCATCGACAGGTCGCGGCTGAGCTTGCCGGTGACCGGCGACGGCGGGAGTAACCGCACGCTCGCCGCGGTCAGCAGCAGACACACTCCTGCGATCACCAGTGCCCACCGCGTACCGATGGCAGAGCCGAGAGCGCCCCAGATCAATGCGCCGATGCCCTGTGACCCCATGAACACCAGGAGATAGGCCGCCATCCCGCGTGCACGGACCCACTGCGGGAGCGTCAATTGCGCCCCCGCGTTCAGGGTGGTAAGTGTCGCGATCCACGCGATTCCGGCGAACAGGAAGAGCACCAGACACGGCCACAGCGGCAGAAAGGCCGCGCCGATGGTCGCTATGGCGAACACCAGGGCCGACAGTGCGAGGATCGCCGCCGACGAAAGGTGTTGCCGCATCCACGGCATCAACGCCACTCCGATCATCGCGCCGACGCCGAGCACGCCGAGCACGAGACCGTACCCCGACGACCCGAGATGAAAGGAGTGCGCAACGATCAGCGGAAGTAAAGCCCATAGAGCCGACGCGGGGATGGCGAACAGCGCTGATCGCAGCAGGATTCGACGCACGATGGGCGCCGCCGCCACATAGCGCAGCCCTACCCACAGCGAGTCCGACAGACGTTCGGGAACGATGTCGGAGCTCTGTCCCGAGCGTTTCCACATCAACAGTGCGACCACGACGGCCAGATAAGAAATGGCGTTGAGCAGAAAGACCGTGCCCGCTCCGCCCAACGAGAAGATCACGCCTGCCAGCGCGGGACCGATCGCGCGGGCGGCGTTGACCGACACGCTGCCCAGCGACGCGGCGTCGGGTATCTCGTCACGCGGGACGAGTTCGGGCTGGATCGCTTGGAACGCAGGTGACGAGAGCGCAGCACCCGCGCCGAGCAGGAACGTCAGGATCAGCAGGGTGGCGGGATTGAGGTGCCCGGTGAACGCCAGCACGGCCATCAGCACCCCGATCGCCGTCGAGTACACCGACATCACCACGAGAAGCCACTTGCGGTCGAGGCTGTCGGCCAGGACACCCGCCACCAGCGAGAGCAACAGCGTGGGGGCGAGGCTGGCGGTCTGCACCAACGAGATCACCGCTGGGCCGGCGTGCTGGTCGACGAGATACCACTGCGCGCCGACCGACTGCATCCACAACCCGATGTTCGACACGAGCTGCGCGATGAACAGATTGCGGAAGACCGAACTCTTCAGCGGTTGCCAGGCGGAGGCCATGGCTCAACCATGCCTGCATTCGTCGGCAACGGCACCCGATAGGCGTGAACCGGTGCCGAGGCCCCTGACGCCCACGGAAGCTTCGATCATGAGATCCTGGTCACATGATCGACGTCGATCGCCCGAAGATCGAGGGCTCCGTTGCAGTCGGAACATCATCGCTCGAACGCAAGAAGCGCCGCATCGGCTTCGCGGAGTTCGGTTCAGCATCGGGACGCCCGATCCTCTGGCTCCACGGCACTCCCGGTGCTCGTCGGCAGATCCCGATCGAAGCACGCGAGTACGCCGCGGCCCGCGGCGTCCGGCTCATCGGAATCGACCGACCGGGTGTCGGGTCGTCGACGGCCCATCCGTATGAGTGCGTGCGGGATTTCTGTGATGACCTCGTCGATGTGCTCGATGCGCTCGGCATCGACGACTTCGGTGTCATCGGGGTGTCCGGTGGAGGCCCGTATGCGCTGGCCGTCGCGCACGAGTTCGGCCCGCGCGTCCACGTCGCCGGAATCGTCGGTGGTGTGGCGCCGACCGTCGGCTGCGAGGCAATCGGTGGTGGTGCCGTGGCGCTCGCCCGCCGCGCTGCACCGATCCTCCCGTTCGTCGGCGCACCGGTCGGGCAGGCGATCAGTACGGCGTTGCGATTCGTACGTCCGATCGCCGAGCCTGCGATCCTGCTCTACGGCAGGCTATCCCCCGCCGCCGACCGCGAGTTGCTCAGCCGTCCCGAGTTCCGCGCGATGTTCCTCGACGACCTGCTCAGCGGCGGTTCACACCGCATGGAGGCACCGTTCAACGACGTGCGGGTGTTCTCGCGCGACTGGGGTTTCCGAGTCGCCGACGTCGTCACCCCGGTGCGCTGGTGGCACGGCGATCACGACCACATCGTCCCCTACGCCCACGGCGAGCACGTGGTGTCACTACTGCCCGACGCCAAACTCTTCAGCCTGCACGGCGAGAGCCACCTGAGCCTGTTCGGGATGTCGACGGACGTGATGGACGAACTACTCGCCGTGTGGGATCAGGCGACCGTTTCCAGCGCGAATCACATATAGGGTTCTCCTCACGGCCCGTGAGTCGACGGGTGTTTGTGGCGCTCGGCCGGGGCGTGGTCGGATGAGACGATGAGTACGTCGATCGTGGTCACCGGGCATCGTCAGCGCGAGGCGTGGGGTCGCAAGGAACTGCCGCCCGTCGAAGAAGTACGTCCTGGCCTCTGGTCGATTCCGGTGCCCATGCCCGGCAACCCGTTGCGCTACATCCTCGTGTACGCGCTGGCGACGGCGGACGGTCGACTGGCACTCATCGACACCGGGTGGAACACCGACGCGGGCTGGCAGATGCTGGTCGACGGCATCCACGCGACCGGGCACGACCTCAATGACGTCTCGCAGGTCTTCGTCACGCACCTGCATCCCGACCACTTCGGACTCGTACCCCGCCTTCTCGAGCACGTCGATCCGCAGGTCGCCATGCACACCGCGGACCCACGTCACCTGCGGTTCCACTCCGAGGCGGAGCAAGCGCGCGAGTTCGAGGCAGCCCAGGAAGACCTGCGCATCCTCGGCGCGCCGACCGATGTCGCCGACACCGGTCTACTCGAGTTCGTCCGCCTCCCCGACGGCCGCACGATGGATGTCGAACTCGACGACGGCTCGCCGCTGGAGGTCCCCGGCTGGAATCTACGCGCGGTCTGGACGCCCGGACACACGGCGGGTCACCTCTGTTTCGCCGACGACGACGCCGGGGTCATCTTCACCGGCGATCACCTGCTCCCCCGGATCAGCCCGAACGTGTCGACCAATCCGTTCCAGACCCCGAGTCCATTGGCCGACTACCTCACCTCTCTCGCGCGGACCGAGCACATCGGCGACCTCGAGGCGATGCCCAGCCACGAGTACCGGTTCCGCGGACTCGCCGACCGGGTGACGGATCTTCTCTCCCACCACGAGGAGCGACTCACCGAGATCACCGAAGCCGTCTCCGACCAACCCGGCGCGACAGCGTGGGACGTGACGCGCACGGTGACGTGGTCGCGACCGTTCTCCGAACTGTCGATCCCCCTGTCACGCATGGCATTGCGCGAAACAAATGCACATCTGCTCGTCCTCGAGGCGCGCGGTGTCATTTCGTCGGCGGGCCACGAACCCGTGCGCTGGACGATCACGGATCCCCTGCCCGATGACCTCGACGTCGAATCCGCAACCACGAGAGGATCCCTGCGATGACCCCGGTGCGCACCGAATTCGCCGACGGCATAGCCGTTGTGACCATCGACCGGCCGGACGCGCGGAACGCCGTCGATCAGGAGGTCGCACAACAACTCGCCGCCGCGATGGACGAGTTCGAGCGTCGCGACGACATCACCATCGGAATCCTCACCGGCGCAGGCGGAACCTTCTGTGCCGGTATGGATCTCAAAGCGTTCACGCGAGGCGAACTGCCCAGTGTCCCCGGACGCGGATTCGGTGGTATCGCGTCGGCGCCGCCGAGTAAACCCCTCGTGGCAGCAGTCGAGGGCTGGGCACTGGCCGGCGGGTGCGAGCTGGCGCTGTCTGCGGATCTGATCGTCGCCGCCGAGGACGCGAAGTTCGGGCTGCCGGAGGTCAAGCGGGGACTCGCCGCCGCTGCGGGCGGTCTGCTGCGCCTGCCCAAGATCTTGCCGTACCAACTCGCCATGGAAATCGCGCTCACCGGCGATCCGATCACCGCGGTCCGCGCGCACGAGTTCGGCCTGGTGAACACCCTGACGCCGTCGGGCGGAGCGCTGGAGGGAGCGCGCGAGCTCGCGGGACGGATCGCCGCCAACGGTCCCCTCGCCGTGCGTGCCACCAAACAGGTGGTCAGCATGGCCATCCGCTACACAGATCCCGATCTCTTCGCAGCACAGAGCGGCATTCTCGACCCGGTCTTCGCCTCCGACGACGCACAGGAGGGTGCACGGGCATTCGCCGAGAAGCGTGCACCGACGTGGACGGGTCACTGACACGGGCGTGACGCAGCTCGCAGACGCTCGCCTACGATCAGGTGGTGGACCTGCATCTCGCCACCTATTTCGTCGCGGTCATCGACCACGGCGGTATCACCAAGGCTGCACAGGCCCTCTACATCTCCCAGCCGTCGCTCTCGCAGGCGATCCGCACCCTCGAACGCCGCCTCGGGGTGACCCTGTTCGACCGCTCGGGGCGTCGTCTCGAACTCACCGACGCGGGAGCACGCGTCGAGGTGGTCGCGCGTCGTGTCCTCGCCGACGTCGACCGCGCACGCGACCGCGTCGCAGCAGTCCGCGAGTTGCGTTCGGGCACCGTCGATGTGGTCACCGATTCGATGTTCGCCGTGACACCGTTGGTATCGATCGTGCGTGACTTCCGCACACGGTTCAACCAGGTCGCCGTCCGCATCCTCGCCGCCGACGGACCCGCCGGCATCGTGAATCGACTCCGGCACGGTGAGGCAGAAATCGGTCTGATCGATTCGGCCGCAGACCATTCGACGTTCACCTTCGCCCCTCTGGGCACGCAGGAACTCGTACTGGCGGCGCCGCCGTCGCTGTCGGTCGACACCACAGACGGTGCACTGGCGCGGAAGTCCGTTCGATCACTACCACTGGTGATCGATCTCTCCGACCAGACGATGGGAACTCAACTGACCGACGTCATCGGCGACGACGCGCGCAACGTGGTCGTCGACTGCGCGCATCCACCCACGGTGCGTGAACTGGTGAACCGCGGCGTGGGCGCGACCATCCTGCCGCGGGACTCCGTTGCCGAACAGATCCCCGGCGCCGTCGCCTACCCGATGACCCCACCGCTCCATCACGAGTTCGGCATGCTCGTCCGGTCGGGCCAACCGTCCCCGGCAGCGGCCGCTTTCATCGCTGTGGCGCGTCGTACCTGTGGCGCACCGGCACTAGTCGACGACGACGCGCTCAGCACTGTCGACGCCACCCTCGACGCGGACGACCTCGGATAGGCGGACACCGGTGGAACTCCGTCAGATCGAGTACTTCCTCGCCGTCGTCGACCACGGTGGTATCGGCGGAGCGTCGGCAACGCTCGGCGTGACACAGCCGACCGTCTCACAGGCTCTGCGCGCCCTCGAGCGCGAGTTCGGAGTGCAGCTCTTCCACCGGATCGGACGCGGAATGGTACCGAGCGCCGCCGGTCGAGCGCTGGTTGGTTCCGCACGTCAGATGGTCCGCGACGTCGGTTCTGTACAGGACGCGCTGGCGGTCGGTGCCGAGGAGATCACCGGTCGGATCGAGATAATGGCATCGCCCTTCATCGACGGTGCGAGCCTCGCGGATCTTCTCGCCGCGTTCGTTGCCGAGCATCCCGCGGCACGTGTCCGTGTCCGAGACATGCACGACGAGTCGGCGGCATCGGCCATGATCGAGGAGGGCCGCTGCGAGTTCGTCGTCACCCACCTCGGCACTCTCGACGCACGAGCCGACGGCCTCGAGGTGATCACGTTGGGAGAGCAGGAGTTCTGGCTCGTGTGTCCGCCGGGTACCGACCTGCCCGACGGTCCGATCGACATCGCGGACCTGCCGCGGATTCCGATGGTGTTCGT
>NZ_BAFB01000257.1 GCF_000248075.1 Gordonia otitidis NBRC 100426 | reverse complement strand
GAGCAGGGGTGTCTCGTCGAGTGGCTTACCGAAGCCCATCACGTCGAACATCACCTCGGCGCCGTCATAGGTCGCGTAGTCGGCGATCTCCATACAGCGGATCTGCTCGATCCGCTGACACGTGCCCGCGAACACGAAGGGGATGAGATCGTTGGCGAAGCCGGGGTCGACCCCGGTCACGAACACGCTCGCATCGTTCTCACGGGCGGCGTTCTCGAGCTTGGTGATCGCTTTCTCCGGCATGACACCCCACGGATACTGCAACCCGCCGGGTGCGCACCCCACGACGTCGATACCCGCGGACACGAGCGCGACGACGTCGTTGAAGGCCTCGACCGGGCGTGTGTCGCCCATGGCGCAATAGACGACCACATCGGGCGAGAGGGCGATGATCGCGTCCAGGTCGTCGATCGCGGTGACACCTGTCGTGTCATCGAGTCCGGCCAGCTGTGCGGCGTCGAGGCCGACCTTGTCCGGGCTGTGGACACAGACGCCGACGAGGTCGAAGCGCCCGTCGTCGATGAGTTGGGTCAGCGCGAGCTTTCCCGCGTTGCCGGTGCCGACGAGAGCGACGCTGATCGTCATGTGCCGATGCCTCCTGCAGGTGGGGTGAACATCTGTCCGGACTGATGTCCATATCAGTAGAACATGTATCGACCGATGTTGGTAGAACGTGTTCTCATTTGTGCTCTCAGCAGGTACTGTGTGTCGCCATGGGACGTGTTGACGGCAAGGTGGCGATCATTACCGGTGGTGCGCGCGGCATGGGCGCCGAACACGCGCGAGCCCTCGTCGCAGAGGGGGGCAAGGTCGTCATCGGCGACATCCTCGACGACGAGGGCAAGGCATTGGCGGCTCAGATCGGGGAATCCGCGCGGTATGTGCGCCTCGATGTCACCTCGCCCGACGACTGGCAGGCCGCGGTGGCCACAGCTGTCGACGATTTCGGCAAGGTCAACGTTCTGGTCAACAATGCGGGCATCGTGAACGGCTCGACAGTGCAGAAGTTCCGCCTCGACAAGTGGAAGCAGATCATCGACGTCAACCTGACGGGCACGTTCCTCGGTATCCAGTCGGTGGCTGATCCGATGATCGCCGCAGGCGGTGGGTCGATCATCAACGTGTCGTCGGTGGAGGGGCTACGTGGTAGTCCGTGGGCGCACGGCTATGTCGCGTCGAAGTGGGGTGTGCGTGGACTGGCCAAGTCGGCGGCACTCGAACTCGCACCGCACAACGTGCGGGTCAACTCCATCCATCCCGGCCTGGTCCGGACGCCGATGACGGAGGGTTTGCCCGAGGACATGGTCAAGGTTCCGCTCGGGCGCGCGGCGGACTCGAGTGAGGTGTCGACCTTTGTGGTCTTCCTCGCCAGTGACGAATCGTCGTACGCAACCGGAGCCGAATTCGTCATGGACGGTGGACTCTCGGCCGACGTACCGCACAAGTAGCCACCCTGGCGCACGACCCGACCGTCTCGAGACTCGACGGTGCAGCGGTCACCTGTCGCGGATGAGTCGCGGTATGAGTCGGACGAAGATCACCATCCCGACGAGCTCGACGGCCGTCTGCGCCACCACCGCGGTTGCTGCCAGGTCGGCGCCTTCGTCGAGCGACAGGGCAAGTGGCAACACCACCAACGAGTTTCGTGTCGCTCCAGAGAATGCGACGGCGCGCGTCGACCCCGTATCCAGCCCGAGGACCCGCCCGACCATCCACCCGATCACCGGCATGAGCACGAGGAACACCACGTAGATCCACAGCGCACCGGCGACTGCCGAGAGGTCGGTGCCGAGGCGGGCCACCTGTGACGCGGCGACCAGTGCGAGCACGAGTGCCATCAGGGGCACCATGGCGACGTCGAGTCGAGGCACCCGCGCCTCTCGCGCCGGACTGCTACGCGACCACAACTGGACTGCCCACGCGCACAGCAGCGGAACGACGATCAGCGAGATGAATGCCACCGCGAAGGGCGTCGGGTCTATGGTGCCGAGCGGTGTTCGGCCGCCGAGCACGGCGAGATAACCGGGCAGGAGGAGGAACTGCGCGATCAACAGCAGTGGCGTCGCCGCGAGGAGTCGATCGCTTCGGGCACCGGCCGCAGGTTCCGACGTACCGTCAGGCCACCGGACGCTGGCCGGGCGTGGTTGAACGGTTTCCGGTGGTCGATGTCGGCCGAGAAGACCTTGTTGGTGCAGCCCGGGAACGCGCAGCACAACTCACTGGCCTTGACCAGCGCGGCGAGCTTCTTGGGGATGGGGTAGCGCAGGGCTGCGCGGGCGGAGTTCTCGTGGTCGGGGTGGATGTAGTTACGCCGGGCTTCGGCGAGGAGCGTGCGGGCGGTGTCGGCGTCGATGAGTCCGTGGCCGAGCCCGCTGAAGACGATCACATAGTCCACGCACGGGCAGAGCAGAACGATCAGCATGCCCAGCCGGACAGGATTGGAGTCGGGCATCACGATGGTCAACATCGCGACGACTGCGGGCACGGCCACGAAGTTGACCGCGAGGAGTGCGAGCACGAAGCGCCAGTCACGCCACGCGGTCACCAACCCCGCCACAGGGACCTGCAGAAAGGTCAGGAACAGCAGCGCACCGAGCGCCGGGGTCACGAGATGTCCGGCCGCCTCGCTGAGGCGTGAGCTCAGCAGACCGGCGAGGCCGCCCACGACGAACGCGGAGAGGTAGATCGCAACCTGGTGACGCTCCAGCGTTCTCCTCACCGCGGAAGCGTACCCACGGTCAGGATCGGTGAGTTCTCACTGGGTACCGAATATCCGATCGCCTGCGTCGCCGAGTCCGGGAAGGATGTAGCCGTCGTCGTTGAGCTCACGGTCCATGGCGGCCGCGTAGACGGGGACGTCGGGATGTGCGTCGTGAAGGGTGGCAAGGCCTTCGGGACACGTGAGGAGACAGACGAAACGGATCGATCGCGGTTGGTACTCCTTGAGCCGATCGACGGCTGCCACGGCGGAGTGCCCGGTGGCGAGCAGCGGGTCGACCACCACGACGTCGCGTTCGGAGAGTTCCTTGGGCATCTTGAAGTAGTACTCGACGGCGATGTGCGTCTTCGGATCCCGATACAGACCGATGTGGCCGATCCGTGCGCCCGGCACGACGGCGAGCATGCCGTCCGCGATCGACGTCCCGGCGCGCAGGATCGACGCGAACACCAGCTTCTTGCCGTCGATCACCCGGCCCGTCGTCACCTCCATCGGCGTCTCGACCTTGATCTCGTGCATCGGGATGTCAGCGAGGACGTCGTAGGCCATCAGCGTGGAGATCTCGTCGAGGAGCCGCCGAAAGTCATTGGTCGACGTCTCTTTCTGGCGCATCAACGTCAGTTTGTGTTCGACCAGCGGGTGATCGATGAGGTGCAGTGTGCCGCTCATGTGTCTGCTCTTCTCGTCCGTGTCGGTCAGAAGACCGTGCCGTCGCTGATGATGTTCAGGGGTGGAAGTCCCTGCCGCCGTTGCGCGGCGAGTTCGCGGCCCGCCGCCCAGGTGCCACCCTCGAGGATGCACGCGAGGGGAGTGCTGTCCGGGTCGAGCCCGAGTTGCGTGCAGATGCGCGGCGCCAACTCGTCGAGTAATGCGACGGTCAGTGCCCGCCATTCGACGATGAACGCGTCGTCGACGCGCCACTCACGTGTTGCCCAGTCGAGCGGCGTGGGGACGAGGACACCGGCGTCGAGGAGCAGGCCTCCGTTGCGGTACTCCGGTAAGGCGGTCAGCTGATTCACCCCTGTTACGGAGATCCCCTCGTCGCTGAAGGGTTCGAGTAACGAGTATGCGAGCCACTGGGACAGTTTGTGGAACGGCATCCACCCGGCGGTCTCGCCGTCGCCCCCTACATCTCGGTGACGCCAACAATCCCCGAGCGGTTGATCGCCCAGCCGATTCGTCGACGGCCAGATCGGCGCAAAGCAGGTGAGCAGCAACTCCAGCATGTCGCCTGCCCCGACCTCGCGTGATCCGGCTTCTCGCGGGTCGACTGCTCGTGATCTATCGACGAGTACGTCGCCAAGACCACCGGGGCGTCCGTCCGGACCAAAGGTCTCGGGTGCCGATTCCAGAACGTCGGCGAGGTTGTGCAACAGTGCGAGTCGGCCCTGCACGCCCACGAGTGGATTGTCCACGGTCACGGCGAACGCATCGGCGAGCCGGTCCGCGGTCAGTGCACGTAGTCCTGCGGCGTCGACACGCAGCGGATCGTCGTCCGAGCCGGAGAACACGCCTTTGGTGAACGCGTGGAGACTCGCGACCCCGAGTCCCTCCGAGCGGGCGAGCCGTAGGCCGGTGTCGGGCTCGTCGTAGTGCCACCGCGGGCCGGCGCCCGCGTCGAGCAGCACGCTCACGACGGCGAGGTCGATGCGTGTGCGAATCCTCTCGTCCACGCTCGTGTCCATGCGCTGTGCGAGTGCGGCGATTCTGTCGACACCCCCGGCCTCGAAGTGGCGCCAGCGGCTGTGGAACGGGACGTCGAGAGTCGGGTAGCGCCCGCGGGTGACGTCGGCGACGACGTGAGCGGCTGTGTCGATGGCGTCGCCGTCGATGCCGAACCAACGCGAGTCGCCTGACCGTGCCCGGGCCAGCAGGACGTTGGCACGGTCGCGGATCGTGGCGGTGCTGTGCAGCGTCGCAAGCGGATCGAGGGTCGAATTGGTCGACGTCATCGGGTCAGACCCCGACCCTTCGCCTTACGCAATTCGTCTGCGTCGGGCACCGCACCACTGGTGAAATAGCCTGCAGCCGTCTTCGCGTCGATTTCGACGCGGGCGTCATCGGGGATCAGATAGTCGGGGATGTCGACGCGTTCACCCACCTCGATACCCGAACCGGTGATGGCGTCGTACTTCATGTTGCTCATGGACACCAGTCGGTCGATCTTCGTGATGCCGAACCAGTGGAGAACGTCGGGCATCAACTCCTGGAAGCGCATGTCCTGCACTCCCGCAACGCATTCGGTGCGCGCGAAGTACTGGTCGGCGGTGTCGCCGCCGACCTGCCGCTTGCGTGCGTTGTACACGAGGAACTTCGTCACCTCGCCGAGCGCGCGCCCTTCCTTGCGTGAGTACGCGACAAGGCCGACGCCGCCGCGTTGCGCGCCGAGGATGCACTCCTCGATGGCGTGGGTGAGATAGGGGCGGCAGGTACAGATGTCGGAGCCGAACACATCCGACCCGTTGCACTCGTCGTGCACCCGCGCGGTGAGTTCGACGGTCGGATCGGCGAGATCGCGTGGCGCGCCGAAGATGTACACAGTCTGTCCGCCGATGGGGGGCAGGAACACGTCCAGGTCGGAACGGGTCACCAGTTCGGGGTACATGCCCCCGGTCTCTTCGAACAGGACGCGACGCAATTCCGTTTCACTGCAACCGAATCGCTTGGCCACTCCGGGCAGGTACCACACCGGCTCCACAGCGGCTTTCGTCACCAGTGCCGCACCGTTGGGGAGCAGGGTCTCGTTGTCGGGGACCAGTCGCCCCTTCGCGATCGCCTCGGCGATCTCGGGGAGAATGACATGGGCTTTCGTGATGGCGATCGTCGGCCGGATGTCGTAGCCCGCCGCGAGGAGTTCGGGAAAGGAGTCTGCGACCGTCGCACCCCACGGGTCGATACTCACGATCGCCTCGGGATCGCTCCACTGCGGATAGGGGCCGACCACGTCGGTGGGGGACGTGTTCGTCAGGTCGGCGCGATGTTCGCGCGAGAGCGCCCCGGACGCCACCGCCAGCGCGCGGTACACGCTGTAGGACCCCGAGTGGGTACCCACCACATTGCGGTGACCGCGCGTCGTGGTCGTTGCGATGACAGGGCCCCGCGCCGCCGCGGTGGGCGCACCCCAGGTGAGGGAAGGCGCGTCGACGCCGCCGCTGTGGGAGGTCAACCGGATGTGACCGGGCGGACGTGGCCCAGCAGTGGGTCTGGCATGTGCTCCGGAGTCGGTCGACACGGTGCGCTCCTTCCGCGGATGGTTCTGACGTATCGGGGCGAAGCAGCTGGAGGTCCGCGTCGGCCGTCAGGGAAAACGCCAGCATAGTCACAAGAGATGGCCTGCGCCCGACGAGCGACAGTGCCGGAAGGTCGAGGACGTCGAGGGCGATCCACGAGGACCGTCCCTCGGCGGTGTCTCGTGACTAATCGGATTGACGGTGTTTAACGTCGACGGCAGACTCGGGTGCGTGTCCGCACCATCTGTTCGCACTGTGCGACGTGAGGAGGTTGTCGGCGTGAACGCCGACAACAGATAGCCGTCCGCCATGACTGCGCACTCGCCCGACCGGCGAGCGCGCGGTCGATGCTGAGCCGACTCGGCTGTCCTTCCCGATTCGTGCCCATGCGGTGCGACCTCTCACGAACAGGTGTTTCCTCGTCATGCGACAACTCTCCGAAAAAGAACTGCGCGATTCGCTCGTCAACGCGTCGGTGCGTGAGCGTAAAGAACTCCGACTGCCCGACGACATCGACACACTCGACTGGGACCGACTCGAGTATCTGGGCTGGCGCGACCCCAAGACGCCGTCGATCGCCTACCTCGTCGTCGATGCCACTCGGCATCCCGACGTCTCCGACGGCACAGGCGGACTCGACATGTCCGACGACGCTCCCCACACCGACTCGGGAGGGCTCGTCGGACTGCGGCTGCGCGTGGGCGCAGTGCCGCCACGCACACGAGTCCTGTGCGCACTCTGCGAGGACGTATCGCTTCCCAACGACGTCCTATTGTTCGCCGCACGTCGAGTGGGCAGCGCAGGCCGCCGGGGCGACACCATCGGCACACTCATCTGCTCGCACTTCGAGTGCTCGCGGAACGTTCACCGCCTGCCGTCCTCGGCGATGGCGGGGCAGGATCGGGAGCTGGTGCGCCGCATGAGGATCGACAATCTGCGGATGCGCGTCCGTCGATTCGCCATACGAGCCGGAGCCGACGAGATCGCCTAGGTCGCCGACCACTCGCGCCGTCAACGCCGATCTGACCGCTGATCAGACGAGCACGGGCGGTCAGACGAGCACGGGGCCGGGAACCGTGACGGTTCCCGGCCCCGTGCCGAGCGGTATGGGTGCCGCGTCCTACAGTTCCGATCCCGAACTGGTGGAGACCTGCTCCGAGTCGGCAGCCTCATGACGGCGATGCGACCAGGTGGAGTTGCCCTCGATGGCTGCGATGATCCTGGGGCGCAGTTCCGCGGCGTCGATGACGGCGTCGACGGAACCGACCTCGACCGCGCGACGGATGCTGTGTACCGCGTCGAACTCCGCAGCAACCGCATTGATCGTCTCGGCCCGAACCGACTGGCGGACGTCGGCGAGTTCGGCGCTCAACGCCGAACGGTCGGAGCCGGACGCCAGTGCCAGTCGCGCCTCGATGTCACGGACGCGGGAGTCTGCCTCCACCCGCTTGTTGACATCACCGGCGAACACGACCGCGGCGGCGGGAGCGCCGCCGAGCACCGACGCGAATGATCCGTCGATGGCCAGGACAGTCATGTTCGGGTTCAGCGCCTTGGAGAAGACCACGAACGCTCCACCGTGGTAGCGCGAGATGACGCAGAAGACGATGGGGCCACGGAAATTGACGATGGCCCGACCGATCTCGGCGCCGTACTCGAGTTGCAGCTTGCGCATCGACTCCGGTGAGCCGTCAAATCCGGACAGGTTGGCCAAGACGACGAGTGGACGATTACCGCTCGCCGAATTGATGGCGCGTGCCGCCTTTTTCGACGACTGCGGGAACAACGTTCCCGCGGTGTACGTGTCGGGGCCGTCGGTGGGGGTGTAACCACGGCGCGACACCTCACGAGACTCGATACCGAGCAGGCACACCGGTATTCCGCCGAGGTGGACGTCGGCGACGACCGCGGTCTCGGCGTCGGCCATCCCTGCCCACCGCTCGAGCACCTGGTGGTCTTGGTCGGCAACCGCGCGGATCACGGTCCGGATATCGAACGGCTTCTTGCGGTCGGGATTCATCTCCTTCGAGAAGATCTGCCCGACCGTGGTGAAATCGCTGCCGGCGAGTACGTGCGGGTAGTCGGAGATGTCGCGGTCGACCGGATCGGAGGTGATCAGTCGACGCGGTGTCTGCTCGCCCGGCATGACATACGTGTGGTCGTAGTGCGCCATCAGCACATCGCGGGCGGCCCCGAGGTTCGGTGCCCAGTACTGGGCCTGTCCGTTGGGCCCCATCACCCGGTCGTAGCCGCCGATCCCGAAGTTGTCCTCCGCCGACACACCGCCGGAGAAGTCCAGCGACTGCTTTCCGGTGAGCACCATGGCCGACTCGGGAGTCATCACGAGGATGCCCTTCGTGTGCATGAGCATGGTGGCTTCGGCGTTCCAGTACGGCTGGGCACCGACGTTGATGCCGGCGACCACGATGTTGATCTCACCGCCGTCCTGGGTGAACTCGACGACTCGTTTGAGTGCGCGCGCGACCCAGTCCATGTTCTCGGTACCCGAGTCCATGGAGATACGAGCACCGGACGACAGTGCGTACCACTCGAGGGGAACCTTCATCTCCTCGGCGAGGTCGAGCGCCGCGATGACCCGTGCGCATTCGGGTTCAGACAGTGCGCCCAGCGACTTCGTCGGGTCGCCGAGCAACACCACGCGGGTGATGCCCTGTGGGTACTTCTCCGTCGGCGTCGTCACCACACCCGCGACGATGGCCGCGGTGTTACGACCCTTGGGACGAGTGACCGGCACCAGACGCTGTTCGGCATCGAGGTCGTACTCGCGGAAGTCGCCGAGCAGTCCGGTCAGCTCATAGGGGTAGACCGTGTTTCGCCGGGCCGCGCTGAGCACCTTCTGTCGGTACTCGTCGACCGGTTCGATGGGATCGCTCGACGGCTCGCCGATCGCGACGTCGAAACCGCCGGTTGCGTTGACGGAGAAGCAAATCGACACCTTGCGCAGTTCGCCTGTCTCGCGGTCGCGTCGGCGGGCGATGAGCTGGACCTCTTCGAGGCCGACGTCGGCCGTGGTACCGCGGATGTGGTCGGCGATCGTGCTCAGGTCGTCGTCCGAGGCATCGATCGGCGGCCACACGTACATGACGATGCGGTTCGTGTTGGCCGCACGCTTCTGTCCGCGCTTGGCTCGACGGATCGAGTCCGCGCAGGAGGCGAGCACGGTTTCCGCAGTCGGCAGGGACAGGAGTCGACCGTCGTTCTCACGCAGGGAACTGAGGTCGCGCACCTGGGCGAAGGCGATCAGCCTGTCGTCTGCGGGGTTCTCCTTCGCGACCGCGCGGAACAGGTAGATCTCCTCGTCGTCGGCCGAGGGAAGCCTGGTGAGGTCGAACTTGCGAAGCCGTTCCATGCGCATCCGCTGGGCGATGTAGGGATGGAGCCCACGGATCAGCCGCTCCTCGACCATGCCGGTTGCCGACGGCCGGAAGGTGAAGTGGTGGTGCATGACCGCGGTGCCGCGGCCGGCGACGGTGAACGTCACGCGCTGCACCTGGCCGGGCATCGGCGACGCCGCGACGATCTCGTGCAGCGCGGCCGCCATCGCGTCGAAGTCGTCGGGCTGGTCTTCCCAGCTGACGTAGATGTCGGCGGCGATCGATGCGCTGTTGCTGGCCAGTTCGATGAGTCCGCTTGCGGCAGAGGCCAATTCGTCGAACGGAACGGCTGCCGACACCACGCTGGCCCCGTTGCGCTGCGCCACGACGAATGTGGTGCCGCGCGCGGTCTGCGTGGAGATGATGTCGACGCCCTTGTTTCCGTAGTAACGGCGCGTGAGGACTTCGAGCATCACGGTGTTGTCGGTACCGCTGCGCTGGATGCGTTGTCCCAGAAGACGTACCAGCGGCTCGGTACTGCGGACCATGTCGGCGATGCGCTCGTCGCGATCGGCGGCGTCGGGGTTGTCGTCCAGGTACTTCAGGTGCTTGCGCACATTCGTGTAGACGCGGGCGCGGTCACGCAGCAGCATGGCCTGCCCGTACCAGGCGTAGATGACTCCGCGCGCGAGGTCGGCGATGGCGGGGAAGCGGACCTGCGTAGCAGCGACGATGCGGTCGAGCGCGAAACCGATGTCCTCCCGCAACTCGTCGCGGGGCGTCGGTTCGCTCAGCCACTCGCGCAGCAACGTCGTGATGACGGTGACCGATGCGGCGGGGTTCTGCAGGGCCAAGAAGATGCGGAAGACCGCGGCTTCGAGTTCCGGGGTGCGATCGAGATCGGTGACCCCGTAATGCCGTAGGGCTTGGCGCAGCTGGTTGTGGAAGGCCTCCGGCAACCCGTCACGTTCGACGTCGAGGCTCTGCAGATACGTGTGAAAATTCTCGCGCGAGCTGTGTACGTGCTCGAAGCCCGGGTTCTGACCCGTGGGCGGACGTTTCTGGCTCAGCTCGGCGAGATCGGCGAACACGGTGAGTAATTCGAGTTCATCGCCGATGGGACGTCGCCCGGATGCGCGGACCTCCCGACGGACGGCGAGATAGTCGTCGAGCAGACGCGACCGGTCGTGCGGATCGACGTCGTAGCCGAGGAGCTGACTGCGCAGATCTTCCTGGGTGCGGGTGGTACGAACGTCGGAGTCGACGTTCTCCGGTGCGGAGGGCAATTCGAGTTCGACGCTCTCGGCGGTCGCCTCGGCCGTGTCCTCGCCGTCCTCGTCGTCGACGAGCGGTTCGAGCCGCATCAACGTCGCACCCGTCTCGACCTGCGATCCGACGGAGACCGAGCACTCCTTGAGGCGCGACCGGACCGGTGCACGCAGAACGGTCTCCATCTTCATGCTCTCGAGGACCAGCACGGGTGCGCCCGCCTCGACCTCGTCACCGACCGACAGCGGGGTGGCGACGACGAGCGCGGGCGCGGGGGAGCGCACCACGCCGCCTTCGTCGCGGCTGACGCGGTGGGCAACGCCGTCGACGTCGATGAGGTGGATGGGGCCGTGGGTGTCGGTGACGAGTCGGTAGCGCACCCCGTTGAGCACCATCTGCGCGGCGTGCTCGTCGAAGCGTTCGATGTCGACGTCGGCGGTGTAGGTATCGGTACCCGACTCGATCGCGACGCGGAAGCGGCTGGCACCGATTCGCGCGACTCGAACCCGGTATCCGACGCCGCGCAGTTTGAGATCGAGGGGTCGGCCGCTCTCGTGCTGCACCTGCGGACGGCCGCCCGACGCGGTGGCGAGCAGGCGTTGCCGCTCGACGGCTTCTTCCTCCTCGTAGCTGTCGATCGCCGCGGCGATGAGTGCGATGGCCGAATGACGATTGACCACCAGACCGTTCTCGGCGCGTACACGGTCGATCCATCCGGTGTCGGCGGTGCCGTCGATGACCGCGGGCTGACCGAGAAGTTCGAGGACGAAGCTCTTGTTGGTTGCGCCGCCCTCGATGACCACGCGGGTCTCACTCATGGCACGGCGAAGTCGTCCCAGCGCCTCGTTGCGGTTGGCTCCGTAGGCGATGATCTTGGCGATCATCGAGTCGAAGTCGGCGGGAATGGTGTCGCCCTCGCTGACGCCGGTGTCGACGCGGATGCCGGGCCCGGCGGGCAGCTCGAGTCGAGAGATCCGTCCGGGCGCCGGGGCGAAATCGCGGTCGGGATCCTCGGCGTTGAGCCGGGCCTCGATCGCGTGGCCACGCTCAGCCGGGGCATCACCCTCGAGACGACCACCCGACGCGACGTGGAGTTGTGCGCGCACCAGGTCGATTCCGGTGGTGCATTCTGTGATCGGGTGTTCGACCTGAAGGCGGGTGTTCACCTCGAGAAACGCGAAGAGCTTTTCACCCGGGTGGTAGAGGAACTCCACCGTCGCGGCCCCGCGGTAGCCGACGGCGACGGCGAGGCGCTCTGCCGATGCCTTGAGGTCGGCGACCTGCTCGGGGGCGAGGACCGGAGACGCAGACTCTTCGATGA
Source organism: Gordonia otitidis NBRC 100426 (assembly GCF_000248075.1). Lineage (GTDB taxonomy): Bacteria > Actinomycetota > Actinomycetes > Mycobacteriales > Mycobacteriaceae > Gordonia > Gordonia otitidis. The sequence goes on along the minus strand of NZ_BAFB01000257.1, from coordinate 4,370 downwards.
TCTTCTGATTTCGCCTCTGTACCGAGCAGTCGCGGACGCCGAGCGCCCACGCCGTGCCCTGTCCGTCTGCGATCACCTGGACCTCGACGTGGCGGGCACCGGTCACGAGACGCTCGAGGAAGACCACGCCGCTGCCGAATGCGCGGGCAGCTTCGTCGCGGGTGCGGTCGAAGGCGTCGCGGAGTTCGTCATCGCTGGTGATGACGCGAATACCGCGGCCGCCGCCACCCGCGGTCGCCTTGAGCATGAGGGGATACCCGATCGACGCGGCGGCGTCGAGCGCGTCGTCGATGGTGTCGACGGCCCCGCGGCTCCACGGGGCGACCGGTACGCCCACTTCTTCCGCGATGAGTTTCGCGCCGATCTTGTCGCCGAGTTTGCGCATCGCGTCGGCCGACGGTCCGACGAACGTGACGCCGATGCGATCACACAGTTCGGCGAACAGCGGATCCTCGGCGACGAAGCCCCACCCGACCCACGCGGCGTCGGCGCCGGTTTCGAGGAGCGCATGCTCGAGGACTTTCAGGTTCAGGTAGGGGCGGTCGGCCGCGGCACCGAGGTTGTACGCGATGTCGGCTTCACGCACGAATGTGGCGTTGCGGTCGACGTCGGTGTGCAGAGCGACGACCTCGATGGGCTGACCGGTCTCGGCAGATAATCCGCGGACGGCGTGGATGAGCCGCATCGCGGCCTCACCTCGGTTCACGATGGCAATGCGCGTGAACATCACCGACTCCCTTCTCTTTTTCAAACTGCTCGTCGGCAGCGCCCCCGCTCGCCGAGCGAAGCCGGCAGCTACGCACACTGCGGAACCCGTGGCTCCGCGGTGTACGCAGTGCGTGGCTACGCGGTGTGCGGAGCGTGTGGCTCCGCGGGTGGGTCGGTTCTGTTGTCACGGCGATGCGCTCCGCATCGGTGAGGTCGAAAACAGCGGCCCCGGACGATTGTGTCGAATCGTTGCGCTACGCGCGAGTACGGGGGAGTGCTCCGACGTGTCGCGAGGTGGCGTAAGGCGCGGGACAAGCCTACGTCTCCACCGCAGACGGGGATGCACCCCGCGGATCACATCCGCGGGGTGCATCCCCGGTGATCTGTCGTATCAGTGCAGGTCGTAGCGGTCGAGCTCCATGACCTTGGCCCACGCCGCGACGAAGTCGTCGACGAACTTCTGCTGCGCACCGTCCTCTGCGTACACCTCGGCGAGAGCACGCAGATCGGAGTTCGCCCCGAACGCCAGGTCGACCCGCGAACCGGTCCACTTCTGCTCGCCCGACTCCCGGTCGACGGCGACATAGGTGCCGTCGTCGGCGGGGGACGGCGACCATTCGACGTCCATGTCGGTGATGTTGACGAAGAAGTCATTCGTCAGCGTGCCCGGCTTGGTCGTCAGCACGCCGAGCGACGAGCCCTTGTAGTTCGCGCCGAGTACGCGCAGACCACCGACCAGCACGGTCATCTCCGGCGCCGACAGCGTCAACAGGTTGGCCTTGTCGACCAGGTTGTACTCCGCGGGAAGCTCGTTGCCCTTGCCCTCGTAGTTGCGGAACCCGTCGTACTTCGGTTCGAGATAGGCGAACGACTCCTGGTCGGTCTGTTCCTGTGTTGCGTCGGTACGACCCGGGGTGAACGGGACGGTCACCGTGAAGCCGGCATCCTTCGCGGCCTTCTCGATCGCGGCGGCAGCACCGAGGACGACAAGGTCGGAGAAGGACACCTTGGTGCCCGGCTCCGCGTTGAACTGCTCGGCGACCAGTTCCAGCTTGGTGATGACCTGCGCGAGTTCGTCCGGTTCACTCGACTCCCAGCCGAGCTGTGGCTGCAGCCGGAGGCGTCCGCCGTTGACGCCGCCCCGGTAGTCGCTGCCTCGGAACGTCGACGCAGCCTTCCACGCCGTCGACACCAGTTGCGGCACGGTCAGACCGGTCTCGAGAATCGCCGATTTGAGGCTGTCGGCGTCGGAGTCGGAGATGAGCGGTCCCTCGGCGGCGGGAACGTTGTCCTGCCAGATGTAGGTTTCCGACGGCACGAGCGGGCCCCGATAGCGGATGGCCGGGCCCATGTCGCGGTGGAGGAGCTTGAACCACGCCTTCGCGAACTCCTCGGCGAGTTCATCAGGATGGTCGAGCCAGCGCCGCGTGATCTCCCCGTAGACCGGGTCGAAACGCATCGTCAGGTCGGTGGTGAGCATCGACGGATGGGTCTTGCCGTCGCCCTGCGCCACGGGCACCGAGTTGGCCCAGCCGCCGTCCTTCGGTCGCCACTGGTTCGCGCCGGCGGGACTCTTGAAGAGCTCCCACTCGTTGCCGTAGAGGATCTCGAGGAAGCTGTTGTCCCACTTGGTCGGTGTGTGTGTCCAGGTCACCTCGAGGCCGCTGGTGATCGCGTCGTTGCCGACGCCGGTGCCCTGCGGATTCTTCCAACCGAGACCCATCTGCTCGAGTGGCGAGGCCTCGGGCTCGGGTCCGAGGAGTTCGGCATCGCCGTTTCCGTGCGTTTTACCGAAGGTATGGCCACCGACGATCAGCGCAGCGGTCTCGACGTCGTTCATGGCCATCCGGCCGAACGTCTCGCGGATGTCCGCCGCGGCCGCCATGTAGTCCGGAACACCCTCCGGCCCTTCGGGATTGACGTAGATGAGACCCATGGTGGTCGCACCCAGCGGCTCCTCGAGCTCACGCTTGCCGCCCTGATAGCGCAGGTTGGTGCCCAGCCACACCGATTCGGCACCCCAGTAGACCTCGTCCGCTTCCCACTCATCGGGTCGGCCGAACGCGAATCCCTTCGTCGGCAGCCCCATGTCCTCGAGCGCGACGTTGCCCGCGAGCACAAGGAGATCGGCCCACGACAATGCCTTGCCGTACTTCTTCTTCACCGGCCACAACAGACGTCGTGCCTTGTCGAGGCTCACGTTGTCCGGCCAGCTGTTGAGAGGCGCGAAGCGCTGCATACCCGTTCCGGCACCGCCGCGTCCGTCCTCGACGCGGTAGGTGCCCGCGGCGTGCCACGACATGCGGATGAAGAAGGGGCCGTAGTGACCGAAGTCGGCGGGCCACCACGACTTCGAGTCCTTCATCACGTCCTTGAGGTCGCTGACAAGAGAGTCGACGTCGAGTTCTGCCAGTGCGGCGTCGTAGTCGAAGTCGGGTTCGCGGGGACGGATGACCTCCGGGTTATGGGCGAGGACTCGAAGATTGAGCTTCTCGGGCCACCACTGCTGATTGCCACCGCCCTCGACCGGTGGGCGGATGTGCATCGGACACGCCGATTCGGCCGGTTCGGTCTGGGCCTCGCCGATGGGTGGGTGTTCCTGGCCAGGATTCTCGTCAGACACTCTTATTCCTTCCGATGATTGGTGATTCGGGCTGTGATCACGAATGTGACCCCTCGGTGGACGTCGGTGTGCACTCTGGGCACAGACCCCAATAGATGACCTCGGCTTCGTCGAGCACGAAACCGTTGTCGTCGGACGCCGTCAGGCAGGGGGTCGTTCCCGCGGCGCAATCGACATCGGCGATCGCGCCGCACGAACGGCACACGGTGTGGTGATGGTTGTCGCCAACGCGAGCCTCGTATCGTGCGACGAGGCCGGAGGGCTGAATCCGCCGGACGAGTCCGGCGTCGGTCAACGCACCGAGGACGTCGTAGACCGCCTGACGCGAGACGTCGGGCAACATCGTGCGCGTGGCGAGGAAGATTGTCTCCGTATCGGCATGCGCGTGGGTGTTGACAGCCTGCAGCACCGCGACCCGTGGGCGGGTCACGCGAAGTTCGGCTGCACGCAGTTGGTCTGCGTACTCCGGTGCGGAGGACACCTCGTCAGTATGCAACGCATTCTGGAATCGTTCAGGATTTCTCTCAAACTGAGACGATGTGTTCGGTGCGTTCCGGATGTGGCACGCTGGTTCGGGTGACGTGGACACCCCAGCGAGTGCGCGCGGAGTCGATCCGGTGGACCTCGTCGTGGCATCCGGTGGGCTCACGTCATCTGGAGATCGACGGATACGAGTTCTACGTCATCGACGGGACCGCAACGCTACTCAACTATCGCGGCACACAACACGATCCGAGTGTGGTGCTCGACGAAGCCGCTGCCCATGGCAGAGGTCTCGACGCGCGCCGACTGCGCTTCACGCGCGCTCCCGGGCTCTTCGGCGGCATCGACGACGACGAACTCGCCCGACGCAATGCCACGACGATCGCGGTCCGCGACATCGTGGCGATGAAAACGGCGCCGGAGATCGTGGCACAGATCCCGTTGTCGCCGGGTGTAGTGGCCCGACGAGTCGACACGGATGTCGGAGTTGCCGAGTTCGCGCGGGTATCGCTGGACGCCTGGGGCTTTCCGCCGCCGATCCTCGACGATCCGTCCA
>NZ_BAFB01000258.1 GCF_000248075.1 Gordonia otitidis NBRC 100426 | reverse complement strand
TCCTTCACACTCGCCTTCATCAATGCGATCGAGAAGCGGCGGATGCTGTTCACCAACATCTACGACACCTTCCTCGGCCTTACGTCGGATCAAAGACGCCAGCTCGGCCTCAAATCCCTGTCTTATAGTCAGACAACTGACTTTGCCGCACGTGTGAAGGTCCTGGTCGACGCCGACAGAGTCGACGTCGTCGAGCTAATGAACGGCGTCTTTCAGCACACGGTGCCGCAGCCGCCCGTTATGTCCCTGGCAGTCGACTCCACCGACTACGAGTCATTCGCCAGGATTCGCGCCTTCTGGAATCGCACCAGCGACCAAGCACCTACCAGCCACGAGACCGACAGCGAACCAGACGCGGATCCCAAAGCGGTCCGCACAAGGGGCACCTGGCCAGTACTCCGCTCGGATAACCGCCTACAACGAACCGCCGACCCCGATGCGCGCGATGGACACCGCTCAGCGCACAACAACAATCCTGCCGGAGCGTTCGTCGGCTACGACCTCACGCTTGCAGTCAACGCACGGCCGTGGCGCGGCCAGGACGAAGTCCCAGGTTTCATCGCTGCTGCCAACCTCACACCCGCTGGCAGTCACCACGCCCGAGCGGCAATCGGGATCATCGAGAAGCTCCATGCCACCGGCCATAACATCACCGACGTCACCGCTGACCGCGCCTACAACAATGCAAAGACAGAATTCTGGACAGGCCCACTGCGCAAGCTCGGCATTGCGCCCGTCTTCGACCTGACCCAAAATCAGCGGCGCCAACGCCCCGGACCCGAGCCCGGCACCATCATCGTCGACGGAACACTGTTCACCGACGCGCTACCCAAGCACCTGCGAGAACTCCCCACATTCACCGTGGGCATGACATCATCGGACCGCACAGCACTGATGTCGCTCTATGACGACCGCACAGCCTACGCGTTCCGATCAATGGGGAAGAAGACCGATGGTAAGCAACGCTTCCGTGGCCCGGTCAGAACCGATGCACCGTCCAAGATCTGCTGCCCCAACAATCAAGTCTCAATGAAAGAGCGGCTGACCCGACCTGTAACCGAATGCAACGACGAAAAGTGCGGATGCTCCCTATCGGTCACCCTACGCGACGACTACTTCCCAAATATTCGCCAACGCAACCTCTATGGCACGACCGATTGGAACCAGGACTATCACCGGCGCAATGCTGTCGAAGCAGCCAATAGCGCCCTACGTACCGAGTTTCGAATGGACCGCGGCTACACCCGGGTCTTCGGGCGGGTGAAAAACGCCTTCCTGCTCGGCTTCACACTCTTTGCGTACAACCACGAGTGCATCACTAACCACTTCCGCACACGCAGACTAGCCATACCAGCCGCGTACCCGATCACGAAGATGGCGCCGCCGAAATTACCGGCGCACGAGACCTCAGCGAAGCGCGCAAAGATCAGCAAGGGTGACCGACCACCACCAGGCGGCTGATCTGCCTCTCGGGGCCATCTTACGGACGACACACCTCTCCACGGAACTTCCAGAGTCCGATGCTGCCCGGAGACCGAAATTCTGCGCTAATTGGGTGCGTCCGCGGATCTTCTCAGCCGATCGGATCTCGAGTTCAGAAGCGCTATCGCAAATTGATGTCATTAGTAGGCCGATGTCCGGAATTTCGTCGTATTTCTACGACTTATCCAAACTAGAGACTATGACATAGGCAAACATGCCAACTGTGGAGCCTAGGAGATTCGAACTCCTGACATCTGCCTTGCAAAGGCAGCGCTCTACCAACTGAGCTAAGGCCCCGTGCCGAGATCACCCGGCGTGGGTTGCGAAACGGGCTGAGATCAACCACTCGCAGTGGGCCTAGGAGGACTTGAACCTCCGACCTCTTCGTTATCAGCGAAGCGCTCTAACCGCCTGAGCTATAGGCCCGTGAACCGAGGATTGAGGTTACCCGACGAGGTCACCAACAACCAAAACGGCTGGTCAGAGGGGTTGCTTGGAACGCGACCACGCTAGGACGGCGACCGGCGAAACATGAGCTAATCCAGGTCGGCGAGAGTCACCTCGGCGCCGCCGACGAGGTCGGCGCAGAGGTTGTAGATGTAGGCGCCGACCGTGGCGAGGGCTGTCAGCAGGATCGCGTTGATCGCGCCGAGCAGCACCGCGTAACCGAAGATCGTGCCCGCCCCGATGATGTCGCCTTCGCTCGACGACCCGTCCGCGGTCACCAGTGTGCCGAACGAGCTGTTGATCTGATCCCAAACACCCATGCCGTCGAGGATCAGGTACAGCACGGCCACGGCGATCATCCAGACGAAGAAACCGACGATCGAGAGCACCGCGCTTATCTTGAATGTGGCCCACGGGTCGATACGACGGACCTGGACCGCGGCACGCAGTGCTGTTGCCGGACCGACCTGCGCCGGCGCCGACCGTGGGGCAGGCGCTGCGACAGCCTCGGTGGGCTGGCGGACCTCCGCGGTGTGGTGGATCTCGTCGAGGTCGGGCAGTTGATCGTCCTCGGAGGGATCCCGCACGATCGTCCGCGTCGGAGACTCGACGAATCCGGTGCGAGCGCCCGTGCCGGGTTCTCCGGGGCGATTCGGCGCCGACGGCCGAGGCGTGTTGCCCAGCTTCGTGACCGGGGCCTGACCCGACGCGGGATCGGAGCTCACCTGGCCACGCGGCGGTCCGCTGCGTCCGTTGGGCCCCTGCGCAGGGCCACTCGACTGCCCGTTGACCGGCGCTGCACCTGACCCGGCGACCGGATTGCCGCCCTGGGGCTTGCCCGCCTGCGGGGGTACTCCGCCGCGCTGCCACGGCGGAACCAGACCGCGCTGCGTGGGACCTCCGACCGGGCCCTGATCCTTCGACGGCATGGACGGATGAGCGACGGGTTCTGTCTTCGGGGATCCCGACAACTGCGCGCCCGAAGAACCCGGACCCGACGACCGCGCCGCCCCACCGGGATTACCGGACTCAGTGGGGCCCGCGGGCCGGCCGGTCGTCGACGTCTTGTCGTCCGGGTCGTTCGGTGTGCTCACTCGTATTCCTCACTCCATTACGCGTGCACTTCCAACCAACTGCACTTCGCTGACCACACCGCGCTGTCGAACACAGCGGGGTCACCGAGCACAACGGGGCTGGCGTTGCACACCACACTAACGGGTGAACCGCGCTCGTCGGCTGAACCTCTCACCGCGGAGTTGCAACGTCACGCCGCGGTGAGCCGTTACTCCGAGCCGTCGATTTCGGGTTCGTCCGCATTACGTGCAATGGCGATGACCGTGGTGCCCTCGTCGAGGTTCATCAGACGGACGCCCTTGGTTTGTCGCCCTGCCTTGCGCACCTGCTTGGCCGCTGTGCGGATGACACCACCACCGGAGGTGATCGCGTACAGCTCCGAATCGTCGTCGACGATGATCGCGCCGATGAGCTCGCCTCGCCTGCGGTCGTGCTGGATGGTCAGCACTCCCTTGCCGCCACGGCCCTGGACCGGGTAGTCGTCCATCGGGGTGCGCTTGGCGTAGCCGCCGGACGTCGCGACCAACAAGTACGTGCCCTCGCGTACGACGTTCAGCGAGAGCAGCTCGTCATCGCCGTTGAAGCGCATGCCCTGGACGCCGGAGGTCTGACGGCCCATCGGTCGCAGTGTCTCGTCGTCGGCGTGGAACCGGATGGACTGCCCCTTCTGCGACACCAGCAGCAGATCGTCGTCGGAGCTGCACAACTGTGCACCGACCAACTCGTCCTCGCCACGCAGGTTGATCGCCGCGATACCGCCGGAACGATTGGAGTCGAAGTCTTCGAGCTTGGACTTCTTCACCAGGCCGTTGCGGGTCGCGAGCACCAGATACGGCGCATCCTGATAGGTCTTGAGCTGGATGACCTGTGCAATGCGCTCCTCCGGCTGGAAAGCCAGCAGGTTGGCGACGTGCTGACCGCGGGCGGTGCGGTTGGCCTCGGGCAGCTCGTAGGCCTTCGCCCGATAGACGCGGCCCTTCGTGGTGAAGAACAGGATCCAGTCGTGCGTGGAGCTGACGAAGAAGTGCTTGACTATGTCGTCCTGTTTGAGTCCGGCGCCCTGCACACCCTTGCCGCCGCGTCGCTGACTGCGATACAAGTCGGTCTTGGTGCGCTTGGCGTACCCGGTCTCGGTGATGGTGACGACGACGTCTTCGCGAGCGATCAGATCCTCGTCGGTG
>NZ_BAFB01000259.1 GCF_000248075.1 Gordonia otitidis NBRC 100426 | reverse complement strand
GTCAGGGGTCGTTGCAATGATGAGGTTGTGAACAGGAAACAGATGCAGTTCTGCCTCGTCGGCGCGGACTTGCTCGTCGGACACATGCGTGATCTCGAACGCAGCCTCGACACTGCGATAGGGAACAGAGACACGAACGCGGTCGAGCAAGCTCTGGACCCGCTGGTTCACATGGCGAGTGCCCTGGTCCGCAGAGTGGGGGTGGTATCGGGTGCGGACAGTGCAACCGCGTTCGAGGAGATCGTCATTCGTTGCGATCCACAGCTGTCCGATCAGTACTCGGAACTCCGGACCCTGCTGTCGGTGGTGAATGCCGGTGGTGTGCCTGACCAGATCGTGTGCGACCACGGACTTCTTGCCCTGGCTGCTCAGGAGGTCGGAACAGCCGCCGTGCACATGATCGCCGACGTCACCGGCGATCACCCTCTCAAAACCGTCGGTCAGTTGCGGAAGCTCATCCAGGATCAGGACCCGTCAGTTCAGTTCGCGGACAAGGCCGATGCGGCTGCGACGGCAGCGGTTTATGCTGCCGATCCGGTGATGAGTGCTTGTCGCGCAGAGACGGTCGAGGCGGTGTGGCGTCTTACCGATACTGTCGGTAACGCGCTGTACGACGCCTCGGTGTCCTTGCATGCGGCCGGCGAAGTGGATGCGGCCTACAGTTATAACGGCGCGAGCCGTGCCACGAAAGCGGCCACGTCACTGGCGGCTGGGATGATCGCGTTAACAAGCATCGGCAACCACTACCCCGCCTGGGCATTGTTGCGCCAAGTGGTCGAGTGCGAGTACCTACTCTGGAAGTTCAACAGCGCACCGGACAGCGTCGTCGCCTGGATGCGCTCCGACCGTGAGGAACGCGAGACGACCTGGAAACCGGCTCGACTCTACTCCGACGACTCCAACGACTACCGGCGCAAGGACTACTCGCTTCACTGTGAGCAGGGTGGCCATCCGACACCTGTCGGGACACTCAACGCAGGACATGTGCTCGACGCAGACACCAACACGGTCTTCGCCGCGAATGGATACACACACCTGCTGATCCATCTCCACCGTGTCTACGAATACGCCGTCGGGTGCGCAGACGCACTCGACGTCGCGCACGGTCGGTCTGCAACCGTACCGGTCGACATCCGCGATGAGTACCAGCGAGTCAGCGAGCACTACCTGAAGACAGACAAGTTCGGACCAGCGACAAGCCACTTTTCGGACCCCACGCCGTAGCAGGACTATGGATACGACATCCCCTCGGCGTCGAAGATTGCCGCGATCAAGTTCTGGTTCGTGGCCGCGGCGACGCGTTGGTCGATGCCCGGGACCGTGAGGTCGAGTGCGCGCAGGGACCCGCCTACCTTGGCGATCGCGAGGCACCGGCGGACGCGGTCGCTGTGCTCCTGGGCGTAGCGCGAGAGCGCGGACCACTTGGCCGAGGTGTCGGCGAGGTCGAACCGGTGCGGGTCGACAATGTCCATGACGTACTCGCCGTCGCCGTCGTCGTGCCAGAACAGGAAGTCGGGGTGCATGAGCTGGTGCTTGTCGCCGAACTCGTAGGGGACCGCCAGCGCGTGCCGACCGGAGGACGGGTTGCGGTACCAGCCGACAAGCGTCTCGGAGTCGAGTTCAGCGTCAAGGACCTCCTGCTCCCACGACGACCGCGAGGTGTCGACCGGGAATCCGCCGGCGCTGGGCTTGCCGTTGGGAATGACGTAGATGTGCGAAGGGTAAGTGTCAATGGCCTCGACGGTCTGACCGCGCACCTTCTCCGTCGCTGCGGGATAGGCATCGCGGGCCTCGACTGTCGTCGGAAGCATGGGCGTCCCGCCGAGGTGCCACAGCGGCTCGATCTGGTCCCGCACATGCCTCGGCTTGGCCGACACCTTCGCGGCGTGCTGCTTGCGCCACTCATCGACGAGGGCGGCGGCCTGCTCCTCGATGACCTTCTTGAAGCCGAGATCGGCCATCGCGACCAGCCGGGCAGAGGCGTCGATGTCGTCCTCGCCGCGGTCACAGAGGTCGTTGTAGTACCAGTTGGCCGAGCCGTCGGGGAGAAGTCTTTTGGCCTTGCCGAAGTAGCTCTCCAGGTCGCGCTCGTTGGTGGGGGTGTCGGACTTGCCGACGCTCTGCATGATCGCCTCGCCGTAGGCCACCATCCTGGTGCTTATGGTGAGAGACATGATGTCGTCGACCTTGGCGTCGATCTCGTTGCTTCGCTGGCCATCCGCGGCCCGCATCTGGTCGACGATCCACTGCTTGGCCTTGGCCGAGCCGTGCTTGACCAAGCCGTGCTCGGTGAGCGCAGCGGCCAGTCGCATCAGCTGGGCGGTGCGGGAACTGAATGATGTCCGCTGCCGGGTGTAGGACGGCAGCGTATCGAGCAGGTCGAACAGCTCGGCCGGCGCGTCCGTCGACTTCTCGCACACGACGGGGGCGATGACGACGTCGACCTCAACGGTCTCGTCCTCGGCCAACGCGTTGACGACGCGGGCGACGTGCTCAGTACGGAACCCCGGCAGGTACGCGGCAACCTCGTTGAGGCGGTCGTCGCCTCCGTCGACCCGCTTGGCCAGCGGGGTGCGGACCAGCCGGCCGATCAGCTGGGCGATCTCGGTGTAGCTGTCCTTGTTCTGGAACGAGATCATGACTTCGGCACGGGGGCAGTCCCAGCCGGTGGTGAGGGCAGACTTGAACAGCACCACGCGTGCTTGGTCGTCGCCGGAGATCGCCTCGGGCGGAAGGTAGCGGACAGTCTTGTCCCCCACCTTGTACGGGCCGTGGTCGCCGAAGGCGTGGGCCACGGCGTAGTCGGACAGCAGCGGCCATGCCGATTCGATCACCGCGAGGATCTCAGCCAGCCGCGCCTCCTCCTTCGCCGGTGACAGTCCCTGCTCGACCTGGATGACCAGCAGCGGTTCGACAAGGCGGTCCCCGGTGGTTTCATGATGAATGCGCCAGGCTTCGTCGGAAGACTTCAGGTCTTCCACTGCCAGGGCGAGCATTGTATTGTCGGCGGACTGGGACTCGCCGGGGCTGCGGAGCAGGATGCGGTCCTTGAGCAGCCCGGACTCGCGGACGTCCCCAGCCTTGACCTCGA
>NZ_BAFB01000260.1 GCF_000248075.1 Gordonia otitidis NBRC 100426 | reverse complement strand
GGTCGCAAGCCCAACGCAACCATGACGCCGTATCAGCGTTGCTGTCGCAGGTTGTCGATGCCGGTGTGCTCGGCCGCTCGCATCGGGGTCTACCCGTCCAGATCATCGCCACCGCCACACTCGCTGAATTGGAGGCGCACGCCGGGGTGGCGCGGACCGCGTCGGGCACTCTGCTTCCGGTCGCTGATCTGATCTTGATGGCCACCCACTCGACGAGCGGGGTGCAACCATTCCTGGCGGTATTCGCCGAGCACACCAGCGTGCCCTTGTATTTGGGGCGGTCGAAACGGTTGGCTTCGCCAGGGCAGCGGTTGGCGTTGTTCGCTGCCGAGGGTGGCGGCGTGTGTTCGGCACCGGGGTGTACTCAGCCGGCGTCGCGGGTGGCGGGGG
>NZ_BAFB01000261.1 GCF_000248075.1 Gordonia otitidis NBRC 100426 | reverse complement strand
GCGGCCACCGCCGCCACCACGACCGCGGAATCCGCCGGGAGGACCTCCCGGTGCTCCGCCCGGCGCGCCGCCGCCACCGCGGTAGCCGCCGCCACCGCCGCCGCGACCACCCGGTCCGCCGCCGCGACCGGGACGTCCTGCGTCCGGACGTGCTGCACGGCTGGGCATCGCACCCGGATTGGGGCGAGGGGGCATGTTGCCCGGGTTCGGACGGGGACCACCTTGGCCGGGCGCGGGACGCGCACCGG
>NZ_BAFB01000262.1 GCF_000248075.1 Gordonia otitidis NBRC 100426 | reverse complement strand
TTTCTTGGGTTCGCTTTCGGTGTCTAGTTGAGGTGGGGTTCGATGCGGTCGGGGTAGGCCAGGGCGAGTTGTCCGAGGGCCTGTTTCCAGCTGGTCACGACTTGCCCTTCGACGAGTCGTCCGGGCGCTTTACGCTGACTGGCTGGCTTGCCGCGTTCCTTCTCGCGTTGCCTGGCTCGTTTGTCCTCGATGTCGCAGATAGCCAGCCAGAGCAGTTTGCGGACTGCGACGTCGTTGGGGAAGTGTCCCCTGTTCTTGATGACCTTGCGGAGTTGATAGTTCAGCGACTCGATCGAGTTGGTGGTGTAGATGACCTTGCGCAACTCGGGTGGGAAGGCCAGGAATGGGATGAATCTGTCCCAGGCGCGGTCGAAAGCCTGTGCCGCACTCGGATATGTGACACCCAACGCCGAATCTCGGAAGGTCTCCCATTCTCGGCGGGCGGTCTCGGCGTCGGGGGCGGTGTAGATCGGTTTGATCGCCCGGGCGACCTGTTTGCGGTCTTTGTAGTTGATGAACCGCATCGCGTTGCGGATCAGGTGCACGACGCAGGTTTGTACGGTGGCCAAAGGCCACGTCGCCTCGATCGCCTCGGGGAATCCGGTCAGCCCGTCGCAGCATACGATCAGCACGTCCTTGACGCCGCGGTTGGCCAGATTCGCGCACACCCCGGCCCAGAACTTCGCGCCCTCTTCAGCCTGTATCCAGATGCCCAGCACATGCTTGACGCCAGCCATGTCGACACCAATAGCTATGTGGGCGTGCTTATTTCGAACGTGAGCACCGTCTTTGACCTTGACCACCAGGGCATCGAGATAGAGGACGGGATACAACGCTTCCAGCGGCCGGCTCTGCCATTCATCGACCGCGTCGCAAACCTCGTCGCAGATCTTGGAGATCGTCTCATGCGACAGATCGGTGCCCACCGTGGCGGCCAGATGATGTTGGATGTCGCGTAACGTCATGCCTCCGGCGTACAGCGAGATGATGATGTCATCGAGGCCGCCGAGCCGACGCGATCCCTTCGGCACCAGACGTGGGGTGAAGGTGCCGTCACGGTCACGAGGGACCTTCAGCTCGACCGGCCCCGCCTCAGACGCCACCGTTTTCGGGGTTGATCCGTTGCGGGCGTTGGGCAGTTCCCGGCCTGCCGGGTCGCCCTTCTCGTAGCCGAGGTGATCGGTCAGCTCGGCCTTCAAACCGCGTTCGAGGGCGAGTTTGATCAAGCCCGGAATCAAGCCACCGTCCCCGGTGACCTGCACCTGACCCGAATCGATCTGGGCCAACAACTCATCGACCATGCCCGAGGCCTGCAACGCTTCGGCCACCTCCGCAGTCGAACGCGGCTCTGCGAGCTCAGGCAGCTGCGGGTGGT
>NZ_BAFB01000263.1 GCF_000248075.1 Gordonia otitidis NBRC 100426 | reverse complement strand
ATGGTCGTCGTTGTCCTGCTGCTTGTCGTCTAACGCCATGCTCATAAATCTTCCTCTCACTAATGAGCACTGGACTTACACAGACCATCTGACACCCCCGACGGAATCATCGGACATTCTTGTCCAGAATCACCGGACATGAGCGTCCACCTAACTTCTAAGAGAACTTCTCATATAACTTCTAATAGTACATCTAATACATATACAGAGCTTGAAGGTAGGACATTCCCTAACGGTCCTGTCCTACAAACTTCTCAGTCTGAGGCTGCTATCCACTCTGGCGCTTTACTTGAACATTCTTCGATTGGTGATTCTGTCGATGAGGAGTCTAAGGGTTCGAGTGATGGTGCTTTGACTAAGCGCGACGTGGTCGCTGTTGAGTGCGTTGAGGTCGCGCAGGGTTCTAGTGTTCTAAAGGAAAGCGGCAGTGACGAGGAAGAGACGGGTGTATCT
>NZ_BAFB01000264.1 GCF_000248075.1 Gordonia otitidis NBRC 100426 | reverse complement strand
CGCCTGCGGCAGTGACGACTGCACCGCGACGATTCCCGAGCCGTGCACCGTACCGCCAGCCGATCCGCGGTTCGTCATACACGTCGTGTGCAACGACGCGGCCCTCACCCCACCCGAAACCGCCGACGGCACCCAGAATCACGCCGACAGCACCGAGAAACCCGCCGACAGCACCGGCGATTCCGCCGACGGCACCAAGAGTTGCGCTGACGGGACAGGGAATCGCTTCGAGGGCACCGCTGGTTTCGCTGACGGCATCGGGAATCGCGCCGAGGGCACCGCTGATTTCGCCGACGGCACCGCAGATCGCGCCGACAGCACCGCCGCTTCCGCTGACAGCACCGGGAATCGCGTCGAGGGCATCAGAAGCCACGCCGATAGCACCGCCGCTTCCGCTGACGGCACTGGGAAGCCCGCCGACAGCACCGCTGATTTCGCCGAGGGCACCGCAGATCGCGTCGACGGCATCAGACGCCACGCTGATGGCACCGCCAAGCACGCCGGCAGCACCGCCGCTTTCGCCGACGGCACCGCAGATCGCGTCGACGGCAAGACGGATTCGTCGTCTGGTGGCGTCGCTCACGGCAGCGACGACGATGGTGTGTCCGGCGGTGACGTGTCCGGCAATGCTGCCGGTGGCCGACGGCCCGGGTTGCGTTATGCGCGCAAAGACGGTCACCGGACCGGCCAGTCATCCGAGTCGGTGTCGGTCTGGTTCATGGACGGCTACGGCATCATCTGA
>NZ_BAFB01000265.1 GCF_000248075.1 Gordonia otitidis NBRC 100426 | reverse complement strand
AGATGGTCGACGATCCGGTGACAGCTCTCCGCACCGCACTGGCCACAGTGCTGGCCAGGTCCGTCCCCGAGGGCACACGACGCGTCGAGGCCCTCGACGCCCAGGACAGCCTGATTCCAGACCCTGCTCCCGTGGCGGCGGTTGTCACCGCCGGGATCTGAGCGTCTGTCAGAAATTTGGGTAA
>NZ_BAFB01000266.1 GCF_000248075.1 Gordonia otitidis NBRC 100426 | reverse complement strand
CCCCCGTGTGAAGAACTGGAAAGGCGTGAACTCCCGGGGCCGACCGTTGTTGTCTTCCACCATGATCGCATGAAGGTGATGGCGCGCGGGCGCGCGGAGCGCACTGTCGAATGCGATCTCGAAAACCTTTGTGCTACAGCCTGGGCCGTCGCCGAGGTCCTTCGTTCTATAGCGCGGGATCTTACCCATGAGTCAGAAGTCGTAGAGCCGTGCGTCCGAAATGATGTCTGCAGACGCAGCCATCTCGGTAAGTCGAGCGAACACCGCATCGGTGAATGTGAGCGATCTGCACCCGTACGCGGCCATCACCGATGGCAGCGGTGCAGATGAGGCTAATGCGTCAAGAGCCCAGGTTTGGCGAAGTCGAGACATGGTCAGCGGTCGAAGGCCCTCTGGAAGATCACAACGAGCGAGCAGGTTGGAGATCGTCTCCACCCGCGGCAGTGGCTTGTCACGAACGAGTACTGCACCAGGGGCCAAAGTATCGATGAGACCCTCAAGAAGAGGTGCGTAGCGCGATCGGACGGGAACAATCCGACCTGGCAGGATAATCCTCATCCTGCCGGGCGATGCGTTGATGAGGCTGTTTGTTGTGAGAGAGGCGACCTCATCGGGTGTCAGCCCGGCCCCGAGACCCAGGCCGAGAAGTGATTGAAGTACGCGGCGTCGAGAGGGGCTGGATTGGGAGTCAACGCATTTGACCAGCCACCGGCACTGTTCGTCTGTGTAAGGCGGCCGGCTCTTGGAGGTTGGATACACCGGTGCGGGTGAGTCCCAGCGAGCTCTCCGAGTGACGCGCCGTCCGACCGTCCGGAGGACCGAACGACGCGTTCCGCGACTGACGGGTGAGAGATGTTCACACGCCGTGGCCACATAGTGTTCGACGACCTCGGGTACGAAGAGCCGCTCGCGCTCACGGGAGCGCTGCTGATCGACCGCCCAGGCGAGGAAATGGGTGACTGCCAGCATGTGATGATCGGCGGACGTTCCTGTCGCGGGCTGAGAGTCGCGGACGATTTGACGCACTTCGTCTTCGATTACGCGCCATGTCGTTTCCTGTATCTGTCGAGGCACGTAGCCGTCGATCGCGACGTCGATCGGCAGATTCCTCATGGCTTGGTCACCACCAGGACGGAACGTGTCGAGATCGACACGCATATGTTGCGAGTGGGGGCGTGCGGAAAGACAGCAGGTAGCATCAATGGGACTCCGTGGAGGGGTTTGATGAAGCAGCGGCGCCAACCGCTGTGAGATGTCAGGCGCTGGTCAGCAGATCGGCGTCTGATGTCGTTTCTGTGACTTAGGTTTATGCCTCTACGTCATCGACCTCTTCCAGCCCGCGTTCTAATGCGTCGGCGCCGGCACGCGATACCGACTGTCCATTCGCCTGGGCCATCCGATAAAGGCGGGCAGCAAGTGGAGTCGGCAGACGCAGCTCGACGCGCGTTACGTCGCCGGGCTTGTTGATACGCGGCGAACCGAAGTGTGCGGCCGGAACATCGGCGTCCTTCATCAGTGCCTCCTACCGGGTAGTTCCGGGGACTTCCGGGATTAATGCCACCACACTCCGAGGCATTGGTAGGGACGCATTCTGGCCTCGTCATGGCTGCATCGCGCGCGTAGTGCGCACACCACGCGTAGTGCGCACAGTGCGCGGTATGCGCATCAAGGGCAGCCGAAAGTGCAGGTAGGGGCTGTGCAGCTACTTGCTGGCTCGCTTGTGTGGAGCATTTAGCGCAAACGGCGGACGGCGACTCACGTCCTCAGGTCGCACATCGCAAGTCAAAGGTTGCCTTTGCCGTTGGGCGTGTCGCACCAAGGTCGTCCGCGAATTGTCTGAGAGGCGCGCTATACAGTTCTGTTCGGGTTCACCACGACTGTTGGGAGTGCGCGAGAGTGATCACGGGAGAACAGAAGAGCAAGGTCGACGCCGTCTGGGACGCATTCTGGTCGGGCGGCATATCCAACCCGTTGGAGGTGATGGAGCAGATCACCTACCTGCTGTTCATCCGCCGACTGGACGACGAGCAACAACTCGCCCTCAATCGCGCCAATCTCACCAAGAAGTCGGTCACCGGCAATCCATTCCCGGTCGAGCGGACCGAGCTGTCCTGGTCGGAGTTCAAGAACTACGCCCCCGAGGACATGTTCCGCACCGTGGACGAGGATGTGTTCCCGTTCATCCGCACCATGCGTGACGAGGACTCCACCTACGCCCACTTCATGAAGGACGCCCGCCTATCGATCCCCAATCCGGGCATGCTCACCAAGGTCGTCGACCTCCTGGACAAGATCGAGATGCGCGACCTCGACACCAAAGGCGACGTCTACGAGTACATGCTCGCCAAGATCGCCAGCTCCGGACAGAACGGCCAGTTCCGTACACCCCGCCACATCATCAAGCTGATGGTCGAGATGATGGCCCCCGAACCCGGCGACACCATCGTCGACCCGGCCTCGGGCACGTGCGGCTTCCTGGTCGCGGCCACCGAGTACATGCGCGACCACCACGCCGCCGACATCAACTCCGGCACAGGCGCCACGCACTTCCACCACGACATGTTCCACGGATTCGACTTCGACAACACCATGCTGCGCATCGGCTCGATGAACATGCTGCTGCACGGCGTCGAACAACCCGACATCCGCTACCGAGACTCCCTCGCCGAAGCCAACACCGGCGACGCCGGCGCCTACTCCCTGGTACTCGCCAACCCGCCCTTCGCCGGCAGCCTGGATTACGAGAACACCGCCAAAGACCTCCAGCAGATCGTCAAGACGAAGAAGACCGAACTTCTGTTCCTCGCCCTGTTCCTGCGTTTGTTGAAGCCCGGCGGCCGCGCAGCGGTGATCGTGCCCGACGGCGTCCTGTTCGGCTCGTCCAAGGCGCACAAGACCCTGCGCAAGATGCTCGTCGACGACCACAAACTCGACGCCGTTGTGAAGCTCCCATCCGGAGTCTTCAAGCCATACGCGGGAGTGTCGACAGCGATTCTCTTCTTCACAAAAACCAACTCAGGCGGCACCGACCAGGTCTGGTTCTACGACGTCCAGGCCGATGGATACTCGCTCGACGACAAGCGAACCGCGTTGATCGATGGTGACAAGCTCGGGCCGCTGGCCGAACTCGCGGACGACCAGCACGCCAAGAACAACCTGCCCGACGTCCTCGCCCGCTGGGCCGAACGCGACGGCACAGAGCTCAAACGCGAGCGCACGGAGCAGTCCTTCTGCGTTCCGCGGAACGCGATCGAAGATCAGGGCTACGACCTCAGCCTCAACCGGTACAAAGAAGTCATCCACGACGAAGTCGAACACCGAGCACCCGAAGAGATCCTCGACGAACTCGACAAACTCGAAACCGACATCCAAACCGGCCTCGCCGAACTACGCCAGATGCTGGCAGGTGGGACCGAATGAGCTGGCCCACGGTCACTTTGGGTGAGGTAGCGGAATGGGGCAGTGGAGGTACCCCGAGCAGAGGAAATCGCGACTTTTACGGTGGCGAGATTCCTTGGGCGACAATCGGGGATCTGACCGATGGTGAGGTGACTTACACGGCCGAGAGCATTACGGAAGCAGGTCTGTCCCAGAGTTCGGCAAAACTCGTACAGCCGGGAGCCGTCCTGATTGCGATGTATGGCTCGATAGGAAAGCTTGGTATTCCGACCATTCCGCTCGCTACCAACCAGGCGATCGCCTTCGCCTATCCCGGAGAGCATCTTGATCTACGGTTCCTGTTTCACTATTTGCGCGGACAGCGGGAGCAGCTGCTTGCTGCGGGAAACGGTGGAACACAGTCCAATATCAGTCAGACAAAGCTAAAGGCGTGGACGATCCCTCTCCCTCCCCTCCCCGAACAACGCCGCATCGCAGCCATCCTCGACCACGCCGACACCCTCCGCGCCAAGCGGAAGCAAAGTCTCGGACTCTTGGACACACTGTCGCGGGCAGTCTTTGTTCAGATGTTCGGTGACCCACGCAAGTCGGAGTCAAACACGCTGCTTGGCGACGTAGCCGAATTCTACGCGGGAGGCACGCTCCCCGACGGCGAGACCTTCGCTGGCCAGTCAGGTGGGTATCAGCTCCTGAAGGTATCCGATCTGAATTTGTCAGGAAACGAGACCTTTCTCAAGAGTTCGGTGTTGTGGAGTGCAAAGGGGGGAGCGAGAGCTGCTACCTGCCCAACTGGGTCCGTGGTGATACCGAAACGAGGTGGAGCGATCGGCACCAATAAGAAGCGCTTAACAGTTCGTTCGGCTGTGTTGGACCCGAATCTGATGGGAATAGCGCCAATTGACGAGTTCCTGATTTCTGATTTTCTATTCGGATGGTTTCAGTTTCTCGATCTCGCCTCTATTCAGTCCGGTAGTTCAGTACCCCAGCTCAACAAGAGGGATCTTGCGCCGCTCGCCATCGGCATACCTGATCTTGCAGAACAAAGGGAATTCGGGAGGAGGGTTGGTAGAATTCGGAGTCTCGCGACAAACGGGGCCTCGCTACTGGACACATGTGAAGCGCTGTTCCGTTCCGTTCAATCCCGCGCCTTCCGCGGTGAATTGTGACGTCGCTGCAGTGGGTACCGAGCGTTTTGTCGGATAAGGATTTTTATGCTGGCCGCTGAGGTCTCACCAACACTGCTATCGCTTGCGTTCGTCACTGAGCGCGTTGTGCTCGTCTCGAGTTCCAAGTGATGTCGGCTCTCCGGCGGGTGGTGATTGAGCGGGTCAGATGTGACCGGCGGGACCGTCACATTCTTGCCAAGTTGGCTCGGTCAAGCTGTCAGAGGAGCGATGTAGTCTGACCTATTTGCGCAAATCGGTACACGTCGTGTGCCAAAATCGGACGTGGTTAGGGAGGAGGCACGGTGGCCCGCAATTTCGGTTTCCTACAGGCTGAGTGGCCGCAGGTTTATGCTTCGGCGAAGAACGCCGAACGTGATGCGCTGTTCGACAGCCGTTCCACCTGCTTCTACGCCCGGCGGACGATTGAGGCGGCGGTCAAGTGGCTCTACACCGTCAATGGCCTGGACAAGCCGTACAAGGATGATCTGTCGGCCCGCATCCACGACGCGGCGTTCCAGGCGCTCGTGCCAGGCCCGGTGCAGACGAAACTGGACCTGATTCGGCGGGCCGGCAACCACGCCGTCCACGACGACCGCCCGATCGGGCAGGAATCCGGCATCCGCCTGCTTGAAGAACTGTTCCACGTTCTGTCGTGGCTGGCCCGCACCTATGCCACCCAGCCAGAATCTAAGCCGACACCAGGGCAGAAGCTCGACCGCGCCGCGCTCCCGAAGCCGGGCGGCGGAGCTGCCGTCGCCAAAACGATGGCCCAGCTGCAGAAGCTCGGTGCCGAGCTCGAGGCCAAGGATGCCGAACTCGAAGAAGCCGCCAATGTGCGCGCTGACCTCATTGAGCAGCTGCTGGCGCGCGACGAGCAACTTAAAGCGGCGGACGCCGCCCACGTCAGCCTTGAGGAGCTGGTCGCCCAGCTGCGTGCCCAGGTCGCCGCCGCACACGCTGCGGCAGCCAAGCATGCCGACACCCACGACTACGACGAAGCCCGCACCCGTACCGACATCATCGACCTGCTGCTGCGGGAAGCCGGGTGGGATGTCGACGCCCCGCGGGTGCGGGAGTACCCGGTGACTGGGATGCCCGATGGCAAGAACGGTTTCGTCGACTATGTACTGTGGGGCACCGACGGACGGCCCCTGGCGGTGGTGGAAGCCAAACGCACCTCGAAGGACGCGACCGTCGGACAACACCAGGCCAAGCTCTATGCCGACTGCCTCCAGCAGATGCACGGCCAGCGCCCGCTCATCTTCTACACCAACGGTTTCGATACCTGGCTGTGGGACGACGAGAACTATCCACCACGGGAAGTCGAGGGCTTCTACACCCGCGACGAGCTCGCCCTGGAGATCCAGCGCCGTACCACCCGCAAGAAGCTCGCCGACGTCGACATCAACACAACGATCGTGGAACGCCCCTACCAGACGAGGGCGATCCGCAACGTCACCGAAGGCTTCGAGATCGACCGTCAACGTGCCGCGCTGCTGGTGATGGCCACCGGATCCGGTAAGACACGCACGGTGATCGCGCTGTCGGACATGCTGATGCGAGCGAATTGGGCCAAACGCATCCTGTTCCTCGCCGACCGCAAAGCGCTGGTCAAGCAGGCGATCAACGCCTACAAGACATTCCTGCCGGATACATCACCGGTCAACCTGCTGACCGAGAAGAACACCGACGGCCGCGTCTACGTGTCGACCTATCCGACGATGATGGGGCTGATCAACGATCTCGACAACGGCCGGCGCCGCTTCGGCCCCGGCCACTTCGATCTCGTCGTCATCGACGAAGCCCACCGCTCGGTATACCAAAAGTACCGTCGGATCTTTGAATACTTCGATTCCTACCTCCTCGGGCTGACCGCCACCCCCAAAGGCGAGGTCGACTACAACACCTACCAACTGTTCAACCTCGAAACCGGTGTCCCCACAGACGACTACAGCCTCGACGAAGCCATCAAAGACGGCTACCTCGTACCACCACGGGCCGTCACGGTGCCATTGGCCTTCGCGCGAACGGGCATCAAGTACGACGACCTGTCCGACGAGGAGAAGAAGCGCTGGGAAGGCGAGGACTGGGGCGAAGACGTCGACCCGGACGAGTACCCCGACGAAGTGTCCTCCGAAGCGGTCAACAAATGGCTGTTCAACACCGATACCGTTGACAAAGCTCTCGAAGTCCTCATGACCCGCGGCCACCGCGTCGCCGGCGGCGACCGCCTCGGCAAGACGATCATCTTCGCCAAGAACCAGAAACACGCCGACTTCATCGCACAGCGCTTCGACCGCAACTACCCGCAATACAACGGCCAGTTTGCCGCCGTCATCACCCACGCCGTGTCCCACGGCCAAGACCTCATAGACAAGTTCTCCCAACCGGATACGAGCCCGCACATCGCGATCTCCGTCGACATGCTCGACACCGGCATCGACGTCCCCGACGTCGTCAACCTGGTGTTCTTTAAACCCGTGCGGTCTAAGACCAAGTTTTGGCAGATGGTTGGTCGCGGCACGCGCTTGCGCCCCGATCTGTACGGACCAGGTCAGGACAAGACCGACTTTTTCATTTTCGACCTCTGCGGCAACGTCGAGTTTTTCAATGCCCACCCGGCTCCCGCCGAAGCCCGACTGCCTGCCTCACTGTCGGAGCGCTTGTTTACCGCCCGCACCGACGTCGTGTGGGCACTCGACCGCTCCCACACGAACGCGGAACTGCGCGAAGAAATCACCGACGTCCTGCACACCCAGGTCGCGGGCATGAACCTCGACAACTTCCTCGTCCGACCGCGCCGCAAGCAAGTCGAGGTCTACCGCAACCGCGGCAAGTGGGAGTCGCTGACCGAGCAGAAGGTCCGCGACATCGTGGACAACCTTGCCGACCTCCCCACCACCATCCGCGACACCGACGAAATGGCCAAACGCTTCGACCTCATCGTCCTGCGTGGACAACTCGCCGTCATCGAAGCCGACGACACCACCCTCGAACGTCAAGAAGACAAAGTCCGCACCATCGCCGATGGCCTCCTCGAGCAACTCACCATCCCAAAGATCAAGGCCAAGGAAGAACTCCTGCGCGAGGTCGCCTCTGAGGCGTGGTGGGAGGACGTCACCCCGGAGATGCTAGAGGACGCGCGGAAGGAGCTGCGCTCTTTGGTTGGGCTCCTCGAGAAGACGAAGCAGCCGATCGTATACACCGATCTGCAAGACGCCTTCACGGGTGAGGTCACTGAGGTCGACATGCCGCACATGGCGACCAGCACAGACAAGGAGCGCTTCAACGCCAAGATGCGCGACTACCTGCGCCGGCAACCGGATAACCTCGCGCTGCAGAAGCTAAGGACTGGGAAGCCATTGACCCAGGCCGACATCGACTCGCTCCAGGAGCTTCTCGCCCGAAGCGGTGCTGGTTCGCCGGGGGAACTTCAACAAGCGATCGACGACGCCCACGGCCTCGGCCGCTTCATCAGATCGCTCGTAGGACTGGATCGGCAGTCGGTCAACGAGGCGTTTGCGGAGTTCATCAGCGATGTGAATGCGACTGCTGACCAGATTCACTTCATCGGACTCGTCACCGACTTCCTCACCCGGAACGGTGCGATGGATTCATCGCAGATCTTCGACCCGCCCTTCATTGACAACGCCCCCCAAGGTCCAACTCAGGTGTTTGAGATGGACCAGGTGTCCCGACTGATCGAGGCGATTGAGCGCATCACTTCATCGGCAGATGCGGAGTCGGCGTGAACAACACGCCGAGGCGAGGCCACCAATCCGCCTGCGAACCAACGGCGACGCGCCGTTGTAAAGCTGCATGCACTCTCGACGCAGCCACCTACTATCCATATCTGATGTGCACGGTAAACAGAAGCTCGAAGCGAGCCGACAGTTTGGAGAGCAATGGGAACGGGGTACCGCGCAATCCTGCGGCTTGAGCGATCCGATAGTGCGATCTCCGTAGCCGAGCGCGAACTACACGGTTGGCTTTTGGAGAAGAAGCAACGCGGAACACTGACTTCAGCTGATTGGGATGGGGTGGGGCGTCACCAGATGGGACCTGACGCGCAACTCGACGTCATCGCCGCACCCGAAGCGCCAGACGACAGCAATCGGCGGATGTACCGATTTGTTGAGAGAAATCCAGGCGGGCTTTGGACAGTCTCGGTATACGCGTTTAGCAATCCTCACTCCCGGGATTATCAAGAATCGCTCGTTGTGGAGGCCGGAGTCGAGGCGCCAGATGGCGGGGACCCGATTGACAAGGTCGACCCGCCGCGGTTGATCCGACGACTTCTAGACGCGCATGAGGCGAAAGACGCAACTGTCACGCTGACAGGTTCGCCAGAACTCATTCGAGTGGACGATGTTCACCGCGTAGTCGAGGCGATCAAAGATCCACAGCGCACAGTGTCGGTAGTTGTGGCACCTTCGGCGTGGAGAGAGCACGAGGATTCGTGGCGGAAGGTTATCGAAAGCCTGACGAAGCAGAGTGTGGGAATCGCGGCAACCTACGTAATCGATGATGCAGCGTGCGCCGAGTTGAACGAGCAGCTGCCCCCATCGCATCGCGTAGCCTTGGGCTCTGTTCGGACCTACGTTCCCGCGGTGGATATTTCGTCACCGGAAGACGGTTTACGCCACCGCATACTTTTCCCAGGTGCGTTGGCGCGCTCCGTCTCCGCGACCAGGGTGGCTCGGCCGTTGGCCAAGACCCACGCGAGATCAACCAGGTTGAGGTTGCTTGAGCGAGACCTCCCGGGTGACATCCGCAGGGGTTTGGAGATCCTTCACCGAGCGGAGGTATCCGCGATGCGGACTTGGGAGGTGGATCGCCGAGTAGGACAGCCCAAGCGCGGGTCAAACTTGGCTGACACTGTTCCAGTTGCCCTCGACGAGGCTGCAGTAACCATTGGACAGAACGTTCGTGCGGTGTTCGATGGGATTGCTAGAGTGGCCCAGCGCTGGTTAGGTAAAGGCTTTGAGCCGACCAGCGTCGATGTGATCACAGCGCTTGATGACTTGCTAGAACGTAGAACAACCGAGCTAGCTGTCGTAGAGGAACAGGTCGACGAAGCAACCCAGACTCTTGAATCGAACGAACAGAGTCTGCGCGATATGCGTACGCGACTCGAGGATGTGTCGCTCGATCTCACCATCTCAGACGATCGTATTCGGGAGCTGACACGAGAAGCGGCACAGCTTCGTCAACGACTTGTTGATGCCGGACGCGCGGAAGATGCGTACGTCGCGCCCATTGAAGATCTGTGGACCCCGCCGGACGACGTCTTGGGTCTCATCTCCATGATCACCAAAGGTGACGATGCACACAGAGCATTGAAGTTTGTCGAATTCACCGGTGACGAAGACATCGCACTTGAAGTGGATGTGCACGAGAAGACGCCCAGATACGCTCATGCTTTCTGGGACTACGTGCACGTTCTCTATGACTATGCGAACGGAAAGGCTGACGGATCAATTAGCTGCGGAGTCCACATGTATCTGCAATCTGACCACATTGCTGGACACAAATGTTCGCCGGAGCGGCATGCATCGACTGAAAGCGACTCCGTACTCAATCGAAAGTCTTGGAGAGACGAACGGATGCTCCCCGTCCCAAAGAAGGTCGACCCGTCCGGACTGGTTCTCATGGATGCGCATTTCAAGCCAACCTGGCGCGACAAGTTCGCTCCAAGGATGCACTATTTCGACGACACAAATCAATCGGGAAAAGTCTACATTGGATACATTGGCCGACACCTCACAAATACCAAGACGTAAGCCCTAGAATCAATTCAAGACGCATATCGATTTGGAACTGTGAGAGGAATCTAATGACTTCAGATGGTAGCGAGGCATCGATCGACGATCTTGAGATCGAGGAATGGTTTAACGAAGACTCGATAACACAGGATTCCGACGCCGAGAAAGACGAACTTGATCCAGCTGAAAAGTATGCAAGAGTCAGCTGCGGGTGGTCCGAGAAACGAAAGATTATCAACTTGACTATTTTCGTCACGCGCTAGACCCTGATCGGGAGCTCATCAACATCTCTCCCGCCTATCAGCGTAGGTTGAGATGGACGAGGAAGAAGAAGTCGCTTCTTATCGAATCATTCTTGCTGAATATCCCAGTGCCACCGATCTATTTGTACGAGCAGGACTACAATGCGTATGAAGTGATTGATGGTCAGCAAAGATTGGATGCGATAAGTACCTTTCTAAGAAACGACTTCGCTCTAACTGGCCTTGAATACTGGCCCGAACTTAATCGAAAGAGATTTCTGGATCTTCCGCAGGTCCTACAGCGAGGTTTGCTTCGCCGAAGTCTGCCTGCCGTGGTCCTACTTGCTGAAACGAAACTCTCGAGTGCTGACGGACTTGACGTACGGCGGGTGCTATTTGATCGTCTGAATACGGGTGGAATTCGCCTTAACCCGCAAGAACTCAGGAACGCGCTGTACCCGGGGGCGTTAAATGACTTATTGATAACACTGGCCCGATCGGATGTATTTACCAAAGTATGGGAAATTCCGCCGCGTACTGAGAACGAAGAGGCCGAGCTTTCGGAAGAACTTCTCGCTAACGCCTTGTACTCGAAACTGGCCGATGCAGAATTGGTCCTCCGTGTCTTGGCCTTGCGGGATGCGATCGACAAAGGAAAGCGCGGATCGTTAAGAAGTATTCTTGACAACTACATGAGTACGAATGCGACCCTAGGAACAGCCGATTCAGAATCGCTTGCGGAGATTTTCAGCGACTCCCTGGCGCGGCTGAACAGTGTATTCGGTGAATCGACGTTCCGATTGCCGAGCAGAAGGCTCAGCCGACCGCTGTATGATGCGCTAATGATCGCGCTTAGCTTTAATAGCGATTACTCGATTGAAAATAATCAAGAGCAGATACTCAACGCACTGACTGAGTCACTAAATGATCCAGAAGACTACGCGACTCTAGTTGGCCGCGGAAATACAATCGAGGCAGTAAGGGAGCGCGTAATTCTCGCCGCAAGAATCCTAAATCCGGAGGGGTAAACCCGTGGGAAGTCTTCTTGACTCCAAACGCAGGGATTTTATGGGCGACATAGATAGAACCGTGCGTCTGTTGGAACTTCTTCCGTCGTTACGAAACTTTGCCGCAAGTGTCACGGGGAGAGAAAACGCGGAGCTGGGCGAGTCTGACTGGGCCGAAGCGCACGACCTTGCGGAGAAAGCGACAGGCGCTCGCCAGGATCTCCCCATTGTTGCCGCTTCGCTGCACCAGTACCTATGCGGCAGATTTGAGTACTTCGTGCGCGACATTGTGCAGGCAATCGCAGACGAGCGTAGTTCGGAATTCTCAAGTTACGCCGACTTGCCAGACAAAATGCGTGCAGAACTCTATCAGCTTACAATTTCCGTCGCTGGGAATCCAGGTCGATATCGCTATTCAGACATGGAGGCGCATTCCTTCCTGAAGGCGCTCGCGGATAATCTGGTGGGAGATCGGTATGATCCTCTGAATGTGAAGTCCGAAATACTCGCGATTACGGAATCCAACATGACACAACGAACGATAGTTGAGGTTTTCAAGCGGGTCGGGCTAGAAGACATATGGAGCACGATGGCACAGCAGGCTGCTCTTCGATCGCATCTGGGTGCCAAGGATCAAGGCGAATGTTCGAAGCTCGCGATCAGCAAGTTGTCCAAGATAATGAACGACCGGAACAGCTTTGCCCATCCGACATCCTCAACCACATTCCCGGATCCGGAACAGGTCCTGAGTACATGCGAGTTCTTTCGTGCATTCAGTTCCGTGATGGTAGATGTTGCGAAACTGCCGCGGTAAGCTACTACTCCGGCCCTCGCCGTTCGCCAGGCACGGGACTGTCTTGGTGAGGTCCTGGTCGTTGATGTCGGAGCGTTTGAACTCGGTCGTGAAGGTCTCTCCGCCTGTGGTCAGTGCACGTGACTCCAAAGGCCAATTATCCATAAGTATGGATCGGATTGGACCTAGTGCATATGGAGTCATAACTTTGAATCAATATGACGAGGCCTCGACTGCCAGGTGTGCCAGAGATCGGGTCAGCGTGTGCCATCACGCCCGGAGGTCTGTGCCCGTCGCTGGTCAGGACCAATTCCAAATATGCCCAGTTCAGTTCAATTACAGAAGTATCCCCGTTGATCGCCGAGCGCAATGCAGGCTTGGCGCCCCGGACTTCTCCGAGAGCGCGATCTCGACCGGATCCGCGCATCCGCAGCCGTCGTTTCACCGCCCCGTGCCGTGTATCAGCGTCGTTCGTCACCGCTGTCACACGGCAGAGGACAGCGTCGTCGACATCGAGCCGGGAAGTGGGTGTCAGCACGTACTCTCATCGCATGCATTTCGAGGACGTGTTCAACGGTGTCGCCGTGGGGTTCGAGGCGATAGGCGCGCTGACCATGGTGGTCGGGTTCGTCATGTCGCTGGTGCTCGCAGTCCGTGCGCTACGGCGTGGCGAGGGTGGCCAGATCGCGTATTCGACGCTGCGCAACACCCTCGGTGCCGCGATCCTGTTGGGTCTCGAGGTTCTCGTCGCCGCCGACCTGATCCGGACGATCACCTCCAAACCGTCCATAGAGGATGCGGTGATCCTGGGGATCATCGTGCTCATCCGGACCGTGCTGTCGATGTCGATTCAGATAGAGATCGAAGGCGTGGTTCCGTGGAAACGCGCACTGCTGACCAGTGGCGCGTCGGTCGCAGGACGAGAACTGGCACGTGACGCGGCCGCGCAGGCCGCGTCACGCACGCGCACCGACTAGAGTCGCGCGGCCGCGTACTGCGCAGCCTGGACGTTCATCCCATTCACGCCATAGAGGACATGTAGTGCGTTCGGTTGGCCGACGGGTGCACCGTCGCACACGACATCACCGGGGATGCAGTACGTGACGGTCTTCGGTCGGTACCGCGGCCCGACATTCATCTCGGGTGCGCCGATGTCGCGAATCCAGCGATCCGACGGCGGCGCGAACAAGACGACGGCCTTCACGCGCGGCTCGACCG
Source organism: Gordonia otitidis NBRC 100426 (assembly GCF_000248075.1). Taxonomy (GTDB): domain Bacteria; phylum Actinomycetota; class Actinomycetes; order Mycobacteriales; family Mycobacteriaceae; genus Gordonia; species Gordonia otitidis. Next base: position 22,371 of record NZ_BAFB01000266.1, on the reverse strand, counting down.
ACTCGGGCATGGGCTTGGGAGCCTGGGAGGCGTACTCGGCGTAGCGGGCGGGCACTGCGATCCCACTGTTCGCCGCGTAGGCGGCGACGGCAGCGCCCTGCGAGTAGCCACCGAGCACGATCCCGGTGTTCGGACAGCGAGCCGCGGTGGCCTTGATGTGGTCCTGTGCCGCGGTGATGCCGTCGACGACGTTGCGTACGAAGGCAACGCGATTGTTGAAGTTGTTGCTGGCTGGGTAGTCGACTCCGTACACCGACACCGTCTTGCCCGGTAGTTGGCTGCGCAGCGCCTGCGCGAACGACAAACCCGTCAGTCCGACCGGGGGTGCCGTTTCGGCGGTCCCGCGCGCGAACACCACCTCGACGTCGGGGCACGGAGCTGCGGCGGCCTGAGGTGCGGCAACAAGAGCCCCACCCGCGGCGACGAACAACGACCCTGCGAGCACTGCAACCCGGCGTGCGGCACGCAGGGTTCTAGCAGTCGGAACACCGTGGTCCCGAGAGGTTGGTCGGTCAGAACGTGCGCGGGGAAGAGCGAACTTCGGCATGGAGATCCTTTGCGGAGGTCGTTCGCCGGCAAACGTCGAGCACAGCCGACTGTGGATGAGAGTACTCACGGTATTCGGCTGATGTGCGGCTCCGGATGGGACTGCGCGCAGATCAGACCACAAACTCGTGAGCAGGATGCCGTCGCCGCTCACCGGAAGACCCTCGACGCTCGTTCAGCCCGTCAGAACACGAAGATGAACAGATACACCAGCACCGCGACCACCGCGACCGCGATCCAGGCCCAGCCGAGGCGAATGGCGACTGTCGCGAACGGTGCGCCGTACTGTCGAGTTTTCTCGATCTCGTCGCGCGACTTGTATCCGAGGTAGATCCCGACGGGCGACGTGATACCCAGCAGCGACAACACGAAAGCCCAGATCGCTGTGCGATTCATCGTCGGCGACGACGTCGATCCTGCGGTCCGAGGCGGGGCCACGGGCTCCTCCTGGTCTTCGACACGAGAACCGATGGTCTGCCGGTTCGACGGTTCTTTCACGGCCGAGTATGCCTGGGTCGCGGATTCCGCTCGTGCAGCTTGCTGCCCACCACGGACGGAATCGTTCGACGGCTCGGGGCGCCTGGGCGGCACGAACAACTTCTGTCCAGACTGGCCGTAATCGTTTGTTTCAGAACGCTTTTCGGTCGGGTTGTCTGTGTTTGCCGACGGGTTCCGCCCCACCGGAGAGTGTGGCCCAGGCGGGCCGACAGGCCGGCCTGGTGCGCTGGTGCGGTCACCCGAGCGCGGCGGGAGCCCTGCCGGAGCGGCGGTGTTCGGGCCTCTCATGCCCGGCGGCGGGGGTAGCGGGGCGCCGGGGCGCCGGGGAGGACCACCGGGACCCGATGTGCCCGGCCTGTTCGATGGCTGTCCTGCGCCGTACGCCTGCGCAGGACCCGCGGCCCGTCCGGTACCCGGTGGCTGTCCCTTGCCTGCCGGCTGTCGGGGGCCGGTGTGGGGGCCTCGCGAGGGCTGCCGCTGCGACGGCGGCCCGACCTGCCAACCCGGTCGAGGCCCCGCATTCGGCGGCAGTGGACGATCGGCTTGCGAGGGTTGGTCACCGTGTGGCGGGCGGGGGCCCTGCGACGGTCGCCCCTCCTGTGTCGGCCGGGACGGTCCACCGCTGGTGGGGCGAGGCGTCGACGTGTCGGCACCTGCTTTGTCCGGGGTCGCGCTCCATCCAGCTGTGCTCGACGGGCCGGTGGCACGCTCCCAGGGGGCCGGCGAAGCAGGCGCCACATCACGCTGAGGCCCCGATTCACGTGCGGCAGTGTCTCGTCCCGCCGATTCACGCTGTGGGGTGTCTGTCGGAGGTGCCGTCCGTGGTGGCAGGGCGGATCCCGGCTGCGACGGCTTGTCAGCGGCCTGCGCATCGTCGCCCGACGCGGGAGCAGACCACCCTGACGCTCGATGCGCGCCGGACTCGCTGTCGGCGTCGTCGGCTCGGGTGTCGTCGGAGTTCACGGGTCCAAATTACCTGCACCGGTGTCTTATGACCGCACGGACCGTCGACAACAGCGACTCGACTGCGGCTTATCCGGCGTCGGGATCCACGCTGATCGCCGTGGGCAGTTCGTCGATCCGGGGGACCGTCGCCGAGATGGGCGGCGGCTCCTGACGGCTACGCCGCACCACGACGAGAACGACGGCCACCACGGCCGAGAGCAGCACGAGTCCCCCCGCGACGGCAAGCACCTGCTTCTTCTGCATGTGCACAGCGTGCCAGTTCGCTGCGGGCGGATGCCACTTCTGACACCTGCCGCTGCCGAGGTGGTTGTATGGAGGGCGTGAGTATTGAAACGCAGACCGCGACCATCCACACCAACCGCGGTGACATCGTTGTCGACCTGTTCGGAAATCACGCACCCAAGACCGTTGCCAACTTCACCGGCCTCGCCGACGGCAGCAAGGACTACTCCGAGCCCAACGCATCCGGGGGCAACTCGGGACCGTTCTTCGACGGTTCGGTGTTCCACCGCGTCATCGAGGGATTCATGATCCAGGGTGGCGATCCGACGGGTACCGGCCGCGGTGGCCCCGGGTACCGCTTCGAGGACGAGTTCCATCCGGAACTGTCCTTCGACCGCCCGTACCTCCTCGCGATGGCCAACGCCGGGCCGGGGACCAACGGCTCGCAGTTCTTCATCACCGTCGGTCCGACGCCGCACCTGAACCGTCGCCACACGATCTTCGGTGAGGTCACCGATCCGAAGTCGCAGCAGGTCGTCGACGCGATCGCGACGACCGCCACCGACCGCGCCGATCGACCGCTCGAGCCGGTCGTCATCGAGAAGATCGAGATCAACTGAACGCACCGCAGCAACCGGCGCACACCACCCAGGTCTGCTACCGGCACCCCGACCGCCCGACCCTGCTCTCCTGCAGCAGGTGCGGGCGGTCGGCGTGTCCGGAGTGTCTCGAACCTGCCGCGGTCGGGCAGCACTGCGTCGAGTGCCGCCGTGGTGACGGCACACAGCGCGCGGCGCAGGCGGCTGTCGGCGCGCAGACGATCTCTTCGCCTGCGGTCGCTCGCAGATCACCGATCGGTACGTACGCACTGATCGCGGTCAACGTCGTGATCTTCGCATTGTGCGTGATCCAGGCGAAGTCGTTCGACGCCGGCCTCGCTCCGCTGTTCCAGCACGGGGATCTGGTCCGTGCCTACGTCGCCGACGGTGAGTACTGGCGGCTGCTCACCGCGGGTTTCCTGCACTTCACCGTCGCTCACATCGCGCTCAACATGATCTCGCTCTACATTCTGGGGCGCGATCTCGAAGCCGCTCTCGGCCTGGGCCGATACCTGATGGTCTACTTCATCGCATTGTTCGGTGGAAGCGCCGCGGTGATGCTCTTCGAAGCCGCCAACGTCCGCAGCGCGGGAGCGTCGGGAGCCATCTACGGGCTCATGGGCGCAGTGCTCGTGGTGGTGCTCAAGGCCAAGGTCTCACCGACCGGGGTCATCACGATCATCGTCATCAATCTGGTGTTCTCGGTGACCATGCCGGGAATCTCCCTCGCAGCCCACGTCGGCGGACTCGTCTTCGGTGCCGCAGCGACCGCAGCGATCATCTATCTCCCGGGCGTTGTGCTGAGCCGGGAATCGAGCACCCAACAGAACGCGTCGCGCGTTGGTTGGATCGCCCTCGTGGTTCTGCTCGTCATCGCTATCGGGCTCGGTGTGGCTGCCGGCAGCTCGGTGTCGGGATTGGTCTGACGCCGACCTCGCTGAGACGCGTACTTTTTCATCGAAAACCCCTGTGGACCGCAGTTGTCCACAGGGGTTATTCACAGTGGGGATGAATTACACACATGTAATTCACTTGTTCACGCCGAGCGACGTGAAGATTGAAAGCAGGCGCTCAGCGCGCGTCGTCGACGTCGAATCCGGCTCGACGGAGCTGCTCGGCCACCTCTGAGGGTGTTGCGCCGAGATCCCATCGGCCGAACACATACAGCTTGGTGTCGAGTCGGAGAGCCGGGTCGTCCGGGTCGTGGGGCGGACCGTCGTCGGGGATCACGTCGATCTCGAGCTGCCCACTGCGTCGGCCGATGCGCCGAATGTCGAGCACCTTGATCTGCTCGATCTGTGCAGGAGCGCAGTGCCGAGTGCCGGAGAGGGTTCTGATGTGCAGGATCGGCCCGGAGCTCACCGACAGTCGTGGCCGGATCGTCCAGGCATAGGCGCCGAACCCGAGAAGCAGGATGCCCGCGAGGCACATCAGCACCGTTCCGGCGGGGTCCGACGCCGCGACCACACCCAGGACCACGAGCAGCGCCCCACCTACCACCAGGGCCGCAGCGGCCGAACGGGGCGTCGACCATTCACCTGTGGACAAGTCGGCATGGTTATCCACAGGAGTTACTCACAGTGGGGATGAATTACACACATGTCATTGGCATGCGCGACGAGGTGAATACAGCTGTTGACGCAGGTCAGCGCCATCTCATCGTCATCAACAGACCGGCGACCATCAAGGCGAAACCGATGAGGAAGTTCCACGATCCGAGGTTGGCCATCCAGTGGAGAACCTGGCCTTCGCCGCCGTACGTGGTCGAACTCGCCGCGAGGTAATAGACGATCAGCCAGGCGAGGCCGAGGAGCATCAGCCCGAGCATGACGCCCACGTAGATGCTGCTGGAGGGCCCGGTCTTGACCTTCACCGGCGTACGCGACGCCGGATTGATCGTGTAATCGGTCTTCTTCCGGACTTTAGACTTCGGCATGACTTCCTCTGTTGGGTGCAGATCACTCGACACCTACGGTATCTCACCTGGTCGAGCGTGCTACCCCGCTGGTCGAGCTTGTGTTCGTTCGCGGGGCGGTCCAGAGCCCACGTCCTGGTGGTGCCGGTCGCGCCCCCGCAGGCCGGGGCCGGGCCCCGTGCCACCGCTGGTCGCGACCAGCCTCCCAGACGCCCGGGTAATCTGTCGTCTGTGAACAAGCCCGACGATGAGTCCGCGCCAGCGCGCGGCCGTGTTCTCGTCATCGACAACTACGACAGCTTCGTCTACAACCTGGTCCAGTACTTGGGTCAGTTGGGCGGCTCCGCCGCGGGACAGTTGGGCGGCTCCGCCGCGGGGCAACCGGGCGGCCTCGACGTCACGGTGTGGCGCAACGACGATCCCGCACTGACGGACGAGAACGGCGAGATCACCCAGGAGTCGCTGCGGCAGGCGGTCGACGGATTCGACGCCGTGCTGCTGAGCCCCGGACCGGGAACGCCGCAGCGCGCGGGCGCCACGATCCCGATGGTGCAGCTGGCGGCGTCGGACGGCATTCCGCTGCTCGGGGTCTGCCTCGGACACCAGGCGATCGGTGCCGCCTTCGGCGCGACCGTCGATCGCGCCCCGGAACTGCTGCACGGCAAGACGTCTCAGGTCATCCACGACGACGATGGTGTCCTCGCCGGACTGCCGGATCCGTTCACCGCGACCCGGTACCACTCGCTCACGGTGCTCCCCGAGACGATTCCCGACGAACTCGTGGTCACCGGCCGCACCGACAGCGGCATCGTCATGGCGATGCGGCACCGCGAGCTGCCGATCCATGGGGTCCAGTTCCACCCGGAGAGTGTGCTCACCCAGGGCGGGCATCGGATGCTCGCCAACTGGCTTGCCGTCGCCGGTATCGACGTCGACGCCGGCTTGGTCGACGCGCTCGAGTCGGAGATGGCCGCCGCACTCGGGTGACGCGGGGCGCGGCAGTGTCGGTAACCCTGCCCGACGGCGCGCTCGGTCGGCGGCGTGACTAGTTCGGCAGCAAACTGAGCTGTCCGACCGTGACCGACACTGCGTCGTCGCGCGAGATCTGCGACCCGGCGGCCGGTTGCTGAGAGACGATCTTGCCTATGTCGGGACTGCCGAGCGGCACGCCCTTCGTCGACTGCGTCAGCGTCGAATCCGACCATCCGCGCGACTGCAGCGTGGCTCGTGCCTGTTCCGGGGTCTGTCCGCGCAGGTCGGGCATGGTGAACTCGTTGCCGCGTGAGACGGTCACCTGAACGGTGCTGCCCTCGTCGACGGACGTTCCCGCCGACGGAGAGGAGCTGATGACCTCGCCGACCGGGCGGTCGGAGTCACCCTGCACGACGACCATCTTCAGGTTCGACTGCTCGAGCAGACTGCGCGCCTGGTCCTCACGCATACCGACCACGTCGCGCACGGTGACCTGTCGCGGACCGCTTCCGACGTGGAGCACCACCGGACTGTTGACGGCAGCATTCGTACCCGACGCCGGGGTCGTGTTCACGACCTTGCCGTCCAGCGCGGCAGTCGAGTCGACGGTGTCGGTGCGGATGTTGGTGAACCCGAGCACCTTCAGTGCCTCGGTCGCCTCCTCGGGCGTCTTGCCCTCCATCGACGGCACCTGATGCCGCGGCGGACCCGACGACACGTACAGGGTCACCTCCGACCCGTCTGGCGCGAGCACGTTCGCACCCGGCGCCGATCGGGTCGCGGTGCCCGCCTTCACGTCGAGACTGGGCTCCTGAAGCTGTTTGACCTTGAACCCGGCGCGCAGCAGATTGTTCTCGGCGTCCTGTGACGACAGGCCACTCACCGAGGGCACCGCGATCTGACGTGCACTCTCCGTCGCCCACGGCGCCCACCAGAGCAACAGTCCGGCAAGCAGCAACACGACCGCAGCGACCGATCCGAGGATCAGACCCCGCGAGCGTCGTCGAACAGGGGTGTTGTCGGACGTGTCTCCGGGCTCGGAGCCGCCCGTACCGCCCCCCGAGCCGTCGCCGCCACTGCCGCCGCCCCCGTCACGGGAGGCCCGACGAGGCCCGGTGTCGAGGAACTCGGTCCGGTCCTCGTCGGTGAGCAACAGCGGAGCGGACGGACGGCCGCCCGCGAGTACTCGGATCAGGTCGGCTCGTAGCTCCGCGGCCGACTGGTATCGGTTCTCCTTGTTCTTGCTCATCGCCTTGAGGACGACGGAATCCAGCTCGCGTGGGATCTCCGGTCGGATCGACGACGGCCACGGCGGATCCTCGTGGACGTGTTGGTGCGCGACGGCCACGGGCGAATCCCCGGTGAACGGGGGCTCGCCGGTCATCAGCTCGAAGAGCACACAGCCCATGGAGTAGATGTCGCTGCGCGGGTCGACCTTGATGCCACGCGCCTGCTCGGGCGAGAGGTACTGGGCGGTGCCCATCACGGTCGACGTCTGCGTCATCGTCGACGTCGAATCGCTGATGGCGCGGGCGATGCCGAAGTCCATCACCTTCACCGCGCCCGCCTTGTCGATCATGACGTTGGCGGGCTTCATGTCCCGGTGCACGATCCCGTTGCGGTGGCTGAAATCCATGGCGGCGGCGACATCGGCCATCCACGTCATCGCTTGACGAGGTGAGACCGGACCGTTGGCTCGCAACACGTCTCGCAGCGTCTCGCCGTCGACGTACTCCATCACGATGAACGGCAGCGGCCCGTCGGCCGTCTCGGCTTCGCCGGTGTCGAAGACCTGGACGATCGTCGGGTGATTGAGTTTCGCCGCGTTCTGCGCTTCACGGCGGAAACGCAGATAGAACGACGGATCGCGCGCGAGGTCGGCGCGCAGCACCTTGATCGCGACGTCGCGGTTGAGCAGGAGGTCACGCGCGAAGTGCACCTCCGACATGCCGCCGAATCCGAGCGTCTCGCCCAGTTCGTAGCGGTCGGAGAGGTGGTGCGGTGTCGCGGTCATCGGCTCGGCAGACAGAAGGGCGGACAGAACTGCCCGGTGACGGTCGGCGCCCCGGTGTCGCCCGCCGTCGTGGTGGGCTCCTCCGGTTCCGGTTGTGTCGTCTGTTCCTCGGTCGTCGGTTGTTCGGTCGTTGTGGGGCGTTCACGCGTCGTGGTGGTGCGCTCGCGCGTCGTCGTCTCCGGCTCCCGCCGTTCGACGGTGGTCGGCTCGGCAGTGGTGGTCTGGGTGACCGTCGTCGACGGCACCGGTGTCTGCGCCGAGCCGGAATCGAGGTTCGCCAGCCAGTAACCGATGAGTCCGATCGCGCCGAGCAGCAGCACACCGGCGATTCCGGCCAGCACCTTCTGGCCGGTGGTCCAACCGTTGTTGTTACCGGGAGGCGTCGAGGTGGTCCGCGTGTACGAGGTCGGTGTACGGCCGGTTCCCTGCGCGACACCGGCGGTTCGCGCGGTCGCGGTGGGCGGCACACCGCCTGTCATCGCGCGGGTCGCACCGGTGCCACGAGCGAGAGCGGCACCACCGGCGGCCCCGGCAGCAGCGGCTCCGGCAGCACCCGCCGCACCGATCCCACCGGGCGGCAGAGGTCGACGTCCCGCGCGGACGGCGGCGACGGCATCGGCGAACTCACCGCCGTTGGCATACCGCTGCTTGGGGTCCTTCGACAGCGTGATGTCGATCAGTTCACGCACCGACGCGGGGATGTTGGCGGGCAGCGGCGGCGGCGTCTCCCGGATGTGCTTCATCGCGACGGTGATCGCGCCGTCCCCGAGGAACGGTCGACGCCCCGTCAGGGCCTCGTAGCCGACGACGCCGAGCGAATAGACATCCGACGCCGCGGTCGCCTCGTCACCGGTCGCCTGCTCGGGCGAGATGTACTGGGCGGTGCCCATCACCATGCCCGTCTGGGTCACCGGGGCGGCGTCGACCGCCTTGGCGATACCGAAGTCGGTGATCTTCACCTGACCCGCGGGCGTGATGAGGATGTTTCCCGGCTTCACGTCGCGGTGCACGAGTCCGGCGCTGTGCGCGGCCTGCAGGGCGCGTCCGGTTTGCTCGAGCATGTCGAGTGTGTTGGTCAGCGACAGTCGGCCGAGTCGGGAGATGACCGAGTTCAGGGGCTCGCCGTCGACGAGTTCCATCACCAGGTAGGCCAGCGGGCCACCGCCCGCGCGGTCGGGGGTCTCGCCGTAGTCGAAGACGTTCGCGATCCCGGGATTGTTCAGCTTGGCCGTGGTCTGCGCCTCGGTGCGGAACCGGGCGGTGAACTCGGGATCGTCGGAGTACTCGGCCTTGAGCACCTTCACCGCGACACGACGATTGAGCCGTGTGTCGATGGCCTCCCAGACCTGTCCCATTCCGCCGGTCGCGATGAGCCTGATCAGGCGATACCGGTCGGCGATGATCGTGCCGTTCTGCAGGCTCATCGTCCACCTCCCACCAGTGAGTTGATCACAGCTCGTCCAATCGGCGCGGCAACGGTTCCGCCGACCGAATTCACACCGTAGTCGCCGTTCTCCACGATCACGGCAACGGCGATCTGCGGATTCGACGACGGTCCGAACGCGATGTACCAGGAGTACGGGGTCTCCGAGTCGCCACCCGCGCTCGTGTCGGAGTGCTCGGCCGTGCCGGTCTTCGACGCGATCGACACCGGACCACCCGCTCCCGCGGTCGCCCGTTCCGACTCGACCATCATGCTGGTGAGCGTCGCTGCCTGGTCGGAGGTGATCGGTTCGTTGATCGTCGTCGGCTGAGTTGTGCTCAACGTGCGCAGATCTGCCGATTGCAGTTTATCCACCAGGTAGGGCTGCATCCGCACCCCTCCGTTGGCGACGGTGGCCGCGATCATCGCGTTCTCCAGCGGGGTCAGGCGCACGTCACGCTGTCCGATCGCCGACTGCGCCAGGGCCGGGCGGTCAGGGATGGCTCCGACGGTCGAATCCGCGACGGGCATCGGTATCTCCGGTCCCGACTCGTCGAGGCCGAAGCGTCGAGCGGTGTCCTTGAACTTCGACGTCGCGTCGGGCATCTTGTTCGTCACCAGATCGGCGAAGGCGGTGTTGCACGAGTACTTCAACGCCGTGGCCATCGAGACAGTGCCGCCCGACGAGTCGGGGCACGTCTCACCGCCGTAGTTCGGCAGCGAGATCGTCGTATCGGGCAGCGGGAACTGCGAGGCAGACGTGAGTCGGACATCCTGCGACACACCGTCGCGCAGCGCAGCCGCCGACGTCACCACCTTGAACGTCGAGCCGGGCGGGTAGAGCTGGTTGATCGCACGGTTGAGCATCGGCTCGTTGCCGTTGGGATCGTTCCACCCCGCCCATGCCGTCTCGCGTACCGACTGGTCGTGGCTGGCGAGCTTGTTGGGGTCGAAGCTGGGCGTCGAGACCATCGCCAGGATCTTGCCGGTGTTCGGCGCGATCGCGACGACCGCACCGCGACATCCGCCCTGACAACCGTTGCGCATCTGGTTGTAGGCGACGCGTTGCAGTCGGGGGTTGATGGTCGTCACGACGTTTCCGCCACGGGGATCCCGACCCGAGAACATGTCGGTGAAGCGCTGTCCGAAGAGCCGGTCGTCGCTGCCGGAGAGGAACGAGTTCTCGTAGCGCTCGACCTCGGTGCTCCCGTACTGGTAGGAGAAGTAGCCGGTCACCGGCGCAAACGCCTCGGCGCCCTCCGGCGGATAGCTGCGCAGGAACTTGAGTCGGCTGTCGGTGGGCACCGACACGGCGATCACCTCACCGCCCGCGGTGATCGCACCGCGTTGGCGCGAGTACTCGTCGAGCAGTACACGATTGTTGCGTGGATCGGACTTCAGCGCGTCGGCTTTGAAGACCTGGACGTAGGTGGTGTTCGCGAGCAGCACCACGATCATCACGATGACCACCATGGACACCCGGCGGATCGGATTGTTCATGCCTGCCGCACCGCCTGGGTGGGTAGGGACTCGATGGGCTTGGGCGTGGGTCGACGCTTCGTCGGGTCGGGTTCACGAGCAGCGTTGGACACACGGATCAGCAGGGCGAGCAGGATGTAGTTCGCGAGCAACGACGACCCGCCGTACGAGATGAACGGTGTTGTCAGGCCTGTCAGCGGGATCAGCTTGGTCACGCCGCCGACGACGACGAAGATCTGCACGGCCATCGTGAACGAGAGGCCTGTCGCGAGGAGTTTGCCGAAGCTGTCGCGGACCGCCACGCCCGTGCGCAGGCCGCGCATCACGAAGATCAGGTAGAGCATCATCACCGCGGTCAATCCGACGAGGCCGAGTTCCTCACCGATGGTGGCGATGATGAAGTCGGTGTTGGCGAACGGCACGATGTTGGGTCGTCCGGAACCGAGGCCGGTCCCGAACAATCCTCCGGTCGCGAGCCCGAACAGGCTCTGGCCCACCTGGTATCCGGTCGTGTCGAAGGTGGCGAACGGGTCCTGCCACACCTGTACGCGGACCTGCAGGTGGGGGAACAACTGGTACGCCAGTACCGCTCCTGCGGCGAACAGGGTGACGCCGATCGCGACCCAACCCGCACGGCCGGTGGCGACGTAGAGCATCGCGAGGATCGTCGAGAAGATCAGCAGCGGCCCGCCGAGGTCGTTCTCGAGAGCGAAGATGCCGATCGTCACGATCCAGGCGATGAGCAGTGGTCCGAGGTCGCGGGCACGCGGCAGGTCCATACCGAGGAAGTGCTTGCCCGCCGTGGTGAACAGGTCACGCTTGGACACCAGGAGAGCCGCGGTGAAGATGATGATCAGGATCTTGGAGAACTCACCCGGTTGGATGTTGAAGATCGGGGTGCGGATCCAGTTCTTCGATCCGTTGATCTCCGACATCGACGCGGGCAGGATCGCCGGGATCGCCAGGAAGATCACACCCCCGAGACCCAGCGTGTAGGCGTAGCGCGAGAGTGTCCGGTGATCGCGGATGAAGATCAGGATGACTGCGAACGCGATCACGCCCAGCAATGCCCAGAGCAACTGCTGGTCAGCATTGTTCGTCTGCTCCGTCGGGCTGATCTCCTCACCACGCGGGCCCGACCCGAGGTCGAGACGGTGGATGAGCACTAGTCCGATTCCGTTGAGCGCAGCCACAATTGGCAACAGCACGGGATCGGCGTGCGGTGCATACCGCCGTACGACGAGATGCGCGATCGCGAACAGTGCTGTGTAGGCGGCCACGTACTTGAGCAGATCCCAGGTGAGTGACTGCTCCTGCGCGGCCTGCACGATGATCAGCGCGACCGTCATTATCCCGATGGCGAGGACGAGAAGGATCATCTCGGCGGTGCGACCGGTTTGGCGGGCGGGTTCACGTGGCGGAGCGTGCTGGGTGGCGCTCGCCTGCGGATTCGACGGGTGCGACATCTACGGTTCCCGACACGGTCCGTCGTCGAACCCCGGCTGGGCTGGCGTGGATTCGGCTGGGGTGGACGGCGGCGCCGACGTCGCAGGACTCGACGGATCGGCAAGCGGTTCGAGCGGGTACCTGGCGGGCAGCGCGGTGTTGGGCGCGGGGCTCGCAGGAGGCGGCGCGCCGGGTGTCTGTTGTCCGGGTTGGCCCGGTGTCTGGGGTGCCGGTTCGCTGGTCGACGGCGCAGGAGTGCACAGGGGAAGAAACGTCAGGCGGCGCACCCGGTTGCGGGCGTCGTCGAGGTCGACCTTGCTCACCCCGAAGGTCCGCACGGTGTTCACGCTCGCCGAGTCGAGGTCGGAGAGCGCGAGTCGACGACATTCGTTCTTGTCGTCGAACGACTGGAAACTCACCGTGGGGGCGTCGGTCGCGGCGTTGGTGACGCACACCTTCTCGGCGGCGCTACTCGACGAGAAGAACAGGATCTTGTCGGGCGAACCCTGGAAGATGGTGACCTTTCCGTTGTCCTCGCCGACGTAGTACGTGCTGCGCAGCAGTCCGCGCGTCAAGAAGAACCCCGCGATCAGCCCGGCGATCACCAGCGCGACGATCCCAGCGAAAATCCAACGGCCCCAACGACTCTTGCGTGGCTGCGGATCGGGGTCGTCGGTGAGGATCGTCGGGCGCTGCGGTGCTGCGGCTGGCGGGCGCAGTGCCGCGGCCCTGCCGGCTGCGGTGGCGGGGTCGGGGGTATAGCTCTGTTCGGCGTCGTCGCCCGCTGCTCCGCCGACGATGGGCCGCGACTCGCCGTATTGGGTGTCGACGACGTCGGCGAGCACGACGCTGACGTTGTCAGGGCCACCGCCGCGCAGCGCGAGCTCGATGAGACGGTCGGCGCACTCCTTCTCGTCCTCGATCGAGCCCAGGGTCTCGGCGATCGTCTCTTCGCTCACCACGTCCGAGAGTCCGTCGCTGCAGAGCAGGTATCGATCACCTGCGCGGGCCTCGCGGATCGTGAGGGTCGGCTCGACCTCGGTGCCGGTCAGCGCACGCATGATCAACGAACGTTGTGGGTGGGTGTGTGCCTGCTCGGCGGTGATGCGACCCTCGTCGACGAGGGTTTGCACGAACGTGTCGTCGCGGGTGATCTGGGTCAGCTCGCCGTCGCGGAACAGGTAACCACGTGAGTCGCCGATGTGGGCGAGTCCGATCCTGCTGCCTGCGAAGAGGATCGCTGTCAGGGTTGTGCCCATACCGTCGAGGTCGGGGGAGCGCTCGACCTGTTCGGCGATCGCGGCGTTGCCGCGATGGGTGGCACGGTCGAGCGCGGCAAGCAGATCGCCGCCCGGCTCGTCGTCGTCGAGGGTGCGCAGTGCCTGGATGACGAGCTGGCTGGCAACTTCGCCCGCCGCGTGGCCGCCCATGCCATCGGCGAGCGCGAGGAGTCGGGGCCCTGCGTAGAAGGAGTCCTCGTTGTTCGCACGGACCAACCCACGATCGCTCCGCGCGATGTAGCGCAACACCAGTGTCACGGGCGCAGCTCGATCACGGTCTTACCGATGCGGATCGGTGTGTTCAGCGGGACCTTGACGGCGGTGGTGACCTTGGACCGGTCCAGGTAGGTGCCGTTCGTCGAGCCGAGGTCTTCGACGTACCAGTCGTCGCCGCGGCGCGAGAGTCGCGCATGGCGCTCGGACGCATAGTCGTCGGTCAGGACCAGTGTGGAGTCGTCGGCGCGGCCTATGAGGACCGGTTGGGTGCCGAGCGTGATGCGAGTGTTGGCGAGTGCGCCGTGCGTGACGACGAGGTAGCGCGCGGACCCCCTGGCCGTGGCGGCTTTCCGACGACGACGGTCGGCCCCGGTGTAGCGGGAGAGTGTCGAACCCGACGCCGTCGCGATGTCAGCACGGACGACGCGGATCACTGCGTAGACGAACAACCAGAGGAGGACCAGAAACCCGATACGGGTCAACTGCAGAACCAAGCCCTGCATCTGGTCCTCACCTCCCTATGCCATCTCGTCTGTGAACGTGGGTCGCGGGCCGACGCTTAGCGCGCCACAACGGATCCCGACTGCATCTTATGGGCCAGAGTCGCGATCGCCGTCATTCGGAAGTGACAGTTGTGTATCGACGCCCGGCCATCACGAGGATGCCACGGGCGTCGATCCGGCGAACGCTGCTGGTCTTGTCGGTCTTATTGGAAGCGGACGGTGATGTCCGAGTGGCCGATGCGAATCCGGTCACCGTCGGCGAGTTCCCAACTGTTGACCTGGACGTCGTTGACTGTGGTGCCGTTGGTCGAGTTGAGGTCGGTGAGCATCGCGGTGCTGCCGTCCCAGCGGATCTCGACGTGTCGACGCGAGACGCCGGTGTCGGGGAGGCGGAACTGCGCGTCCTGGCCGCGGCCGACGACGTTGGAGCCCTCACGCAGCTGGAAGGTGCGGTTGCTGCCGTCCTCGAGAAGCAGGGTGATCGCCGCGGGAGCGTAGCCGCCGGGGTGGCCGTAACCCTGGTCGTATCCGTAGCCGGGTTGCTGAGCGTAGCCCTGGTCGTACCCCTGCTGTGCATAGCCCTGGTCGTAGCCCTGCTGGGGGTAGCTCTGCGCGTAGTCGTAGTCCTGCTGGCCGTAGCCGGGCTGTTGTGCATAGCCCTGGTCGTACCCCTGCTGGCCGTAACCCTGCTGCTCGTAGCCCTGGTCGTATCCGTAGCCGGGCTGCTGGCCCTGCGCCGGGTAGTAGCCGCCCTGTTGCCCGTAGCCGGGAGCCTGCTCGTATCGCTGGCCGTAACCGCCCTGCTGGTAGTCGTAGCCCTGCTGGGCGTACTCCTGACCGTATTCCTGCTGGCCCTGGCCGTAGCCCCGGGCGTCGTCGTAGGCGGGTTCTGCGCCTCGCCGCTGGTCGTAACCGGGATTCTGCGTCATGGCTGGGACTCCTACTTGTTGTGATGCATGTGGTTGTGGTGGCGGGCCAGGTGTCGGCGGTAGCGGTTGCGGCACCTGGGGCCGACCACGTGTGGACTGTGGTGGCTGCCCGACGTCGCCACGCTGGTCGGACGCGCTCGAAGCCGGACGTGGTCTCGCATCCGGATCGACGCGACCACGCGCACGGAAGATGCCGGTGTGCAACGCGGGGGACTGGTCGAACTCTACGACGACCTTCCCATATGTTTGCCAACCATTGTCGGCGATGAAGTTCTCCAAGTGTTTGGAGAACGTCTTGCGATTCAGCTCGTACTCGGCTGCGATGTGGTCATGGTCTGTCGGGCTGAACAGCAAGGAGTAGCTGTTCGCAGCCAGAATCGTGCCGTCGCCGAGTGATTCCAGAGACTCCTCCGCCTCGCGCTGCAGACCATTCTCGATCTCCTGCGGAGCCACCTGACCACCGAAAACGCGCGCAAAGCCGTCGTCGACAGCTCCTTCTAGTTTGCGCTCAAAGCGTTGCAGGATTCCCACCGTCGACCTCCCTTCGCAGCAGTGGTGGCGTGTCGTCGTGCATGTGACCTTGATTGATGATACCGATACTTACGGCTAACACCGTCTCAGATCAACTGCTGCACCATCAACACCAGAACTTTCAGACGGCAGCAACAGTCGCCGTCCTCCCGCTCCCCGAGCGGGTTGGCTCGCCGGGCGCGTCTTCGTTTGCCGAGCCCGTCTTCGTTTGCCGAGCCCGTCGAGGCACCCGCAGCATCGAGTTTTACATCGACGGCGCATTGTTGCTATCGTTCTCCAGTCGTCGGGCAACCCAGTTCGACGGCATGCCCGCCGAATCCTCGGCGGCCACGGGCGAGTGGCGGAATGGCAGACGCGCTGGCTTCAGGTGCCAGTGTCCTTCGGGACGTGGGGGTTCAAGTCCCCCTTCGCCCACCACGGAGCAGTTCAGCTCAATGCGGTACATCAGGTCAGGTTGCGGAAATGCGGTCTGACCTTTTGTTTTGTTGCGGTCGGTTCGGCGGCTCGTCAGAACCTTTGGTTGTGGGGACATGCGGGTAGTGTGTCCCGTGCAGTGCGTGCGCGGGCGATGGCTATGAACCGACGAACGCTGGAGATCACGACTTCCGCGACGGCTTCTCGATGTGGGTATCGATCAAGAACCCGGCAATTGCAAACCCCGCGTTGACCGCGAGCTTCGCATGCCGCGGAGCAGGGCCAACGGAGCGTTTGCCGCGACCATGAGCATCGCTGAGGGCATTCCGCATTCCAGCAAGGCCACTGACGACTGTTGCAGCGCCGCTGAGAATTTGCTTGATGATTTGTTCGGAGTGCTGGTCAGGCGAGACCTCCATCGCCGATGCCGCAACCTTGTACAGCTTAGCGAGGTCCCAGGAGTTTTCGTAATCAACTAACCGTTCGTCGCAGATGTGCTTGCAGACACTTTCCAACGTTGTGCGAGTAGCAGTGATCGCGCCGTCAGGGTCGGACGTCACCTTGCCCAGCGCCGCCGTCCACGACTTAGTGACTGCCTGCGAGTCCTCCAGCTTTTCCAAGCCTTGGCTGGCTGCTTTGGCACCCGGCGTCCCATCGGCCAATAGGAGCGAACTGAGCTTCTCAATCTCCTCGTCTGCAGGCATTCCGTACCTGCTGGCACCGTCGTAGCTGCAGAGCTCGAGCAGAAAGGTCTTCTGCTGCTGCAACGGCATTGACTTGAGGCCAGCCTGGAAGATCTGCCACCGCGACATGGATCCACCACCCCAACCCTGGTACGGGCCAAGCGCATCGGTGTACTCAGCAAAGATCTCGTGGATCTCGGGACCGCTGAATCCCGTCTCGCGCGCGAACATGTCGGTGGCTAGCTTCAGGACGCGGTAGGGCAGGCCGTTCGTCTTGGATGACACGTACCCATTGTTGGATACGAAGCACTGGATCGCGTGAAGCTCCATCGAGTCAGTACCGATGGGTGCCAGGACTTCCCCCATTCCGTCGGTCGACGCCGATAAGGTTTCTGACCGGGCGGCACGATGGCAGCCCGTAGGTGAGCCGGAGGAGTACAGCTGTGCGTTTGAGCGCCGACAAGACCGTGAAGTGGACTGCAGCGTCCGCGCCCGACGGCGTTGCTCCTGACAAGGTCTATTTCGGCCCGGACCCGCACCACCTCGGAGGCTTCCAGGTTGCCGTTGCGCGCGCTGCCTCCGCACCGTCCCGACAGGTGCTTCGAGAGCTCTTCAACGCGCGCAAGGGCAAGACGCAGGTCCAGCTCACCATCGCAATACTCCACGACGAAACCGCCTACTTGTTTGGCCCTGACCCTCAGGCGCAGGCCGTTGAACTCCCGATCGAGCAGGCTCAGCGTCAACTTCAGTCTGTCCTCGCTGAGCCTGACGTGTTGGCCGCGACGGAGCGGTACGCAGCCTTCCGCAAAGCGAATGACACGATAGGTGTCGCGGGATTCACCAACAGCGGATTGTTTGCGACGCACCACATTACGAGCAATGTCCCTAAGCGATCCGACTGGGAAGCTCTCGGCAACAACGCCGAGCCGTTACTCAGCAAGCGGGGTAAGCAACTAGTGGAGGCACTCGGATTCGGCACGTCGCCAGGGCCAAACGGAACGATGTTGCTTTCGACCGGTGGCCACCCACCTCGTGCAGTCGCGGTTCTACTGGACGACACCGAGCAATTTGACACCAAGACGCAGCGATTCCAGCTATCACCTGTTGCCTTCGGACTCGCTGTGGCATCGCGGCAGGAGGTGCCGTGGCTGATCGTGCTCCGCAAAGACCAGATCAGGCTCTATCCGGGTCGCGACGGGGTTGGCGTGGGATCTAAAGGTCAGGCTGAGACCTTCTTCGAGGTCGACCTCTCCACCATTGACGCTGAGTATGGGGCCTTGCTCCCGCTTATCTTTTCGGCAGACGCACTCGCTGTCGACGGGTCTGCCGACGAGCTATTGCGTGACAGCTCACGCTATGCCACAGCGCTGGGCGAACGTCTTCGTGAGCGGATTTACGACGAGATCGTCCCACCTCTCGCAATTGAGGTCGCTCGTCGACTCGCGAAGAGCGCTGGCGTGACGCTCGACGCTGAGGGACTTGCGCTGGCCTATCGTGTCACGCTCCACGTACTGTTCCGACTCATCTTCCAGGCATATGCCGAGGATCGCGGCCTTCTGCCGTCAGGTCGTAACGAGGGCTTCGATGCGAACAGCCTCAAGACAAATGCCCGACGCTTGATCGACACAGACCCGGGCGACTTCGGAGATTCATCCACCATTTGGTTCGACCTTGTGCAGGTATGGAACGCGATCGATCACGGTAACCCGCAGTGGCAGATCCCCTCCTATAACGGAGGGCTGTTCTCCAACGACCCGGACCGGTCGCCTGAAGGCGCGCTCATAAAGAGAATCGAGCTGCCGGACAATGTGCTCGGCCCGGCGCTCAGGAGCCTTCTCATCGACATTAATGAGGACGGGGTACTCGGCGCTGTTGACTTCCGCTCGTTGAGCGTTCGCGAGTTCGGCACGATCTACGAGGGTCTCCTAGAGAGTTCACTTTCCCAGGCTGAGCAGAACCTAACGGTAGACAAGAGTGGCGCATGGGTACCGGCCAAGAAGGGCGACGAGGTCTACGCGCGTTCAGGTTCGGTCTACTTTCACACCGCCTCGGGTGAGCGTAAGGCGACAGGTTCGTATTTCACGCCGAAGGTTGTCGTCGATCACCTCATTGAGCGATCCGTCGTGCCCGCATTGACGACTCACCTTGAGAAGATCGCCGGCTACCTAGACAAAGGTGACGCCTCGGCCGCTGCAAGGGAATTCTTCGACTTCCGCGTCGCGGACCTCGCGATGGGCTCAGGGCACTTCCTCGTCGCGGCAGTCGACAAGATCGAAGCACTGATGCGCAGCTTCCTCACCGTGCACACAGTGCCTGGGGTCACTGAGGAACTGCTCCGCCTTGCGGTAATCGCTCGTGATGCACTCGGGACTGATGACGTAGCCAAGAGCGAGGTAGACGAAGTCGGCCTACTCCGTAGGCAGGTCGCACGCCGCTGCATCTACGGTCTGGACGTTAACCCCATGGCCGTCGAGCTCGCACGCCTCGCCCTGTGGATTCACACCTTCGTGCCTGGCTTGCCAATGAGCAACCTGGATCATGGCCTCGTGAACGCCAACAGCCTCACGGGTGTTGGCACCATTGACGAGGCGCTCGATGCTTTGCAACCGCGACGTCAGCCAGGCGAGATGAGTCTTTTCGACGAGATTCTGACTGATCAACTGGAGTCGTCGAAAACGCTATTGGTGGATCTGGCGAACGCGAGCGAGGCAAACAAGGCGGAGGTCGAAGAAGGTTCGCGGCTGCTTGCGCAAGCGCGAGAGGCGGCGGGAACTGCGCGCCAGATCTTCGACGCTGCGGTCGCCGCGCGAATCGGCGCGATCGACCTGGGTGCAATTTTCGATAGGGATTCGTTGAACCGGCTGATTTCGCGTCCTGAGGTAGGGGAGACCGCGCAACACCTACAGCCCGCACACATGCCGTACTTGTTTCCTGAGGTCTTCCAACGGAAGCGTGGAGGCTTCGATGTTCTGCTCGGGAATCCACCGTGGGAGAAGATGAAAGTCGAGGAGCGGATTTGGTGGGGCACAAGGCTGCCGGGGCTCGCGCGCGGGATGACGCAGGCCGAGCGCATTCCTGCGCTCGCTGCCTTCCGAGCGAGCCGGCCAGATCTCGAAGCGGAGTACATTGCCGACGTCGCTCGGGTGGGCGCCATGAACCAGGTGATTAAGAGTGGTCCGTTCAAGCTGGGATCAGGCGATACAGACCTCTACAAAGCATTCGCATGGAGGAATTGGCAACTAATTCGCGAGGGCGGTCGGTTCGGCGTGGTACTCCCTCCGGGTGCCTTGTCGGGATCGGGGTTGGCTGATTGGCGCAAGGAGATTCTTGCATCCGGCACGTTCAGCGACGTGTGTTTCATCATCAACAACGGGGGCTGGATCTTTCCGAACGTTGATGGGCGTTACACGGTGGGGCTCACTGTCGCTGAGCGAGCGGTCAGCGATCGGCGGGGAAGGGCGTTGTCGCGTGGGCGGGGCCGTTCGCTTCCGAGAAGTCGTTCTGCGAGAACGCAAGAGCGCTTGCTGAAGTACCCGTCGCCGAGTTCAAGGAGTGGTCGGCAGGCGCCGTCTTCCCTCTCATCCCCGATGCAGAGTCCGCCCTGGTCTTTCGGCAGATGAGGAAGAGCCCGAGGCTCGACAGCGTGCGGCTCGGAGCCCAGTTCCGTCCGGCAACTGAGTTGCACGCTACGGCGGACAAGGCACTGTACGAGTTCGACCTGGACGAAGCCCGAGGACGTATTCCGGTCTACGCAGGGTCATCTTTCAACTTGTGGAATCCTGACGCCGGACCGCCGTACGCATACAGCCCCGAGGCGACTCTTCGGGCACACCTAGCCAAGAAGCTCGCCGGTGCAGTCCGTTCAAAGCGGTCGGTATACGCGGGCATGCAATTCGAGGGCGGAACGCTACCGCTCGATAAGGCTCGGATCGCCTTCCGCGACGTGACGAGTCCAACTAACACGCGAACGACGATTTGCTGCCTATTGCCACCTGGCGTTTCGACAGTGCACAAGGCACCGCTCCTCGTCCGACGGGGCGGAGATGCCTCGTCCGAGGCCTACTTGCTAGGCGTGATGAGTTCGATCCCGTTCGACTGGGTAACGCGCCGATGGATCGAACTGACCATGTCATTTGAGTTGCTCATCTCGATGCCAGTCCCGATGCCCACAAACTCAGAGGTTGTATCCGGGAGAGTGGTAGAAATCGCAGGGCGCCTGGCGGCATTCAACGAGCGCTTCGCTGGCTGGGCCGCAGAAGTCGGTGTACCAGTCGATTCCGTCGAGAGTGCGGCTGAGAGGGACGCCCTAGTAGCTGAACTAGATGCACTCGTGAGCCTGCTATACGGACTCACTGAAAGCCAAGTCCGGCACGTGTTTGCCACCTTCCACCGTGGTTGGAACTACGAGGCCCGTCTCGACGCGGTTATTACTCACTATCGAGAGTGGAGGAGGGGTAAGGCATGACGCAACTGCCCGACTTTGCGACCAATCACGCATCGACCGAAGCGGGACTCACGGTTGCTAACAAAGTCAATGAACTGTTCTGTCTGCTGCGCGAGAACAAGGTGACTGCTCCACCGATTGCTATCGCGACGGCCTACGTCAACCCAGCGGGCTTCGCGCTTCTCGCTGACGAGTTGGAATTAGCGCCCCGAGTACGGCTGTTGCTCGGTGCTGAACCCGAGGAGGAATCGGTCCGGGCGATCACCTCGGGCGACTCCGATCAGGACGCACGACGAGATGCCGCCATCGAGCATCACCAGGCCTGGCTGGAGGCCGAGCGCGACACCATGGGCTTCGCTCGTGTTCCTACTGCCGAGGCGAAGCGCATGGTTGAGTGGCTGAAAAGCGTTGATTCCGAACTTTTTCCAAAGGTCGAGGTGCGGCGCTATTCGGGAGGCTTTCTGCACGGAAAGACGTACCTTGTCGAGGACAGCGCGGCGCAAGCCGCGATCGCGGGGTCGTCGAATATGACTTACGCGGGCCTCGCCCGCAATGCGGAGTTGAATCTGGGCACGGGTGGTGGGACAAGTGCGGCCGGGAAGGTGCGTGAGTGGTTCGAGCACTACTGGTCACAGAGCGACCCGTATGACCTTGCTGAGCTGTATGGCCGCCTGTGGGATCCGCATACGCCGTGGGTGGTCTACCTTCGGATGCTTTGGGAACTGTATGGCGAGCACCTCGATTCCGACGAGAACCCCGAACCCCACACGCGCCTTGAGCTGACGCGCTTTCAGGCGGATGGGGTGGTGCGTATGGAGCGCCTTCTCGATGAGCATGGCGGTGTCCTTGTCGCCGATGAGGTTGGTTTGGGCAAGACGTACCTTGCGGGCGAGGTCATCTACCGAACAGCAAACATCAACCGGCAACGGGTGCTCATTGTCGCGCCAGCTGCGCTGAAATCGTCGATGTGGGAACCATTCTTGGAATCCTACGACTTCAGTCGCTGGGTGAAGGTCTACTCCTATGAGGAGGTGCGCAACTGGCGTGTCCCCCGTGAACCGGTCCGGTTGGTTCTAGAGTCCTGATTGCCCTGATGAGGGCGCGAAGGGACGATAGGAATCATGGCGGGACGTAAGCGTCACTCGGCCGAGGACATCGTGCGCAAGCTGCGCCGAGCTGATGAGTTGGCCGCGGAAGGTAAGACCGGTGAGGAGATCGCCGCCGACCTCGAGGTGTCGGCCGCGACGTTGTACAACTGGCGCCGCCAGTACGGCGGCATGGACGGCGACGC
>NZ_BAFB01000267.1 GCF_000248075.1 Gordonia otitidis NBRC 100426 | reverse complement strand
CGTCGCCGGTTGTGGGTGAACCGGCAGGGTGCGGATCTGATGTCGCGGTTGACTGCTGATCTTGATCCGGCGACCCGCGCCCGCCTGGATGTGGTGTTGGACG
>NZ_BAFB01000268.1 GCF_000248075.1 Gordonia otitidis NBRC 100426 | reverse complement strand
AGGTCGCCGAGGCCGCCGCGCGTGATCAGCGGTCGCAAGCCCAACGCAATCATGACGCCGTGTCAGCGTTGCTGTCGCAGGTGCTGGAGACTGGGATGCTCGGCACGTCGCATCGGGGGTTGCCGATCCAGGTCATCGCCACCACCACACTGGCTGAGTTGGAGGCGCAGGCCGGGGTGGCGCGGACCGCGTCGGGCACCCTGCTTCCGATCGCTGATCTGATCTCGATGGCCACCCACTCGACGAGCGGGGTGCAACCATTCCTGGCGGTCTTCGCCGAGCACACCAGCGTGCCGCTGTATCTGGGGCGGTCGAAACGACTCGCTTCGCCAGGGCAGCGGTTGGCGTTGTTCGCTGCCGAGGGTGGCGGCGTGTGTTCAGCCCCTGGCTGTACTCAGCCGGCGTCGCGGGTGGCGATGCACCACGCCGCCAAGGACTGGGCTGCTGGTGGGTGCACCGATATCGACCAGTTGGCACCGGCGTGCGATGTGCACAACCGTCGCGTCGGATCCAAGCCGGGTCAGTTCACGACCCGCATCATCACCGACGGCCCGGATACGGGTCGGGTGGCGTGGCGGTTGAACGCCGCCCCCGGTATGCCGCCGAATCCTGAACACATCAACCGGGCTGCGGATGTGGCCGCCGACTTCCGCGATTATCTCGCCACCACGCGCGCCGAAACGTCGGCCACCACCGGGACCATCACCCACCTGGCAGACCGCCGCCGCCGACACACACGCACAAGCACAGATGGTGCAGGTGCAGGTGCAGGTCAGGTTGTCGATGCAGGTGTAGGGACAGATGCTGCGGGTGCAGGTGCAGATGCTGGTGGTGGTGCTGCAGGGGAGGGCGTCGGCCGCGTCGACGTGACCGCGTGGGCCGGTCGGGGCGAGTGGCGTGACGATCCCGGCAACCCGCCGACGCCTTACTCGATCAGCATCGTCGATCACCGGCTCCTGACCGCACTGCTCGACACCGCACCCGAGCGCGCGGGTGACCGCCGCGTCGACATCACCTGGAACCCACCCCGCCGGCTCGACCCCGACCCCGACCCCGACCCACCACCCGGCCACGATCCACCCGACGGAGAACCACCCGGCGGCATCGACCCGCCGCTATCCGACGCCGCCTGACCAGCCCTGCCTGCACGTCCCGGCCACGGGCCACCCCACCACCCGCCACCAGAACAGGTGGCGGGGCGCCGGCGGTTGTGGCAGCAGTGATTGTGATGTCAGCTGTCGCTGGTCGTGGAACTGCTCGTGGAAACGGGAGAGTCGTTTTCGCACTGACTGATTCGTGTCACCACAGCGCGGTGATGCGTACCTCAGTCCACCAGCAGGGGCGCGGTGCTGAACAGCACGATGATGAAGAAGGCGAGTTCGAACCACATCGCACCCTGCCAGATCTGCCAGCGGCCGCCCGCGCGCCAGACCCTGTACGTACGTACCGCTGTCACGAGTCCCGCGATCAGCACCACGAGCGGCGCGAGAATGAGCAGCAAGGTCTGGAGTGCACCGGACGACGCCGCCGCGACCAACACGATTGCGACTGCGAAGAACACGACGACGACCACCGAAGTCACCGCGCGACGAAAGTCACTCGGCTCGGACGGGGACGGTCCGCCGACCGATTCGTGCTCCGGATGGTCGGGGCGATCGTCCGGCGAATTGTCTTGTGGTCCAGTCATCGTGGGGTCAGCGCCAATCGGTTCGGGCAGTGCGGGTGATTGTTCGGGGTACAGGCGGTGATTCACCCACCGTACATCTGCACGTCATATCTGCACGTCGCCGAGTCGGGCATCTCCGGCGTGATCGGGACCTTCTTCCATTGCCCTCGCATCGGTTGACGGGCACGATGGAAGGTGAGGATAAGTGACGGAGACAGTTGTGAGGAGTTGGAGTACAGATGAACGCGATTCTCGTCGGCGTTGATGGTTCCGAGGCGGCAACGGCCGCGGTTCGGTGGGCTGCCAAGGAAGCACAGCTCGAGCACCTCGACCTGAAGCTGGTCGGCGTCTACGACGCGAGCACCAGTGACTACGCGCCGGGACTCATCATCCCGCAGGACGTGATCGATGCGATCCGACAGGACGCCACCGACGCGGTGCACAGTGCCGCGTCCGTCGCCAAAGAGGTAGCCTCCGACGTCACCGTGCACACGTCCATCGTCGACGGCGACGCCGCGCGCGTGCTCCTCGAGCTTGGTAAGGACGCGTCGATGATCGTTGTCGGCACGCGGAAGCTCGGCAGCGTGAGAGGTCTGTTCCTCGGCTCCGTCAGCATCACCGTCGCAGCGCACCATCACGGTCGCGTCGTCGTGATCGACGGCGAGGGCAACGTCGACGGTCCGGTCGTCGTGGGTATCGACGATTCGCCGGTGAGTGATGCCGCGGTGAAGGAGGCGTTCCGGCAGGCATCGCTGCGTAACGTCCCGCTCGTCGCAGTACACACCTGGACCCCGCTCGACGTCGACGCACTGCACGGTTACGGCATCGATCCCGACGAGGTCAGCCGGATGTCGCAGGACGCGGTAGAGGCGCTCGCCGAGCGACTCGCGGGCTTCGCATCGGATTACCCGGACGTCACGATCGAACGCAAGGTGATCCCCGAAGACCCGGCCAAGGCCGTGCTCGATGCCGCAGGCGACAAGGCGGCGCTGATCGTGGTCGGTAGCCGCGGTCGCGGTGGCTTCAAGGGCTTGCTGTTGGGCTCGACGAGTCAGAAGGTGCTCCGCGAGGCCGACGCCCCTGTGATGGTCGTCCGTAGCTGATCGACCGCGCTGGGTCGTCACTCGGCGCATCACCCGCTGATCGAGCTCGTCGAGATCACCGACATAGGCGACTTCAAGTGAACTTGAGGTCGCCTATTGTCGTCATATGGGCTTGAAGAAGATCGAACTGTCCGTCGGAGAACTGGCCCAGCGTGCTGGTATCGCTCCCTCGGCCGTCAGATTCTACGAGGACCAGGGCCTGATCTTCTCGCGCCGTACGCCCGGCAACCAGCGTCGATACCACCGTGCGATGCTGCGTCGGGTGGCGTTCATCCGCGCGTCGCAGGCTGCGGGGATTCCGCTCGCCGTGATCGGTGAGGTGTTCGCCGAACTCGGTGATCACGAGTCGCCCTCCCGCGCGATGTGGGAGGCCGCGTCGCAGCGCTGGATCGCCGACATCAATCACCGGATCGAGCTCCTCGAGACCATGCGCGACATGATCGGCTCCTGTGTCGGGTGCGGATGCCTCTCACTCGGGGCATGCCACCTCCTGAATCCCGGCGACGAACTCAACCGTCAGGGCGCGGGCCCTCGACGGCTGCCGATCGAGTGAGCGTCTGTCAGAGAGTGTGTCCATACGACGGCCAACCGGATCGATAGGCTGAACACCATGGCCAGACCGTCTCGCGTGGCCCTCGCTCTGGGCAGTGGGGGAGCTCGCGGCTACGCGCACATCGGGGTCATGAACGAGCTCGACGCCCGCGGGTACGAGATCGTGAGCGTCGCCGGATCGTCGATGGGGGCGCTTGTCGGTGGTCTGTACTGCGCCGGGCGTCTCGACGACTATGTCGACTGGATCAGCGGGCTCTCACAGCTCGACGTCATGCGGTTGCTCGACGTCTCACTGTCCAAACCGGGCGGGATGATCGGTGCCGAACGCATCCTCGCCCGGGTCCGGGAGATCCTCGGCGAAACCACGATAGAAGACCTCGACGTCCCGTTCACCGCGGTCGCCACCGACCTCGCGGCCGGACGACCCGTGTGGTTCCAGAAGGGCAGTCTGGTCGACGCCATCCGTGCCTCGATCGCCATACCCGGCGTGATCCGACCTCACGAGGTCGACGGTCGGCTGCTCGCAGACGGCGGAATCCTCGACCCATTGCCCGTAGCGCCCACTTCCGCGGTCAGCAGCGATGTGACAATCGGCGTCGTGCTCGACGCCGACGACGGAGCCGAACACGGTGCCAGTCGTGCCCCGAAGACAAAGGGTGTGATTCGTCGGAACATCACCCCGCTCCTCGAGAACGACTGGGTGCGGTCGGTACGGGAGCGCTTCGGCGTCGAAGCCGATGTCACCGCGCACGAGTCGACGACCGCGGACGAATCGGCAGACGACGAGGCGCAGCCGCCGAGCGCAGATGCCGACGACGATGCCGCCAGGGCCGCTCCGATGGGCAGGATCGAGATCCTTCTGCGTTCCCTCGACATCATGTCGATCGCGCTCACCCGCTATCAGATCGCTGGCTATCCTCCGGACATCCTGATCCGGGTGCCGCGGAAGGCCGTGCGTACCTTGGATTTCCACAAGGCCACGGAGATGATCGAACTGGGGCGCTCCCTGACCGCCGAGGCGCTCGACAAACTGCCCGAGGAGCCGTGATCGGGTGAAGCAGATTCCCCGCGGAATCTGGGTGTTGTTGTCCGCCAACGTGGTCATCGCACTCGGGTTCGGTCTCATCGCGCCGGCCCTGCCGACTTTCGCCCGCAGTTTCGATGTCGGCTACACCGCTGTGTCGGCGGTCGTGTCCGCGTTCGCGGTGATGCGATTGATCTTCGCCCCCGCCACCGGGCGCCTGGTCACCATCCTCGGTGAGCGTCGGATCTACCTGACCGGTCTCCTCATCGTCGCGGCCAGCACGCTCGCCTGCGCGTTCGCGCAGAACTACATCCAACTCCTCCTGTTCCGCGGCGCAGGTGGGATCGGTTCGACGATGTTCACTGTGTCGGCGATGGCACTGCTGATCAGGCTGTCGCCCAACGAGATCCGCGGCCGCGTGTCGGGATTCTTCTCCGCGGGCTTTCTGATCGGCAACATCACCGGACCGCTGATCGGCAGTGCGCTGGTCGGCTTCGGTCTGCGGATGCCGTTCGTCGTGTACGCGATCGCCCTGCTCGTCGCCTCGGCGGTCGTCGCAACACAGTTGCGCGACACGGCTGAACCGGTGACGTCCGACGCTCCGCAGCGCAGTGCGATGTCGTTGCGTGCCGCCTTGCGTGACAGCGCTTATCGCGCGATCATCGCGTCGAACTTCACTCAGGGCTGGGCCTCGATGGGTGTGCGAGTAGCGGTGGTGCCACTGTTCATCACAGAGGGGCTCGACCAATCGGCCGCGATGACCGGTGTCGTCCTCGCCGTCTACGCCGCGGGAAACGTCGCCGCGATCCTGGTGGCGGGCAGGATGTCCGACCGACTCGGCCGTCGACCCGTGATGCTTCCCGGCCTGGCGATCATGGCGATCTCGACGGCGCTGCTCGGCTTCTCGCCGAACATCGTCGCCGCACTTGTGTTGTCGCTGTTCGCGGGTGTCGGGTCAGGCCTGTTCGCGCCGACCCATCAGGCCGCGCTCGCCGACGTTCTCGGTGCGCGACGGCAGGGCGGATCGGCGCTCGCCGCCTACAGCATGTCGTCTGACCTCGGGGCGGTGACGGGGCCGATCGTCGTCGGATTCGTCGCGGGAAGCGTGGGCTTCGGTCCGGCCTTCGTGTTGACCGGAGCGGTCGCCGCAGTCGCCTTCGTGGCGTGGCTGTTCGCGCGCGAGACCGCGCCAGAGGTCGTGGGCGAGGCGCCACGTCTGCACCCGACCGACCAGGCCGAACCCGACAGTCCGTGAGCACGCGCGCGCTCCGTGCCGAGCGTCCGGGTTTCCGGACGACTAGATTTGTCCCATGCCTGCGTCGACTGCCAGCGGTGATTACACACTCGGCTCCAACACCGAGGTCGGCCGCCTTCGGGCGGTGATGTTACATCGCCCCGGCGACGAACTGCTTCGCCTCACGCCACGCAACAGCGATCAACTACTCTTCGACGGGCTGCCCTGGGTCGCGCGCGCTCAGGAGGAGCACGACGAGTTCGCCGCCGCACTCACCGAGCGCGGCGTCGACGTCTTCCTGCTCGGCGATCTGCTCACCGAGACGCTCGAGCACAGCGGGGCCGCGCGCATCCAGGGGATCGCAGCGGCCGTCAACTCCCGACTGCTCGGGCCGCACCTGGCCGAGGAACTAGCAGGCTATCTCCGTGGGCTGGCCGCGGCGGAACTCGCCGACATCCTGACCGCCGGCATGACATTCGACGAACTGCCGCTGAGTCCGACGGCCGAGGCGTCGTCGTTGGTGCGTCGGATGCACTACGGTCCTGAGTTCGCGATCGCGCCCCTACCGAACCTGTTGTTCACCCGCGACAGCTCGTTCTGGATCGGCCCGCGTTTCGCCATCACCTCGCTCGCCCTGCCCGCGCGGGTGCGCGAGACGTCGCTGACCGATCTGATCTACGCCCACCACCCGATGTTCAACGGTGCGCGACGCGCGTACGAGTCGCAGGTCGCGCCCGTCGAGGGTGGCGACGTGCTGTTGCTGGCACCCGGCGTCGTCGCAGTCGGAGTCGGCGAGCGGACAACCCCTGCCGGTGCAGAAGCCCTCGCCCGCAGTCTGTTCGCCGACGGCCTGGCACACACCGCTCTCGCCGTCCCGATCGAACAGCAGCGCGCATTCATGCACCTCGACACCGTCTGCACGATGGTCGACGCCGACGCGGTGGTGATGTACCCGAACATCCGCGACTCGATGTCGGCATTCACGCTGCGCGATCTCGGCGACGGTGATGTGAAGGTCACGGGCGCCGAACCGTTCGTCGAGGCCGCCGCGGAGGCAATGGGTATCGACAAACTGCGTGTGATCGACACCGGCCTGGACCCGGTGACCGCCGAACGCGAACAGTGGGACGACGGCAACAACACGCTGGCGATCGAGCCGGGCGTCGTCGTCTCCTACAACCGCAACGTCGAGACCAACCGGCGTCTGATGGATTCGGGGATCGAGGTCATCGAGATCGAAGGCCGTGAACTCGGGTCGGGCCGCGGTGGGCCGCGGTGTATGTCGTGCCCACTGTCGCGGGATCTGCTCTGAGGTCGACGATGGAACTCGCCGCGAGACTTCGTATCGACCCCGACGCCGATCGCGCACCATTCGAGCAGATCCGCGTGGGCGTCATCGACCTCGTGTCGCGTGGTGAACTACTTGTCGGGGAACGACTTCCGACGGTGCGCGCACTGGCGGCCGATCTCGACCTGGCCCCGAACACCGTTGCCCGCAGCTACCGCGAACTCGAAGCCGCGGGAATCATCGAGACCAGGGGGCGTCGGGGTTCGTTCATCCGGGCGGGCTCGAACACCACACTCGACGACGCGCAGCGCGCCACTGTCGAGCACGTCGCTGCGTTGCGCGCCATGGGGATCGACGACGCGACGATCGTCGACCTGGTCCGACGCTCGGTCGGCTGACGAATCATGAAGTGAAACCGTAAGTATCTCCAGCGGTATCGACAGCAAGGTGCGAGACCGCGCAATCGGCTGTCTGTCGCAGGGCGGCGGGGTCGTCAACGACATCCTGGAGTTCCTGACGCCGTGTCTGCCATGCGGCCTCAGCCCCAGCTGGGCAGCCAGATCTGCTGATGCCACTGCTCGGGGGAGATCGGACTTGCGGTGAGGATGGGCCACAGCCAGGCGAAGTTCGCGACGACCAACCCGATATAGATCGCGACGACGATGATGCCGAGGGTCTGGCGTTCGGGTCGTGGCTTGCACGGAGACGACCTGGTCGCACGGAGCACGTCGCCGCAACACAGGGCCAGACCCATCACCAGGAACGGCGCGAGGACGGTCGCATAGAAGAAGTACATCTGGCGGTCCAGATCTCCGAACCATGGCAGAAATCCCGCTGCGTAGCCGACGACGACGGCGGCGTAGCGCCAGTCACGTCGGACCAACCAGGCCCACAATCCCCACAGCAGCATCGGTATCGCCAACCACCACATGGCGGGCGACCCGATCAGCATCTGCGCCCGTACACACTGGCCGCCGCCGCACTGGTCGGGGCCGTTCTCGAGGGCGTACAGCATCGGCCGCAGACTCATCGGCCAGGTCCACGGCTTGGATTCCCACGGGTGATGATTACCCGCGGAGTTCGTCAGGCCCGCGTGGAATTTGAGAACACCCGCCTCGTAGTACCAGAGCGAACGCCACGCACCGGGCACCCAGGCGAACGGCCCATCGGTGCCGATGGTGTTGCCGACCTGGTAGCGATAGACCGAGGTCTCACTGGTGAACCACGGCACGAAACTCGCGAAGTAGATGGCGATCGGCATGACGACGAGACTCGCGACGCCGGGCACGGCGTCGCGGACCAGAGCGCCGACCCAGGGGCGTCGAACGTGATAGGCCTTGCGGGCTGCGACGTCGAATCCGATCACCAGCAGCCCGAAGAAGATGACGTAATAGATGCCCGACCATTTTGTCGCGCATGTCAGGCCGAGCATCACTCCCGCAGTGAAGCGGTACCACCGGAAACCCAGGCGAGGGCCGAAGGGCGAGTCGTTGATCCGACCGTCGAGGTAGACGGTGAACATGCGCTCGCGCACCTGGTCGCGGTCGGCGATGATCGCGGTGAACGCGGCGACCACGAACAGGCACTGGAAGATGTCGAGCATTCCCATGCGTGACTGCACGAACAGCACGCCGTCGCAGATCGCGAAGACCGCGGCGATCGCCCCGACCAGCGTCGAACGCGCCATCCGGCGCACGACGCGGTAGATCATCACCACGATCGCCACACCGGCGAGAGCGGACATCACCCGCCACCCGAGCGGCGTGTATCCGAACATCCACTCGCCCGCCGCCAGCAACCATTTGCCCACGGGCGGGTGCACGACCAGGCCGTACGCCGGATTGTCCTCGATCCAGTTGCCGCCGGTCAGTACCTGCCAGCCCTGCGGCACGTAGTGCTTCTCGTCGAAGACGGGCGTGCCCTGATCGGTGGGGTGGGTCAGGCCCCAGAAACGTGTGGCCACGGCGACCAGGGTGATGATCAACCCGACGATCAGTCCCCGCCTGCGGTCGGGCGCCCCGAACAGCGGTACCTCGATCTCTGGATCGGGACGCACACGCGTCGAACGCAGTGCAGCCACCTGCATCATGCGTCCCCGAAGGGGCGTCGGATCGGCGGCGGGCGCAGCTACGGGTCCGTCGACGATGGTCACTCGGCCCATCGTAATGTCCCGCTCGTACAGTGATTCGCATGAATCCCGCTCCCGAGGCGACCGACACCGGCGCGACGAGTGGACGACTCGTCCTCGCCGCGACCCCGATGGGTCAGGTCGACGACGCCTCGACGCGTCTGCGACAGGCGCTCGAGACCGCCGACATCGTGGCAGCAGAGGACACACGACGCACCCGTGCGCTGGCACAGTCGCTCGGCGTGACGATCACCGGCAGCGTCGTCAGCTACTACGACCAGGTCGAGGCCGCACGCACGCCCGCGCTGCTCGACGCCGTCCGCGAGGGTCGCACCGTGCTGCTGGTGACCGACGCAGGCATGCCGTCGGTCAGCGACCCAGGACACAAGATCGTCGCCGCCTGCGCCGCGGCGGGTCTGCGTGTCACCGCCCTGCCGGGTCCGTCCGCGGTGACGACGGCGCTCGCGGTGTCGGGCCTGCCGTCCGACCGGTTCTGTTTCGAAGGATTCGCGCCACGCAAGCGTCAGGCGCGACTCGACTGGCTCGGCCAGCTCGTCGACGAACCGCGCACCGTCGTCTTCTTCGATTCACCGCACCGCCTCGCCGACACGCTCGCCGACGCGGTCGAAGTACTCGGCCCCGACCGTGAGGCCGCGGTCTGTCGGGAACTGACGAAGACCTACGAGGAAATACGTCGGGGTCGGCTCACCGAACTCGCCGAGTGGTCGGCGCAGGGTGTGCGCGGCGAGATCACCGTCGTCCTTGCGCCAGGCGAACGCCGGGTTCCCGCCGTCGACGACCTCGTCGAGCAGGCAGAACAGCTCGTCGCCGGGGGCTTACGTCTCAAGGAGGCCTGCGCGCAGGTCACCGAGGGGACGGGCGTCTCGCGGCGGGACATCTACGAGGCCGTACTGGCCGCGAGGTCGGGGTCTGACTGACCCCGCGGCTCGGGTGGTCCGCCGGGCCCGCCGACGGCACCGGGTTTCGCGCCGACGGCACCGGGTTTCGCGCCGACGGCACCGGGGGCGGTGCAAAAAGTGGGGGAAGAGTCGATGGCGGGGTTCTTCCCCGGGTTTTCAACGTTTCCCCGCGAAGTTTCCCGCGGAAAGGATCGAAACTAGGGGAGGGATTTCTTCCCCTAGTTTCTGCACCCCAGGCCTGTTGAGGGCACGCCAGCTTTCGCGCCGACAGCA
>NZ_BAFB01000269.1 GCF_000248075.1 Gordonia otitidis NBRC 100426 | reverse complement strand
CGGGTTTATCGAGTCGTTCAACAACCGGCTGCGCGACGAATGCCTCAACCGCAACTGCTGGCCGACGTTGCTCGAGGCCCGTGTAGTCATCGCCGACTTCAAAGACGACCACAACCA
>NZ_BAFB01000270.1 GCF_000248075.1 Gordonia otitidis NBRC 100426 | reverse complement strand
ACAATGGCAG
Organism: Gordonia otitidis NBRC 100426; assembly: GCF_000248075.1. Taxonomy (GTDB): domain Bacteria; phylum Actinomycetota; class Actinomycetes; order Mycobacteriales; family Mycobacteriaceae; genus Gordonia; species Gordonia otitidis. Next base: position 151 of record NZ_BAFB01000270.1, on the reverse strand, counting down.
GTCCCCGATAACCGGTCCAGTCAGTTCTAGAGCCAGTTCCTAACTTGCAGTTGATCAGTCGATCTCGCAGCCCACGGGGTGATGCCGGTGGGTGCATCCGGCACTGTACTCGGCCGGGGTCTGGTAGCCCAGTGCCGAGTGGCGGTGTCGG
>NZ_BAFB01000271.1 GCF_000248075.1 Gordonia otitidis NBRC 100426 | reverse complement strand
GACTTTTCCCGACGCGATGTCCAACGCCGCGTACAGGCTGGAGGTGCCGTTGCGCACGTAGTCGTGGCTGGCCCGTTGCGGGGTGCCCGGGAGCATGGGAAAGATCGGCTGGGTGCGATCGAGAGCTTGGATCTGGGTCTTCTCGTCAAGTGCTCGCGGACCCCGGGTTGCCATTCCCCAGTCTATCAACCGAATGACAATTAATGACTCAGGACACTAGCGGTAGGCGATCACGGTGCCGACGGTCATGGCAACAGCGAATGCGGAGAACGCTGCGGCCCGTAGATAGCGATTCTTCACTTGACGCGGCATCGTCCCAGTGTGAGTGTGAGGAAGTCAGAGGTTTGCCAAGTACAACCATTTGGAGACTCGCCATGAAGGCTGTCGTCTATCAGGGGCCCAGAGATGTCGCGGTCACGGATGTTCCGGACGCGAAGATCGAACGTCCCACCGATGTGCTGGTCAAGGTGACAACGACCAATATCTGCGGCTCGGACCTGCACATGTATGAGGGCCGGACCTCCTTCGAGCAGGGCCGCACGTTCGGCCACGAGAACATGGGGGAGGTGGTGGAGGTCGGTCAGGGCGTGGAGAAGGTCAAGGTGGGCGACCGGGTCGTGCTGCCCTTCAACATCTCGTGTGGGTTCTGCAAGAACTGCGAGCGCGGTCTCACGAATTACTGCCTGACCACGCAGCCTGACCCGTCCGCCGCCGGTGCGGCATACGGATTTGCGGACATGGGCCCGTACGGCGGAGGCCAAGCGGAGCTGCTCCGGGTCCCCTTCGGCGACCACAACGCGCTGCGCCTGGGTGAGGATGCGCAGGAGAAGGAGAACGACTACGTCATGCTCTCCGACATCTTCCCCACCGGTTACCACGCCACCGAGATGGCCGGCGTGATCCCGGGCGACAGCGTCGTGATCGCCGGGGCCGGACCGGTGGGGCTGATGGCTGCCCTGTCCGCGACGATCAAGGGGGCCGCGAAGGTCATGGTGGTCGATCGCCACCCCGACCGACTCGCGCTGGCCGAGCAGATCGGAGCAATCGCCATCGACGACTCCAAGACCGACCCGGTGCAGGCGGTGCTGGACGAGACGATGGGGCTCGGAGCCGACCGTGGCTGCGAGTGCGTGGGCTATCAGGCCCATGATCCTCAGGGCAACGAAGACACGGCGGCCACCTTGAACATGCTCATCAACGCGGTGCGCTTCACCGGCGGGATCGGCACCGTCGGCGTGTTCGTCCCCCAGGATCCGGGTGCCGAGAACGACTTGGCCAAGCAGGGCAAGGCGGCCATCGACTTCGGCACCCACTGGTTCAAGGGGCAGACCATGGGCAACGGTCAAGCCCCGGTCAAGAAGTACAACCGCCGGCTCCGGGACCTGATCGCGGCTGACAAGGCGAAGCCGTCCTGGATCGTCTCCCACGAGATCTCGCTGGAAGAGGCCGCCGACGCCTACAGGAACTTCGACGCCCGGTCCGAGGGCTGGACCAAGGTCGTCATCAAGCCAGGTATGTCCAGCGGAAAGAAGGCGAACTGACATGGCAGCAGATCTGCAGGGCAGGAGAGTCGCGATCCTCGCCGCGGACGGGGTCGAACGCGTCGAGCTCGAGCAACCCCGCGAGGCACTGGACAGGGCCGGCGCCCGGACCGAGGTCCTGTCGATCCACGACGGCGAGATCAAGGCCCGTAAGAACGACCTGGATGAAGCGGGCACGTTCACCGTCGACGGGCTGGTCGCCGACGCCTCGATGGGCGACTACGACGCCTTGGTGCTTCCGGGCGGGACGGTGAACCCCGACCAGCTCCGGGTCGACGAGGACGCTGTCGCGTTCGTCCGCGACTTCGTCGAGAGTGGCAAGCCAGTGGCGGCGATCTGTCACGGGCCTTGGACGTTGATCGAGGCCGGCGTGGCCACCGGTCGCACCCTGACGTCCTTCCCGAGCATCCGCACGGACCTGCGCAACGCCGGCGCGAACGTCGTCGACCAGGAGGTCGTGGTCGACAAGAATCTCATCACCAGCCGCTCGCCCGACGACCTGTCGGCGTTCTGCGACGCGCTCGTGTCCCAACTCGCCGGCACCACGACAAAGGAATAGGAGACATCATGAGTGTGACCAAGGGATTGCTGGTCAGGTTCGACGCGTTGCCCGGCAAGGAGGACGAGGTGAAGGACTTCCTCGACAGCGGCCGTGCGCTTGTCGAGGGAGAGCAGGCCACCACCGCGTGGTTCGCGATCCGCCTCGGGCCGACCTCGTTCGGCATCTTCGACGTCTTTCCGGACGACGCCGGACGTGATGCCCACCTGTCCGGACCCGTGGCGGTAGCGCTCGGCGAGAACGCCGGCGCGTTGTTCTCCGAACCCACGATCGAGAAGCTCGACGTCCTGGCTTCCAAGCTCCCCGCCTGACACCACAGACCGGGAGTACTGACCCCGACATGAGGGGCCGCTGCGCGCGGTGACTTCGGGCTGACACAGCCCGTTGACGTCGTGGCAGCGGCCCCTTCTCTTGCGGCCTATCGCCCATCCCTAACAGATCGAGGAACCGCGATGACAGGAACTGACGACGACGTTGCCCCGACGTGTTCACCCGAGGTAGCAGTGATCGGGGGCGGGATCGTCGGTCTGTCGACGGCGTACGCGCTGCGGGAGCAGGGCGTGCCGGTGCGCTTGTACGAGGCCGGTCTGCCCGGAACGGGTCAGTCCGCGGGCGAGTCGCGGATCTTCCGGCATGCCCACGACGACCCGCGACTCGTCGCTTTCGCGCGCGAAAGCCGCGGCGTATGGGATGAGTGGGCCGAACACTTCGACGTCGAGCTGGTCTCATCAGACGGTGTCGTGGCGATCGGCGAGAGCGCCCTGGCGCGGCTGCGGGTGCTCGACCAGGTCGGCGGCGTGGAAGCGCACGAGATCGATGCAGCCGAGCTCGCCCAGCGAATGCCGCTGCTCGCTGGGTACTCGGGGCCAGCGGTGCTCGACGAGTCGGGCGGCGCGATCCGCACCCGCACCGCGATCACGGCACTCGCGGGTGCCCTCGCAGATGCCGTCACCACCGCAGAGGCCATCTCCATCGATCCCCGTGCCGATGGGACGGTCGAGGTGCGCAGCGTCACCGACCGGGCTGTCTACTCCAAGGTGGTCGTGTGCGCCGGCCGCGAAACCGCCCGCCTGGCCCGCAGCGTCGGCCTGTCGCTGCCGGTTCGCCTTGCCGCACACGTCCGGCTGACCTTCGACGTGAAAGCCGCCGCCCCGGCACGAGTCGCGTGCCTGCAGGACAGCAGCGGCGTCTTCGGCGAAGTCGGCGTGTACGCGACGCCGCTACCGGGCAACAGCAGTTATTCGGTCGGACTCAGCGAAACCGTCGGCGTCCGCGACGACGGAACGTTCATCGACCCTGCGGCGATTCGATCGCTGGACGAACGCGCGCGCGAATACGTGACACGGGCGCTGCCCGGTCTCCACCCAGAGCCGCGCGACTTTCTTCACTGCTGGGTGACCGACCTCCCATGGAGCGAGGACGGGGTGGCCGTGTGGGAGGCAGGCTCTGTCATTTTTGTGGCCGGTCACAATCTGTTCAAGCAGGCACCTGCGCTGGGTCGCGCTCTTGCCCGGGCTGCGACCGGCGGCGGTCTCGCCGCCGACCTCACGCCCGCCGCTCGCCTCGGCGAAGCCCTGCGATAGTTCGCCTGACCCCAGTACGGACGCACTCAATGGGTAAACGTCTCCTCGTCGAGGACAACGGCAGCCCGCCCTGGGTCAACCCAAGAGTCGCGGCTGGACAGCAGTCACAGTCTCAACCACCTTGTCATGGGGTGTCTTCATCGTGAGGATTGGTACGCGGAGGTGCCGCAGCGGGATCCGTCACTGCGGGATCCACCTCTGGCACCTTGCCGTGTCCGCGAACGTAGAACGCGTCCGTCGGAGTAGGCACCTCGGTGAGCGCCGCCAGACCACTCTCGGCGTTGGAGGGTCGCGACTCGTGAACCACCATGTCACCGCGAGTTCCGTACTGGCCCACCAGCCGATATCAGGACCGCAGCCTGAAGCGAGATTTGCGCTGCCTCTCCGATCTTGAGACGTAGCGTTGCCCGCGAACCGGCCCTTCTCTGCGCGTACCGCGCGACGGTGCGCCAGCGCAGCGTACCGGTGACCGATCCCTGAAAGGTCGCGCTCGTCGAAGGCATAGTCACCGTGCCACCGGTCGAGGTACTGCAAGCAGATCGCAACAAGTTGTCGGGCCTGATCGATTGTGACCTCGTGTCCGCGGCGAGAGAAGCGAATGCGCGCGTTGGACACCACCGCCTCTTGCACGTCGGGAACGCCACGGTCGAGATCCATGCACGTGCCAAGCACGGCGTTGAGGTCACTACGGCGCAGCCAGGGAGCGACCCCCTGAAGAGCAGGCAGCAAGTCGTCGACGTTCTCCGCGAGCGCGAGCCGACAGGGTATGCTCGGCGAAAACACCGGCATGACGTCGAACTTAGGCGAGACAGCCCTAGCCCATCGGCCGACCCGATTGGCATGTGGCACACAACCAGGAGGTACTCATGACCATCAGGCTCGAATCCGTATCGCTCGAGGACGCTCAGCGCGTGATCGCCGCCGCTCAGGCTAAGGCGGAAGAGATCGGGTCGCCGAGCAACATTGCGGTGGTCGACGCGGGTGCTAATTTAGTTAGCCACATTCGCATGGACAACGCGTGGGTGGGCAGCGTCGACATCTCGATCAACAAGGCCTTTACGGCGCGCGCCTTCGACATCGCCACAAAGGACCTGGCCGAAAATGCTCAGCCCGGCGAGCAGTTCTACGGCATCCAGAACTCGAACCATGGCAGGGTCATGGTCTTCGCTGGCGGCATCCCGCTGCGCCGCGACGGCCTGGTCGTCGGGGCGGTAGGAGTGAGCGGGGGTAGCGGCGAGCAGGATCAGACGGTCGCCGAGGCAGCTGTAGCGGCGTTCTAATCCATCCCAGAGAACGCAAAACCGAGCAAAGGATAGAAGGTCAGCAAAGCGCTTCTGGTGCGCCTCGAAGCACTGCCCGGCAGGGAGGAAGAAGTCCGCGACTTCTTGAACCAGGGGCTGTCAATCGTAGAGGGTGAGCCCAAGACCGTCCGGTGGTTCGCGATACAATTCGGACCCTCGTCGTTCGGGATCTCTGACGCATTTCCCGACGACGACGGGCGCCAGGCGCACCTGTCGGGTGAGGTCGCGAAAGCGCTCGGTGAGAAAACGGGTGAGCTCTTCGAGGAGCCCGTGATCGAGCAGCTCGATGTCGTCGGGGAGAAGCAGCCCGCATAGAGCAAGCGGCCGCCCGCGGCGGCCACAGGACTTGGCGCTCGCCATGCGTGCGCAGACGCCAGGCTAGTG
>NZ_BAFB01000272.1 GCF_000248075.1 Gordonia otitidis NBRC 100426 | reverse complement strand
GGCGTGTCCCCCGTGAACCGGTCCGGTTGGTTCTAGAGTCCTGATTGCCCTGATGAGGGCGCGAAGGGACGATAGGAATCATGGCGGGACGTAAGCGTCACTCGGCCGAGGACATCGTGCGCAAGCTGCGCCGAGCTGATGAGTTGGCCGCGGAAGGTAAGACCGGTGAGGAGATCGCCGCCGACCTCGAGGTGTCGGCCGCGACGTTGTACAACTGGCGCCGCCAGTACGGCGGCATGGACGGCGACGCC
>NZ_BAFB01000273.1 GCF_000248075.1 Gordonia otitidis NBRC 100426 | reverse complement strand
TGCACCACGCCGCCAAGGACTGGGCCCAGGGTGGGCGCACCGATATTGATCAACTGGCACCGGCCTGCGACATGCACAATTCACGGGTGGGTCCGCGCCCTGGTCAGTTCACGACCCGCATCATCACCGACGGCCCCGATACCGGGCGGGTGGCGTGGCGGTTGAACGCCGCCCCCGGCATGCCCCCTAATCCCGAGCACGTCAACCGGGCTGCGGATGTGGCCGCCGATTTCCGCGATTATCTCGCCACCACACGCGCCGAAACGTCGGCCACCACCGACACCATCACCCACCTGGCAGACCGCCGCCGCCGACACACACGCACAAGCACAGATGCTGC